>JAJPHO010000099.1 GCA_021325215.1 Alphaproteobacteria bacterium
AGCTGCGCGACAGCCTCGCCAAGCTGCGCCTCAACGACGCCAGCTTCGAATATGAGGCCGAGACCTCGGCGGCGCTGGGCTTCGGCTTCCGTTGCGGCTTCCTCGGCCTGCTGCATCTGGAAATCATCCAGGAGCGCCTGGAGCGCGAATTCAATCTGGATCTGATCACCACCGCGCCGTCGGTGGTCTATCGCATCCATCTGACCGACGGCACCATGCGGGAACTGCACAATCCGTCGGACATGCCCGAGACCACCAAGATCGAGAAGATCGAGGAGCCGTGGATCAAGGCCACCATCATGGTGCCGGACGAGTATCTCGGCCCGATCCTGCAACTCTGCACCGAGCGCCGCGGCGCGCAGATCGATCTGACCTATGCCGGCAATCGCGCCATGGCGGTCTATCGCCTGCCGCTGAACGAAATCGTGTTCGACTTCTACGACCGCCTGAAGTCGATCAGCCGCGGCTATGCCAGCTTCGATTACGAAATGGATTCGTACGAGGAAAGCGACCTGGTCAAAGTCACGATCCTGGTCAATGGCGAGCAGGTCGACGCCTTGGCCTTCATCGCGCATAAGAGCGTGGTCGAGGCGCGCGGCCGCAACATCTGCGCGCGCCTGAAGGAACTGATTCCGCGGCAGATGTTCCAGATCGCCATCCAGGCCGCGATCGGCGGCCGCATCATCGCCCGCGAGAGCCTGTCGGCGATGCGCAAGGACGTTCTGGCCAAGTGCTATGGCGGCGACATCAGCCGCAAGCGCAAGCTGCTGGACAAGCAGAAGGAAGGCAAGAAGCGCATGCGGCAGTTCGGTAAGGTCGAAATCCCGCAATCGGCCTTCCTGGCCGCGCTCAAGATGGGCGACGACTAAAAGAGTTAGAGCGGGATGACTTTAAACTCGATCAAAGGTTCATTCCGCTCGGAGGAGCGTAGCGAACGACCCCGAGGGTGCGGGGTAGGCTACCCCGCTGAAGCATGATGACGACAAACGTCATCATGCTATAAAGCCCGCCAGGCTATCGCTTGGCGGGCTTTATAGTAATCAGCCTGGAATTATTCGAAACTGCTGCGGCGTGTCCGGCGGCGCGGCCGTGACAGCAGCACGGTCAACAGACCGAGCGGCGCCAGCACGGTCCAGGCCGGCCAGGCCATCAGCAGCGTGGCGAGCGAGGGACCTTCGGGGTCCCAGGCGCGCCCGGCCAACAGCATCCAGACATCACGCGTGACGATACCGGCGTGCTCGCCCGGCCCGAGCGCCATCACGGCGTCGGCCGAAGCCATGAGCACGGAAACACCGATCAGCAACCAACCGACGAGGCGCCCCACCAACATGTAACCCTCGGTTAAAGTCTTAATGTGTGCGAGTATTTATTTGACTATAAAAAACCAAATAAAACCTTAAGGCGCAAGTCCTATTACGATGCCTCGCGCGGGTTTCGCACAGGCAGGCTTGCATTCCTGAAACCGCTCGTATAATTTGCGCGCCTTGCCTGCCGGCCCCTTGGGGAAACGGCACGCTGGATGGGTGGCCGAGCGGTCGAAGGCGCACGCCTGGAAAGTGTGTATACGTCAAAAGCGTATCGTGGGTTCGAATCCCACCCCATCCGCCATATACCGAAAAGCCCCGCACTGCGGGGCTTTTTCGTTCCTGGCCCAAAAGCTTGACGCCCTCGCCGGATAGAGGCTTAACTGCCAGCGTTCTGAACGGGATGGGCCGATGACTTCCGATAGCCAAACTTTGGACCAGCTGGCGCGGACTTTGCGGGCCCGGATTATTGCCAATTCTCATCGCACCGGCACGCCGCATCTCGGTTCCTGTTTGTCCTGCGTCGATATTCTGACCACGCTTTACTGGTCGGTGCTGCGTCTCGATCCCGCCAAGCCGGACGATCCGGCGCGCGACCGGTTCATCCTCAGCAAGGGCCATGCGGCGCCCGCCTTGTTCCAGACCCTGGCCCTGGCCGGTTTCTTCCCCTATGAACGCCTGTCCGATTACGGCCAGGACGGCAGCCTGTTCGGCGAACATCCGCCGACGCCCGGTCCGGTGCCCGGCATCGAAGCCGCCACGGGTTCCCTCGGTCACGGCTTGCCGCTGGCGCTCGGCATGGCGCTGGCCGCCCGCGTTCAGAAGCGCGACAGCCGCTTCTATGTGCTGCTGGGCGATGGCGAGTGCAATGAGGGCTCGGTATGGGAGGCGGCCATGATGGGTGCAGCCGAGAAACTGGGCTCGGTGACCGTGATCGTCGACTATAATAAGTGGCAGGCGACGGGCCGCAGCGACGAGGTGCTGGCGCTCGGTCCGCTGGCCGACAAATGGCGGGCCTTCGGCTGGCGCGCCGAAGAGATCGACGGGCACGATCTGGCGGCGCTGCCGGGCAAGCTGGCGCCGGATGGCGGCGAGGGGCCGCGCGCCTTCATCGCCCACACGATCAAGGGACGCGGCGTCTCCTTCATGGAAGACGACAATAATTGGCATTACCGCATCCCCAATGCGGATGAGGTCGCCGCGGCTTGCCGCGAGCTGGGAGTGGCGGCATGAGAAACGCGTTCGCCGAGGAAATGGTCAAGCTGGGCGAGGCCGATCCGCGCGTGGTGCTGCTGTCGGGCGACATCGGCAACAAGCTGTTCGATCCCTTCAAGGAACGCTGCCCGGGCCGCTTTTTCAATTGCGGCATCGCCGAAGCCAACATGATGGGCGTCGCCGCCGGCATGGCGATGAGCGGGCTGCGGCCGGTGGTCTACACCATCACCCCCTTCACCACCACGCGCTGTTTCGAGCAGATCCGCGTCGATGTCTGCTATCACCATGCGCCGGTGATCATCGTCGGGACCGGCTCGGGTTTGTCCTATGCCGAATTGGGTCCGACCCATCATTCCTGCGAGGATCTGGCCATCCTGCGCACCCTGCCGGGCATGACCGTCTTCGCGCCCTGCGACAAGGTCGAGCTGCGCCTCGGCCTCGCCGCCGGCCTTCGGCAGGACGGACCGCTCTATATGCGCATCGGCAAGAAGGGTGAGCCGGTCATTCATAAGGAGGCGCCGGATTTCGCCCTCGGCAAGATGCTGACCGTGCGGCCGGGCGACGAGATCTGCCTGTTGGTCGCGGGCACCATCATGGCGCCCGCGCTGGAAGCCGCCGAGCGCCTTGCCGCCGCCGGCCGCTCGGTGCGGGTGGAGAGCGTTCATACCGTGAAGCCGCTCGACGAGGCCCGTCTGGCCGAAATCTTCCAGCGCTGCCGTCTGGTGGCGGCGATCGAGGAACATGGCCGCATCGGCGGGCTGGCCGGCGCCGTCGCCGAATGGGCGGCGCCGCGCGGCGCCCTGGCGCGCACGCGCTTCCTGTCGTTCGGCGTCGAGGACCGCTTCATGAAGGATGTCGGCTCGCAGGATTATGCGCGCGCCCAGTTCGGCCTGTCGGCCGAAGTGATGGCCGATGCCCTGGCCGAGGCCTGGGCGGGTAACGGCATCCGCGCCGTCGGCTGACCGGACATGCGCGTCGGGCTCGATTTCGACAATACCATCGTCCGCTATGATTCCCTGTTCCACCGCGTCGCGCTGGAGCAGGGGCTGATCCCCGATCATGTGCCGCGGGACAAGGCCAAGGTGCGCGATCACATCCGCTCGATCGGCCGCGAGCCGGATTGGACGGCGATGCAGGGCGAGGTCTATGGCGCGCGGATGGGCGAGGCGGAGCCGTTTCCCGGCGTGGTGGACGCAATGTCGCGCCTGGTGGCGCGCGGTCACGAGCTGGTGATCGTCAGCCACAAGACCCAACATCCGATCATCGGCCCCAAACATGATCTGCGCGCCGCGGCGCGAGGCTGGATCGACGACAATCTGATCGCGGACGGCGAGGCGCTGTTCCCGTCCGGCATGGTCCATTTCGAGGCAACCAAGGAAGAGAAGCTGGCGCGCATCGCGGCTTGCGGCTGCGAGCTGTTTCTCGACGATCTGCCCGAAATTCTCAACGCGCCGGGCTTTCCGAGGCAGGTGCGCGCCGTGCTGTTCGATCCTGCCGGCAACCATGCCGGCGCAACGCGTGAAGCGGTCGCCAGCTGGGATGATTTCGCAGCCCTTCTGGGGGCGCCGTGACCGGCGGCGAGGCGGACCGGCGTGCGCAGATCGCGGCCTTGTGGCGGGAAGCCGGACTGGGCGCGGGCACTGGGCTGACGCTCCAGCCGGCGGCGCGCGGCGGCAATAATCTGGTGTTCATCGCCGAAGAGGCGGGCCGCCGGGCGGTCGCCAAATGTTATTTCACGCAAGGGGCAGGACGCGACCGTCTCGACGGCGAATGGCGCTTTCTAAGCTATGCCCGCGACGTTGCCGGCGCCGCCTCCGTGCCGGCGCCGCTGGCGCGCGACGATAAGGCCCGCATCGCCCTGCACGAGTTCCGCGCCGGCCGCCGTCCCGATGGTGTCGAGCCCGGTATGGTCGAGCAGGCGGCGCGATTGCTGCGGACGCTGAACGGCGCCGAGGCGACGGATTTGCCTCTGGCGGCGGATGCCTGCTTCACCCTGGCCGAGCAACTGGCCCTGATCGAGGCCCGGCTGGCGCGGCTGGCCGGTGCCGAGGAGCCGGCATCCCTGGTCGGGCGCATGACCGCCTATTGGGGGACGCTGCGTCCCGCCCTGATCGAAGGATATGCGGCGCTGGACCTGTCGCCGACGGATGAATTGCCCGAACCGGAACGATGCATCTCGCCGTCCGATTTCGGGTTTCATAATGCGTTGGCCGGCGAGGACGGGACTTTGTCCTTCGTCGATTTCGAATATGCCGGCTGGGACGATCCGGCCAAGACCCTGTGCGATTTCTTCCTGCAGCCGGCGGTGCCGGTCGACGAGGCCTATTTCGAGGCCTTTTTCGCCACCGCGTTCGGCGGCCGGCCCGGAGCAGGGCGCCTGCGCGAGAGGACGGCGCTGCTGCGCCCGCTCTTCGCGCTGAAATGGTGCTGCATCATGCTCAACCCCTTCCTGCCCGACCTGGCGGCGCGCGCCCGCTTCGCCCAGCCGGACGGGGACGATCTGAACCGCCGCCGCGAGCGCCTGGACAAGGCCTGGCATTCCTTCAACATCCTGACCGGGACGCGACACTGATGGCTTACGTCGATTTTCTTTCCGTCATCCACAAGAGCACCAAGCGGGACTATCTGGCCCGGGTCAACGATCCGGATTTTCCCAAGGCCAAGGCCGCGGCGCTGGCCAAGCAATGGGGCCATGATTACTGGGATGGCGACCGGCGCATCTGCTATGGCGGCTATCGCTATGACGGCCGCTGGGCCAAGGTCGCCACCGCGATGGCCGAGCATTACGGCATCAAGCCGGGCGACAAGATTCTCGATGTCGGCTGCGGCAAGGGCTTCCTGCTGTTCGACTGGACCCAGGTGGTGCCGGGCGTCGAAGTGACCGGCATCGACATCTCGTCCTATGCCATCGAGAACGCCAAGGACGAGATCAGGGACCGGCTGCAGGTGGGCAGCGCCCGTAAGCTGCCTTTCGCCGATGACAGCTTCGATCTCGTCTTCTCGATCAATACGCTGCACAATCTGCACAATTACGAATTGTCGGATGCTCTGCGCGAGATCGAACGGGTCGGCCGCAAGCATAAATATATCTGCGTCGAATCCTATCGGAACGAAGAAGAGAAGGCCAATCTGCTCTATTGGCAGGTAACCTGCGAGGCCTTCAATTCGCCGGAAGCCTGGCAATGGTGGTTCGACACGACGGGCTATTCGGGCGATCATTCCTTCATCTATTTCGAGTGAGACCGGGCATGTCGCTTCTCGTCACCTCCACCCTGGCCGCCATCCTGGTCGAGCAGCGCCAGCCGCTGGTCCTGGCCGAGATCGGCCTGCCCCGCCAGCTCGATGTCGGACAGGTGCTGGTGAAGATCCATCGCAGCGGCATCTGCGGCTCGCAATTGGGCGAGATCGACGGCGCCAAGGGGCCGGACAAATATCTGCCGCATCTGCTCGGCCATGAGGGCTCGGCGACGGTGGCGGCGGTCGGCCCCGGCGTGCGCAAGGTGAAACCCGACGACAAGGTCGTGCTGCACTGGCGCAAGGGCCCGGGCATCGAGGCGGCCACGCCCGCCTATGATTGGGACGGGCGCAAGGTGAATAGCGGCTGGGTCACCACCTTCAGCGAATGGTCGATCGTGTCCGAGAACCGCGTCACCGCCATTCCCGCCGACAGCGATCTCGACGTGGCGGCCTTGTTCGGCTGCGCCGTCACCACCGGTTTCGGCGTGATCGAGAACAATGCGCAGGTGCGGATCGGCGAATCGGTGGTGGTGTTCGGCGCCGGCGGCGTCGGGCTCAACATGGTGCAGGCGGCTTCGCTGTCCTCGGCCTGGCCGGTGATCGCGATCGACCGCTTCGACAACCGGCTCGAACTGGCCGGCAAGCTGGGTGCGACCCATCTGATCAACAGCGCGCGCGAGGACGCCCGCGCCCGCATCCAGGAGATCCTGGGCGGCCGCGGGCTCGACGTGTTCATCGACAATACCGGCGATCCGTCGATCATCGAGATGGGCTATGCCATCACCGGTCCGCAGGGGCGGGTGGTGCTGGTCGGCGTGCCGCGCCAGGGGCGCGACATCACCATTCATTCGCTGCCGCTGCATTTCGGCAAGCGCCTGGCCGGCTCGCAGGGCGGCGAGGCCGAGCCTCATATCGATATTCCGCGGTATGAAGCCTTATTTCGCCATGGACGGCTCAAACTGCACGAATTGCTGACCGACCGCTATCCGTTGGCCCGTATCAATGACGCCATCGCGGCAATGCGCGACGGCAGTGCCGCCGGGCGCTGCCTGATCGCGATGGACTGACAGGGGGGAGGAATTCATGCGTGACTATAGCCGGCTCGACCGTTTTCTCGACAAGCTGGGTGCCGATATCTATCCGGAAGAGGGGCTGGAATTTCCGAAGCGGATCACGCGGGAAGGCATCGACAAGGCGATCCAGAGGGGAATGCTGAGCCCTGGCATGAAAGTCCTCGACGTCGGATGCGGCAAGGGAATCGCCCTGACTGAATTCAAGGCGCGCGGCATAGACGCTGTCGGGATAACGCTCGGGTCGGACGTCGACGCTTGCCGCTCAATGGGGTTCGACGTTCACGAGATGGATCAGAACTTCACCAGCTTCCCCGACGCGAGCTTCGATTTTCTCTGGTGCCGTCATGTACTCGAACACAGTGTCGTGCCGCTGTTCACGCTCAATGAATATTACCGGCTCCTCAAGCCCGGCCAGTTCGCCTATGTCGAGTTGCCCGCGCCCGACACCCCGGCGCACCACGAGGAGAACCCCAATCATTACAGCGTATTTTCATCATCCTCGTGGGTGAGCCATTTCCAACGCACGGGTTTCACCATGGTCGACGGGTTTGCTCTGCGCGTCATTCTGCCCGACATCGGGGACGACCAGTATTACTGTTACTTCCTGCGGCGCGACGACAAGCCGTTCGCCTGAAACGAAACAAGAAATTGCTGAACTGGATGGCATGATGGCGGAAAAGACCAAGGGCGAGGCGCAGTACCAGCCTGTCATCGAACTGATCAAGCACCGCCCTCAGCGTCTCGGTGTTTCCTCGGGATGGGGGTGGTATGACGACCCCAAGCGGCTGGCCTTTTGTCTCTCGCGCTACAAATACGTTTCCAAGATGCTGCAAGGCCGCGAGCGCGCGCTGGAAGTGGGCTGCGGCGACGGGTTCTACAGCCGCATCGTCCGGCAGGCGGTCGGCAGCCTGGTCGCCGTCGATTTCGATGCGGATTTCATCGCCAGCGCCAAAGAGGTGATGGACGAGCGCTGGACCATCGATTTCCGTCTGCACGACATGCTGGAAGGCGGCGTCGCGGGCTCCTTCGACGCCATATATTCGCTGGATGTCTTCGAACATATTCCGGCCGAGCAGGAGGATCTCTTCCTGCGCAATCTGACGGCGCCCCTCGAGAGGCATGGCGTCGTGATCATCGGCGCGCCGTCGCTCGAATCCCAGGCCTATGCCTCGCAGATCAGCAAGGATGGCCATGTCAATTGCAAGTCCCAGGAAGACTTCCGCAAGGTACTGCAGAAGCACTTCCATACCGTGTTCATGTTCTCGATGAACGACGAGGTCGTGCATACCGGCTTCAGCCGGATGTCGCACTACAATATCGGGCTCTGCTGCGAGCGGGTGTGACATGGCAGACGATGACGCTCCCCAGCTGGAAAAGGGCCAAAGGCTGATTTGTCTGGGTGACGAGTCCTGCCTGCCGTTCGCCGGTACTATTTTCCGCTCCCCTTCCTGGCATACGCCGTTTCTGGTCGAGAGCGCCTATATTCCGGGCTTTTCCGCAGCCGATATGATCAGTGAGGCCAATGGCGTCGAGACGATCGGCGAGAAGGTCAGGGCCGCCTTGGCGCCGTTCCATGTGCTCGCCGCGACAGGCGAGGCCCTATGGCGGAGCCCCAGCGTCGAGGATGCCCGCGCGAATTTTGCTTCAGGCTTCACCCTATGCGCCCCTTTCATTCTGATTTTCTGCGGCGAGGGCGATTTGCGGCGTTCGGTCTATCCGGCATTCGCCGAGACGTCCGACTTCGTGCTTCCGGGGGACCCCGCTCCCTTGCTTGAGGGGCGCGAGGAAGTGTCCTTCGAACAGCTGAGAGACCGTCTCACCGCGCTGCTCGCGCCGATCGTCAAGGGGATGCGCGCATTGCATGCCGCCGGCTTGTCGCGATCGGTGCTGGCTATGATTCCGCCGGCCAGATCAGGGGATGATGCCTTCGCCGCAGCCAACGGCTATCGCTGTCCGCTTGCCATTCGCCGGAAATTGGTCGCTTTGGCCAACTCCATTCTGGCCGAATTGTCCGCATCGATAGCGTCGCCCTTCCTCGAGGTCGTCGAGCCTCGACTTACCGAGTTCATTCAAGGCGCTCTGGATCACCCCTTGCTGCAGTCGGACCGCCACAATAGCGTGCTTTACGTTCATGCCTCGCGGATCGCGGTTCAGCCCGAATTTGCGGGAACGCCGAGGTACCAGGAGGCACAGGATGAGTTCAATGCCAGAGGCGTGATCGCACGGCAGATCGATCCCGCGCGGATCCTGCCCCTGGTCGAAGAGTTGAATTTCGATCTGGATGTCGGCAACCGGCATCGATCGCCGTTCTGGTTCGGCAATCCAGCCAAACCCTTCAAAGACACGATGCGGACCTTGATCCCCGGCGTCGCCCTTTTGCAGCGGGTGCATCAGATCGTCTATTCCCCGGAGATTCTTTCCTGCATCCAGGCGTGCCTTGGCTCCGACCCCTATTTCATCAATACACGGTTCTTCCTCTCGCTGCCGCACGACGTCGGCGGCGATGGGCCGCAGGGGTTCCATCGGGATGGCAGTCCGCCCGGCCTAATTCGGGGTCTGATCTATCTGGTCGATGTCGACGAGGGAACGGGCCCCTTCGAGTATCTCGACGAGAACAGAGTTTCCCATCTGGTCGCGGGGTCCGCAGGGACATTGCTCATATTCGATGCCAATCGGCTGATCCATCGCGGCAGCCCGCCGCGGGCGAAGCCCCGCAAGGCCATCGATTTCTGCATTCTGCCGCGCCCCGCCGCGATGCCACGGCGAGTGATGTGGGCGGGCATGAATAACTGGCCGCTCGACCCGTTCCAATATCCGGTCGACCGCATGCAGGCCTATCCGGAATTCGCCGATGGATGGGTTAGGATCAATCCCGTTTCGGGACTTTAATCATACCGCGTCGGTCCCGACGGTCTGATGCCAGAGCGCAGCGGGCTGATCTTCCCAATAAGGAACCGCCAGCAGCGCCAGGTAAGGACGTTCCGGGGTGGGCGCGGCCACGGCTTCGCGCAGTGAAAAGATGAAAGGATCGCCCGGCCAGCAATTCGCCCCATTCCAGACGACCTGCAGACTCATCTCGGGAACGGCAGGTCCGAAATGCATATCGATAGCGAGACCGCGCGATCCGTCTTCGATCGTGAGCCTCACTTGCCGGGGGTCATAAACGATAAGGCTCCCAGGCGGGCAGGATAACGTGGTTTTCTTCTCGGCCGCATTCCAGCCGCCAACCGACAGGCGGAACTCCTCGCCGTCAGCGGCATCGATGACGGCGATAGCCCGCATCAGTCCAATCGGCCAGGCATCGCGGGCCCAATCGTCGAGAGCCATCTCTCCCGCCCTCGGTCGGAAGGGCCGGGCGCTGTAGAAGACGGGCCGACCCCCGGCCATGGCGGCCAGCGAGTCAAGCAGTGCATTTTCTTCAAACAGGAGCGCGGCGAGGCGTTCGACGAAGGTGAGACTCGGGGCAAACCATTCCGCTCCGGTCTCGGCGCCGTCTGGACGGTAGGCCCAGTCGATGTCGGTGAATCTCTTCTCCCCGATCGGGATCAAGTCTCCGATCGGCAAGGCCTGCAAGCCGGCGAAATTCAGAACGGCGTATCCCTCGCCCGGGATGGGGCCTGCCTCGCCCCGCGCCGGCGCCTCCGCTCTGTCGCGAGCGGCGCCGTAACGGGGGCCGTTGGTGACGTGTATCTGGCTATTTCGTACGCAATCGAGAAAGCGCTTAACCGTGACCAGGCAGGCATCAGCGCCCAGGTGGAAGCCATCAAGTTCGAACTTCGGCTGTAGCTTGCCAGTTTCGTCGACGATATCACCCCAGATGTCGATGAAGCCGATTCCGTGTTCCTTGCACTTCCGCGCGAGAAAGGCATTAACCGCCAGAGAGACTTTAATGCGGCGCGCGATGTCCAAAGCAAAACCGTTCTGCTTCTCGAATACCTCGTCACCGGAATAGGGAACGGGCATCGAGTGAAGGAAGAGCCGGGTAAGGCCGGCCCGCTTGAATTGAGCGAGCCCTCGGAACAACCCCTCGAATATTGTCTCGATGATTTGGGAAAATACCCTGAACGGACTAATCTGGCGGCCTTCCGCGGCAGCAGGATATTTATAGGGCGTCAGGCCCGGCGGCAGCACGATATCGAAATCCGCGCCGAGCGAGCGAGCCAGTTGCTGGCGTACATTGATCTCGCCGATATGAAATATGCAGAATGGGGGAGTCTGGGCCCCGCCATGGGCCATTGCCTTGAGCACTTCCTCCTTGTCCAGCAACGTGTATTTGGCGACGCCCGATTCCGTGATGAGGTCGAAGCGCTTCAGGGCACGCACGATTTCAGAGGAAACGCTGCCATCGGGGGTGCTGACGCTTTGGGCCGTGATCCCGGGAATGTAATCGCGGCTAACCGCAATTATGCCGGCCTGGTCGGCAAGCTGATAGATCCGTCCGTCGAAGATCTGTGTATGGCTGTCACCGATCAGAAAGACCGGCTTCGCCCTGCCGATTTCCGACAGTTCCTCACTCATTTGTTGAGGTGAGCCAGGGCGATGGCGGCGGCCAAAGCCTCTTCGTCGCATTTGCTGGTTGAAAGCTGGTCGATTGCCGCGGACTCCCGCGGTTCACGTGGCTTCAGAGCGGGCATCTGTTCGGTGAAGGTCGCGAAGAAATTCCGCATTACATGGGCCACTCCCTCCTGTTTCACGCTCCGGCCGTCTTGCTCGAAATAGAGATTGCCGCTTGCGGTGATGGTCTCGTAAGACGCGAAATAGACGGCGTTGTTTTTTTGCCGAACGATTTCCTCGGCGGCGACCCGCAATACAGACTTTGAATAGATGGTGGATTGCAAAACGTGCCGCTCTTCCATGGTGGCGACCAACGGCACGGGCGACACGGTGAGAATGACCGTGGCCCTCGGGTTCAGATCACCTAGATAGTCGAGAAACCGCGTCATCTCCGACACGACGTCGGCAACGGTCGAATTGTGAAAGACGTAGCGGCTGGGGTCGTACTCGCCGCCGGCGCCCGAGCCGGGGCACATCGGCAGCACCGTGCCATCGTGCCTTATCCGCCAAGACTCGGTCAGGCCGAGCGTAAAGACCAGCACATCGAGTTCCTCGAAAAGCTTGCGCACGGCGGCAAGATGCATCTTGCGGTCGGCAAGCAGCTCTTCTTCCGAGTCGAAACCTTCCGGCTGGATGCGCGGCCTGAAGGGGTCGCACAATCCAAGCTTGCTGTGCCAAAGCGGCTCGTCCGAGTCTCGCTGGTGCATCGCCCGTTCCATCAGCTGCAATAGCTGAGCGCTCGTATAGATGTTGCCGTAGCGGGCGGAGAAGGTGCCGTAATTGTAAGCCACCTTCTGTTGCGCAGACAGCCAGGGCGGCCCCGCTTCCGTTACGAGATAGTTGAAGCCGTGCGATGCGAGCGCCTCGGATATCCGCTGGGCAAAGCAGCTGCCCGCCGTGGCGATTTTGGTGTCGGGGGTGATCCGCAAAGACGAGGGCTGGTTGGGATTGATGGCATCGCACTGAACCGCCTCTACGGCGTCCCGCCAGCGCTGGTTCGGCTCAAGAGATAAGTAGGGGCTTTGCACGGCGCGGCTCTTCAGCTAAAGCGATGGTCTCCCGCACTTATATCAAATTTGCGAAGCGCTGCAGAAAATAGTCGCTGATACGGGCTTGGGATACCGCCGTCAGACCGCTGGAATCGAGTTGTTTGAACCGCGCCTGCAAGTCGGTGAGGGGGCGGTTCTCCTGACCGAGCTGAATCGCCTCCTGGGTAGCTGCCAGTAATTCGTCGGCGCGGGGAGGTACCGGGTCGAAATGCTCAAACGGCACGTGCCAGACGAACCGCCCCGTTTCCCATTGTTCCGGCTTTGAGCGATAGGCCAGCATTTGCTCGGGAAAAGTCAGTACGCGGTTGCGCACGGGGTCGGATAGAAGCGTTGGGACCACCACCATATTCTTCGAATAGGGAACTGCTGAAAGCGGCCAATTGCCGTAGGAGACGCACGGCAGGTTCATGACGTCAGCGACGTTTTCGAGCCCGGAGGTGTTGACCAGAGTGACCTTGGCGTTGGTCAGCACGGCCAGATCATTTTTGAAATTGCGCAGCGGACTTTCGCTGTAATTGACGATACCCAGGCCGGCAAATTCGGGCGGAGTGAGCTCGGTGCCGACCTTGACGAGGCGGTAGCCGCTGTCGCGGAGGAAGCCGAGAGTCGGCAGCAGTCTATCCGGCGGCAAGGCCACGCCGGCATTGCCGCTGTGGGTGCGCAGATGGATGGCCGCGATACGATCAAGCCCATCAGCTCCGATCATGTCGGCGAGCGGACCGTCGATCGCCGGTCTGGCATCGGTCCAGGGGTCGGCGTCGCCGCTCCGTGTGCGTGTCTGGTAATAATGGCGGTTGGTCTGCACCACCGTGTCGTTGGAAACGTAATAGTGCAGCCGATAGTGAAATATCTGCACATAAGTGTTTTCGCGCGACATCACCGAATTGCGAATATGGCCCAGTCCGACATTGATGCCGAACTCGGGCACCATGCGACAGACCTCGTTGGCCATGGCGAACATATCGTTGTCGGCGATCATCTCCAGATTGTATTTGCGGAAATGATGCGCGTAGGTCTCGACCATGGCCTCCGGCATGGCGCCAGAGCGTTGTATCCAATAATAGGTCGTTTCTCGGTCGATCTCGTGCGCCAGATACTGCCGAAGAAAATAATCCATCTCGTGGATCAGGTGACCGGGAGATGCCGAGAAGATCATGTTGGCCAGCAGCTTGGACTTGGTTTCCCGCAGGAAACTGTAAAGTTCCTCGGCGGTCTTGATCGATCGGATCGACATGGGGGGCCTTCTCAAAAGTCTTGTTGGGCTCGGACAAGGCTGTCAGCCGTGCCGATGTCGCGCAAATAGTCGGTGTTATGAAAGGTGGCGATCCGGCCGAGAAAGGCGGGAATCACCTCGGTGCTGAGATCGATCACCGGCTTGCCCAGTCCCGCCATCCAATCGAGCAGGGGCGGCTCGAAGATATAGACGGCGCCGTTGGCGCGGGTGCCGGGCGGATCGGCCGCCTTTTCGTGAAAGGCCGTCACCACGCCCCGTTCGTCCTGCTCGACGATGCCGCAGGAGCGGGGATTATCGGTGTCGAAGGTCATCATGGTGATCAGGCAGCCCTGTGGCCGCTCGGCGTGACGGCGCTGGAAGGCCCGGACGTCGAAGCGGGTCAGATTGTCGGCATGGGCGACGATAAACGCCTCGTCGCCGAAAAAATGTCGATTGGCCAGCACCGTGCCGCCGGTTCCCAGCAGATGCTCCTCATGAACCAGGTCGAGGCGGTCGCGCCAGCGGCTGTGGGCCAAATGGTCGCGCACCTGCTCGGCCCGGTAATGGGTATTGACCAGCGCCCGTTCGATGCCGGCGCCGAACAGCAGGTCGAGCCAGTAATCGAGCAGGGGAACCCCGCGGATCGGCACCAGGCACTTGGGCATTGTGTCGGTCAGCGGGCGCAGCCGCGTGCCCAGGCCGCCGGCCAGCAGCAGCGCCCTCATTGCGCTAGCTCGCCGAGGATCTGATCGGCGGTCAGGGGTATGTTGCCGAGGCGCCCGACCTGGCAGGCCGCGGCGATCGCGCCGAGATAGGACGCGCGCCAGATGTCGGCGCCGGCGGCCAGCGCCATGGCGGTGCAGGTCAGCAATGAATCTCCGGCCCCCGACACGTCGCGGGGGGCCGAGTTCATCGCCGGCAGCTGATCGGTATGGAATGGACCGCCGGCGGCCGGCGCGAAGATCAGGACGCCCTCGGCGCCGAGTGTCATGACGACATTGCTCGCCTGCGCCTTGTTCAGCAGGTCTTCGGCCAGGACGACGAGGCCGGACCGGGTGTCGCGAATGGCGAGCCGGGCTTCGCGCTCGGTCGGGGTCAGCAGCGCCATGCCCTTGAAGCGCGAGACGTCGCTGATCTGCGATGAGGCCTGGCTGTCGGCAACCATCATAACGCCGCGCCGTGCGCAGTCGGCGGCGATGCGGTCGACCAGCGCCTGCGGCAGGACGCCGTAATTGAAATCGGAAAAGATCACCAGATCGACGCCGTCGAGCGAGTCCAGCACCCGCCGGTGAAGCGCGTCGATCAGTTCGGTGCTGATGTCGTGCTGGCGCAGATGGCTGACGCGCAGCAGAGTCTTGTCGCCGACGCGATAGCGCTGTTTCAGGGTGGTCGGGCGGCTGGGGTCGGTCAGGAATTCGGCCTCGACCTTATAGTCGGCCAGCTTGCGCCGCGCGAATTCGGCAGTCGGGTCGTCGCCGACCACGGTGAAATAGCGGACCTCGGCGCCGAAGCCGGCGGCATGAGCGGCGACGATGCCGGCGCCGCCGACGAAGCGGTCCTGGGTGATCGGGCTGACCACCAGCGTCGGATCTTCCTGCGACATGCCGAGCGCGTCACAGCTGACATATTCGTCGACGATGAGATCGCCGATCACGATCACACTCAGATCTGAGAATTTACGGACGATCTCGGCCAGATCGCTGCCGGTGAAGGCGTGCCGTTGCGGGAAGTCGGCCGGCTTCACCACCGTGTGGGTGCGGGTTTGGTAAATTTCCTGCCGCAGCAGATCGAGCGAGGAAAAGCCTGTTTCGCCCGAGCTGAACAGGAGCGTGCCGCCATAGCTGGCGACCGCTTCCTTTTCCGGGTTGAAATGGCTTTCATGTTCTCGGCCTTTGACCACCACCGCCGGGCGCAGCCGGCGGATCAGGCGGTCGGGCGGCTCGGGCAGGATGAAGGCGTAATCGACCACGCCGATCGAGGAAACGCCGTCGAGGCGCAGATCCTGCGGCAGCAAGGTATGGCCGACGCCATCGGCATAGACGCCGACCACCAGCAGGTCGCCGCATTCCGCGGCGAAGTTCAGCAGGCGCAGATGGCCCGGATGGACGATGTTGAAATTGCCCGACACGAACACGACCCGATTGCCGAGCGGCCGGAGCTTGTCGATTTCCGCGATGGTTTCATCGATCCAGGCGCTGTCGGGAAGCGTGTCGCTCATGCCTGTCTCAGGGCTTGTGGATATAGTCGCTGGGCTGGGTGGCCAGGTCGGGCAGGAAGCGGTCGACCCAGGCTACGCATTCGGCCAAGCCTTGTTCGAGGGAGATCTTGTCGGTCCAGCCGAACGCCGAGCGTAATTTATCGCTGTCCAGCGCATAGAGCGCGTCCTTGCCCAGGCGCTCGGGGGCGATGTCGACAGATTGCTCGAAATCGGCGCCCAGCAGCGCGCAGATCTGCTCGACCAGGGCGCGGATGGTGACGAAGCGGTCGGTCGAGATGTGATAGGTCTCGCCCGGCTTTCCCTCGCGCATCAGGGTCCAGGTCGCGGCGCTGACGTCGTTCATATGGATGAAGGAGCGGCGCGACAATCCGCCGCCCTGCAGGCCGAGTTTGCGGCCCTGGCGGATGAAGAAGATGGTGCGCGGAATGATCCGGTAGAGCGGCTGGCCCGGGCCGTAGACATTGGCGGCGCGGGTGAACACCACCGGGAACTGGTAAGCGTCGAAGAAGGTCTTCAGGCTCATATCGGCGGCGGCGCGCGACACGGCGTAGGGTGTGCTGGGATTGAACGGCGTGGTTTCGTCGATCGTCCCGTCGGTGCTGCCATAGACCTCCGGCGTCGTCACATGGACGTAGCGGTCGAGAAAGTCACAGGCGCGCAGGCGATCATGCAGCTTGATGGTCGAGACCACATTGGTCTGGAACCAATGCTCGGGCGTCTTCCAGCTTTCGCCGACCATGCTCTGGGCGGCGAAATTGACCACATAAACGGGGCGTTCCGCAGTGATCACCGCCATCATCTCATCGAGGTGATGATTGATGTCCAGGGCGTGAAAGCGGAAGCCCTTCCGGCGGTCGGTCCAGCGATAGGGCAGGAAGGCGGCATGCGGTTCGGCGGACCGGCTGAAGCCGATCACCTCGGCGCCCTGCGCCAGGCAGTAATCGACGTAGCTGGCGCCGGAAAAGGAATTGCTGCCGATGACGAGAACTTTGCCCGGGGCGGTCATGCCTGGCCCGCTTCCACCTTGTACAGCCATTGCATCAGCATGTGCCCGACGATCAGCTGCAGGTCTTCGGAGATCTGCATGTCGTCGACGGCGAAATGCAGCGCGTGGTCGGCCATGGTCTTGGCCTTGCCGCCGCTATAGCCGAGGATGGCGAAGCTTTCGACCCCCATCGCACGGGCTTTTTCCAGCGCCGCCAGGATGTTGGGCGAATTGCCGCTGCCGGACAGCACGATCAGCACGTCGCCCTTGTTCGCCAGGGTGGCGAGCTGTGACGAAAAGATCGAGTCATAGCCTTCGTCATTGGCCAGGCAGGTCAGCAGCGAGACATTCGCCGTCAGGGCCTGCACCCTGAGGCCGGGCCGCTTGCCCTTGACGATGCCATAGAAGAGGTCGTTGACGATGTGCAGCGCGTTGGCCGCGCTGCCGCCATTACCGGCCAGGAACACCTGGCGGCCATTATCCAGGCAATCCTTCAGCGCCCGGCCGAGCGGCTCGACGATGCTCCAGTCGGTCGCAGCCAGAAGGGCGCCCAGACGGGCCGAATAGTCCTGAAAGCTGTCGACGGGAGAAGAGGTCATTTAGCGAGCCTGTGGCGCATCCATTTCAGATTGTGGAAGCGGTCCTCGTCCTTCAGCACGCCCTCGACATAGAGCGAGGTCAGCTCGTCGATGGCGTTGCCGACGGTGCGGCGCGGCTTGAAGCCGGTCGCCAGCAGCTTGTCGGAATTGACGCGATAGGAACGCGGATCGTTGGACGGCGTCACCGCCATTTCCGCCTCGACCTTGGCCTTCACCCGCTCGGCGATGGTTAGGATCGACAGATTCTCGAAGCCGGCATTGTAGATCCCCTGCAGTTCGGGGCGGTCCAGCAGATGCAGATAGACATCGGTAATGTCTTCGATATGGATGTTGGGGCGCACCTGGGCGCCGCCGAACACGGTGATGCGATGATTGGTCAGGGCCTGGATCGTCAGCATGTTGACCGACACGTCGAGGCGCATGCGGGGCGAATAGCCGCACACGGTGGCGGGACGGACGATCTGCACCGCCATGTCGGCGGCATAGGACAGCAGCACCCGTTCGGCCACCATCTTGGCCTTGTTGTATTCGGTGATGGGGAATAGCGGCAGATCCTCGGTGACCTGCTCCTCTTCCTTGATGCCGTAGACGCTGCCCGACGAGGCGTAGATGAATTGCTTGACGCCGGCCTTGGCGGCCTTGTCGGCCAGCTGCATGGTGGCCAGGGCGCTGATCTCCCAGGTCAGTTTGGGGTCGAGATCGCTGCAGGGGTCGTTGGCGACCGAGGCCAGATGGATGATCGCGCCGATGCCCGACAGATCGATCGCATCGACATCGCGGACGTCACCCTCGATGATCGTCAGGCGGGGATGCGGCTGCAGGAAATTGCCGAACCACATGATATCGAGGGCGACGACTTCGTGGCCTCGCTCCAGAAGCTTGGGAACCAGTACGGTGCCCTTATAGCCACACGCTCCCGTCACCAGGATTTTCATTGTCATCAAACTCCCCAGACCGGTGCATTTTACCGATAAGGTTGAAAAATTTACTAATTTTTTGAACTCTGCCGAGAGAATGCCGTGCTGATGTCGATCCAGTCGCAATCTTCGGGTGAACAGCTTTATCGGTTCTTGCGGGACACCGGCTCAAGGCTTCTGGCCAATATGGTCTACACCGACTCGCCCGGCCACCAGATGCATGAGCTCGATTATTTCCTGCGGAAGTACCTGGCCCACGAAATCGATCGCGGGATCACCTATTACTGGATTCACCGCGACAGCGACATTTCCCGGGCGATGATCGAGGTCTTTGGAGATCGCTTCCGCAACTATAATCTGGTGATGGTTGCCGATAACGACTTGTTCGACATGGCTGCCGAGATTTGTCGCATGGTGCCTGAACTCGGCGTCGATGTCGGGCTGGGCCACGTCCGCAATTCGGTGATCGAGCGCGAAGGGACCTTCATCTCGCCCCTCAATGGACGGCTGCACTACATCGTCACCAACGATGCGGTGATCAACGCCAATCGCACCTATTACCAGCTGCGGTCCAGAACCCGCGACGTGGACCCTTGGGCCGAAGCCAAGCCGGCTATCGATGGGCCTTTGGCCGACTTGATCGGTACTGACGGGCGCGATCGCATCGCCGCCGTGCATCTGCGGGTGCATAGCGGCAATGCCGGCTTCGCGATGAGCCCCGACATGCTCTCGGCCAGCTTGGCTTTCCTGCGCGACAATGGTTATCGCATCGTCAAAGTGGGCACGGAACCCTATCCGCGTGAATTCGCCGCCTATGGCGTCGTCAATTACAGCGAGAGTCCTTTGCGCTGCTTCAAGAACGATCTCGCCATTTTGGCCAACGCGGACATCTCCCTGATCAATACCTCGGGTCTGGAAAACGTTGCCGACGTCATGAACCTGCCGTGCGTCTCGTTCAGCAATTGGCCGCTCACCGCGGTTACCTATTCGAAGAGCACGGTCGTCGTGCCCGCGGTGATGCTGGACGCTGTCAGGGGGCGGTCTCTCAGTTTTTCGGAGCAGATCATGTTCTACCGGTCGCGGCCTGAATATTGGGAGAGCGAAAAGGCCGCGCACTATCTGCAGGGTGACCGTTTCGGCGCGAGTCTGCCGCGCTCCGAGGAGCTGTTGGCGGCGGTCCAGGAAGCGCTGCGGCTGGGTGAGGGCGATCTGGCGTTGACCCCCCTGCAAGAGCGCTTCAAGCGGCTTGATGCGGCGGGATTGATGGCTGTGGCGGAGTCGCGCGTAAGCGATTTCTTCCTGCAACGGTACCAACACTTGATATAGTCGTGGTCGAATAGAGGAGTAAATGAGTTGAGACCTTTCGTCGACTACTACAAGGCCAATAATATTTCTCCGGTGGCGCAGAATATCGACGATCTCGACGCTCACTTTGCCCGTCGCCGTCATCTCGCCCGGCTTCTAGGTGTGGTGCCAGCTCTGATCGAGGGTGGTTCGGTGTTGGAGTTCGGCCCCGGCACCGGCCATAACGCCCTTTGGGTGTTGGCGCAGCGGCCGGCCCGTTATGATCTGGTCGATGGCAATCCGGTGGGATTGGTGCAGGCGCGCGAACTCTTGGTGCCCCGGTGTCCGGCCACCACCAGCCTCACGATCCGCGAGGCGATGATCGAAGAGGTCGCGCCCGAGCCCATTTACGACCTGGTGCTGGCCGAGGGCTTGCTGCCGACGCAGAACGATCCCGCCGGGCTGCTGCGGCATATGGCCGGCTTCGTCAAGCCCGGTGGCGTCCTTGTGGTGACTGCGATGGACGGCGTGTCGGTACTCGCTGAGCGGCTGTGCCATCTCTATTCGATGGCCGCGGTGCCGGCAGATCGGCCTATCGATGAGCAGGCCAAGGTGCTTGCCGAATTGTGGGGAGCACATCTCTCGACCCTCAAGGCCATGACGCGCGGCCATGTCGACTGGGTCCTGGATAATATACTGCACCCTTGGCGAGGGAGGCTGTTCAGTGTCGCCGAGGTGATAGAAACGGTGACCGACGAGTTCGATATTCTCGGCACATCACCGCATTTCCTTCAGGAATGGCGTTGGTATAAGGATCTCAGGCAGGCCGACTGCGGTGCGAACCGGTCGGCCGTGGCCGACTACATGGCCAATCTTCACAATTTCCTCGATTATCGTGGCCTCGCCGAGCCTCGCCCCGATGCCGACAACCAGACCCTCATGCAGCTTTCCTCGGAAGTGGTGCGGGAAATCTCGATGCTGACTCCCGGCGCGACGCCAGGCGAGGTCGCGCCGATAGTCGAGAAAGTGCGGGAACTGCACAAAGTCATCGCCCGGATATCGGCGCGTACCGCGCAGTCGGTGGGTGATTTCCTTGCCGTGATCGATACGGATGGCTTCGTTCTCAAGCCGACGCGATCTTTCGCCAGCTTCGAGGGATGGTTCGGGCGCGGTCAGCAATATATCAGCATGACTCGGCGTTGCTGATGGGCAACGGGGGGCGGCGCGTCCTGATCGTCGGCGGCGACAGTACATTTGGCCGTGCCCTGCGCCCCGTGTTGGCGGCCCAGGGGGTGGATGGTTGGGGCACCAGCCGCCGCCCATCGGTCCGCACGGGTGACATATTTCTCGACTTGGCGGCTGATCCCGGCGCGTGGACGTTTCCCGAGCGGCCTGACATTGTGGTCTTGTGCGCCGCGATCACCGGCCTCGCCGATTGCGCGAGAGACCCAATCGGCACCCGGCTCATCAATGTGGAACGGACATTGGCCTTGGTGGATCGCTTGGCCGCGCTGGGCAGCCGCATCGTCTATCCCTCGACCAACCTGGTCCTGGCGGGCGCCTCGCCGTTCCAGGCTGCCGACGCGCCGATTCGGCCGCTGTGCGAGTATGCCCGCCAGAAGGCCGAGGTTGAGCAAGCTCTGCTGGCTCTGGGCGACCAGGCCGCCATCCTGCGCATGACCAAGGTAATCCCCCCCGCCAGCCCGCTGGTGACGGGCTGGATCACATCGCTGCGGGCCGGACGGCCGATCCGGCCGCTCAGCGATCTGATGCTGGCGCCGATCCCGCTGGCGGGGTTGATCGATGCCCTTGCGAGGGTGGGGCTGGAGGGCGGCGGCGGCATCTATCAGGTGACCGGTGCCGAAGATATTTCCTACGCCGAATTCGCCGCGCGGATCGCCGCCCGGTTCGGCTGTCCGGCCGAATTGGTTCAGCCGGCGACCGCCGCGGAGCTCGGCATCAGGCTGGAGGCGCAGCCCCCCCATACCACGCTGGACCCGGCTCGGGCTCGGCGCGAATTCGGCATCGTGCCCTTTGCGCTGGATGAAACCCTCAACAGGATGAGTTTTGATGCCGGCTGACTCTTGCCATCTGTGCGGCGGTTCCCTCGATCTGCTCGACGAATTTTCCGCGCTGCGCCGGGTCACTTCCGATTGTCGCCCCTGGCCTGCCGGCGGGCGCCTGGGAGTTTGCCGCGCCTGCGATACGGTGCAGAAGCCGGCCGATTCGGTTTGGCAGGACGAATGCCGCGACATTTATGCGAGTTACGCCATCTATCAGCAGGCGGCCGGCGCCGAGCAGCTGGTCTTTGGTCCGGCGGGTGCCGCGTCGCCCCGTTCGCGCCGGCTGGTCGAGCAGCTCTCGTCCGTGCATCGCCTGCCCTCCACCGGGCGGCTGCTCGATATCGGCTGCGGCAATGGCGCCTTCCTTTCGGCTTTCGGCGCTGCCTATCCCGGCTGGCGTCTGACCGGCGCGGAGGTCGGCGACACCAATCGGGCGGTGGTCGAAGCTCTGCCCGGCGTCGAGCGGTTTCACGTCGGCGACATCGGCGATCTGACCGGCGGTTTCGACGCGATCGTGATGATCCATTGCCTGGAGCATATTCCCGATCCCTCCGGCTTCCTGCGCCGGGTGAGCGGCTTGCTGGCGCCGGGCGGCCTGATCCTAATTCAGGTGCCGCATTTTCAGGATAACGCCTTCGATCTGCTGATTGCCGATCACTGCACGCATTTCTCCCCGGCGACATTGGCCGCGGCGGCAAAGGCGGGCGGACTCATGGTCGAGACCCTGAGTCCGGCCTGGGTGGCGAAGGAGCTTTCGTTGGTCGCCCGCGTCGGGCAGGGCCCCGAACAGCCGCGGCCGCCGGGCGAGGGACTGGAATCGGCGCGGGATCAGATCGGCTGGTTGCGCCGGATGATCGGCGCGGCCCGCGATCTGCCGGCGCCGGTCGGTATTTTCGGCACGTCGATCGCCGGCAGCTGGGCCGCCGCCGAGCTTGAGGGGCGCGTCGCCTTCTTCCTCGATGAAGACCGCAACCGCATCCACCGTCCTTATCTGGGATTACCGGTTCTGGCGCCGGGCGACAGTTTGCCGGCCCATTCCCGCATCGTTTTGCCGATGCCGCCGGGCATCGCGGGCAGCATTGCCGCCCGCTTGCCCGATCTCGATTTCTTGATGCCGCCGGGCTGACGGATGGCGGAGAAATTCTCCGCCATCCGCAGGTTCCGGTCGGTTATCAGGCCAGGTCGGCGGCCGTCAGGTTGTTGGTGGTGACGCCGGTCAGGGTCGCGATGAAGGTGATTTCATTCGCGTCCACCAGATGGTTGGCGTTGGTATCGGCGGTGTGGGTCAGCGACGCGGCCGGGATGATGCCGTTGCTGGAGCCCGACGTGGAGCCGAAGAAGAAAACCACCGTATTGCCCGACGAGGTCTGGCCGATGAAGGTGACGTGCTCGCCGGCGGCATCGGACACGGTGTAGGCCTTGTTGGCCGCCGTGGCGACTTCGGCGGCGCTGCCGGTGCCGACGCTGCCGATATTGACCACGTAATTGTTGCCGCTGGTGAAATCCAGGCCGGAAACCGGCGTGGTGGTCCCATTCAGCAACTGCACCGAACCCGAATTCGTGGTGTTGGCCACATTGAGGGTGATGCCGGTGCCCGGCGCGAAGCCGTTGACGGTCGTGTTGGTACCGCCCAGCAGATTGATCGCGTCGGTCGAGCCATTGCCGCCATGGCCGAGGGTCAGGGTGTTGTTGGCACCGTTCACGGTGATCGTGGCATTGACGGTGGTGTCGTAGACGGTGTCGCCGCTGTTGTTGATGACGATGTTGTTATAGGTCGGCGACAGATAGACCGTTTCGGTCGGGGCCGAGGCGCCCAGCGTAACGGTGCCGGTCTGGTCGACGGTGATGCCGTTGACGGTGGTCGCGGAGGTCACCGCCGCCATCGCGCCGGTGTTCAGCGAGCTGCCCGCGGTCACTTCGCCCAGGACGGTGGTGGGCGACAGCAGGGCGCTGGAGTCGGCGTAGGCGCCATTGGTGGTGTTGACCAGCAGGCTCGCGATGTCAGCCTGATTTTCCGGGCTGGCCGAGATATTGATCAGCAGCTGGGCGCGATCCAGCGAGCCATTGGCCAGTTCGTTGGCGTAAAAGGCGACTTCGGCCGAGCCGGGGGTGCGGTTCAGCACGTTCTGATAGAGCGTGGTGATGAAGGTCTGATCGTGAGTGCCGCCATGATCCGCCGCGGCGGCGGCGGACGGGAACTTGTTCAGGAACTCGGGCGAGGCCAGGAAGTTGGTCGCGACCTGGTGCAGGGTCTCGGTCCCGGCAGCCAGCGGCGCGGCATAATATTCGAGGCCGGCCAGATCGGGCTGACGCAGGAACGCCGCGTTGTAGAGCGCGGTGATCTGCGAATTGGTCGAACCTTCGATGAAGTAGATCTGCTGGAAGGACCCGTCGGAATTCTGGGTGCCGTCGTTGAAGATCAGATAGTTGGCGCCGGTGATGGTCTGGTTCTGTCCGGTATTGTTGTCATGCAGGGTGATGACGCCATTGGCGTCGACATTGAATGAGAAGCTGTCCGGATTGCCCGCCGACGACGCGGTGGTCGAATGGCTGCCGGCGACCAGCACGGCATTGTAGGCGGTGCCCATGGCGATCGTGCCGGCGCCGGCGGCCACCGACGTGACCTCGACGACCTGGTTTTGGTTGGCGATGCTGGTGCCCGGCAGATAGCGCGTGCCCTGGCCCTGGGTGTTCTCGATGAAGGCCAAGGCCGCCGACGAGAAGCCCGCCACGTTCAGGGTGTAGGTGCCCTTCAGCTCGTTGATCACCTGATAGCCGGCGGCATATTGCGCCGCGGTCAGGTTGATGACCGGGGTCGACGAGATCTGGTCGTCGGTCAGGGTGATCGAGGTCAGCTTGCCGGCCACGACGACCTGCTCGAGCCCGCTGAGATTGGCCACCACGTTGGCGATGCTGTCCGAGATGGCGTTGGGGCTGGTCAGGGTGCCGGCCTGGAAGGCGGCCACTTCACCGGCGGCCGAGGTGAACACGCCGGTGGTGGCGGTGCTCGGCGGATAGGTGTCGGTAGCGGTCGCCGCCGAGACGGTGAAGGCGCCGGTGGCATTGCTGGTGCTGTTGACGCCGACATAGTAGGTGCCCGACGCACCGGCCAGATAGGAAGCCTGGCTGGAGCCGCTGGTGATCTCGGTGCCGGCGGAGTTGTAGAGGGTGATCTCACCATTGGACAGCGCGCCGCCCAGGTTGAACACATATTGGGTACCGGCGGTCAGCGTGACCTTGTACCAATCGTGCTGGCCCGGGGTGGCCAGAGTGCCGCTGGTCGAGCTGCCGCCCACCGAGACGTGACCGGCGGTGTTGACGTTGCCGACGACATCCGGGGTCACCGTCGATTCGACGATGGTGTAGGAGCCGGTATTGGCCAGCTGGCCCGCCGCGCCGACGAAATAGGTGCCGGTGGTGGTGGGGGTGAAGACGATCTCGGCGGTGCCGGAACCCGAAGCGCCGTAATTGGTGATCAGCTTGCCGGTCGAATCGTACAGGCTGACCTGCGCCCCGCTCAGCCCGCCCGTGGTGCCGTCGGTCATCTTGAAGGCATAGGTGACGCCGGCGGTCAGGGTGGTCTTGAACCAGTTGGTGTCGCCCGGGGCGTTCAGGGTGCCGGTGGCGGTGGTGGAGGTCGAGATGGTGCCGGCGGTGTTGACGTTGCCCTGATTGGCCTCGGTGCCGACGGCGGTCACGCCGACGGTGAACGAGCCGGTATTGCCGAGGATGCTGCCGGCCTCGACATAATAGGTGCCGGTGGTGGTGGCCGTGAAGCTGCGCTCGGCGCCGTTGGTGGTGCCGCCGCTGATCTGCGAGACCAGATTGTTGCCGTTGGCGTCATAGAGGGCGACGGTGGCGTTGCCGCCCAGGGTGCCGCCGCTGACCGAGAAGGTGTATTCCGTGCCGGCGGTCAGGGTGACGCCGTACCAGTCGCGCTGCTGCGCCAGGCTCAGCGTGCCGTTGACGCTGCCGCCGACGGTGACGTGGCCGGCCGTGGCCGCGGTGTTGCCGACATCGGTGGTCGCCGTGGCGGCGTTCAGGGTGAAGGCGCCGGTGCCGTTGTTCTGGCCCGAGACGCCGACATAATAGGTGCCGCTGCTGCCGGCGGTGAAGACGATCTGGTTGCCGTTGGCGGTCTCGTAGTCGGTGCCGGCCTGCAGTTCCTTGCCGGTCGAATCATAGATGGTGACCACGCCGTTCTGGCTCGACGCCAGCGCACCGCTGACATTGAACACATATTCGCTGCCGGCGGTCAGCGACACCTTGAAGAAGTCGTTCTGGCCGGGCGTGCTGATGGTGCCGGTAGCGGAACTGCCCACCGAGATGTTGCCGGTGGTGTTGATGTTGCCGGCTACGTCGAAGCTCGCGGTCGAGGCGGTCAGGGCGAAGGTGCCGGTCTGGGTGCCGCTGGTGCTCGAGGCGGCGATGTAATAGGTGCCGCTGCTGGTCGGGTTGAAGGCGATCTGGGCATTCTCGCCGGCCGGACCGCCGACGCCGCCATTGGCGCTGCCGGAATACACGACCTGACCCGAGGAATTATAGATGGTGATCGACGGATCGGAGAGGGTGCCGTTGCCGAGATTGAAGACGTACTGGGTGCCCCCCGTGAGGGTGATGCCGAACCAGTCACTGTCGCCGGCGAAATTGAGTGTGCCGGTGGCGGCACCGATAAACGTTGTGGTCATGAACGCGCTCCCCGAGTCGGAAAAGGAAACTGGTCGGCGGATGATAGAGGGTCTTGGTTAACGACTCTTTCATCGCCATCTGAAATTTTGGTTACGTGAAGGCTTTGCTCTTGATTGGGGTTTTGCTCGTTGCGGTGGTATTTCCCGCCTCGTGCGAAGGATGTGCCTCACATATTTGAAGCTGTTGCGATAACAGTACCCAGAGGACTTGAGCGTGAAAAGCCTTTTCGATGATCAGCAATCCTAAGCGGACATCGAGCATGGTTTCCCTGAGGGATCTCCATGTACCAAGGTTTACACCCTATATTCCCTCCGGTCTGTCTTAAAAATGCAATATGGTTGCCGCCGGCCGGCGCGAAATAACTCCGAATATTAAGGTTTCAAAGAAATGGGCGAGAAGAAGACACTGGTTTTTTCTCAGGACTGGTTCGAGATTACGCGTCCGACCTGGGAAAAGCTGTTTCTGTTGGGGCAACCTTCTCGGGTACTCGAGGTCGGCAGCTACGAGGGCGCTTCCGCCTGTTTCTCCATTCGGCAGGTAGCGTCGTTCCGGCCGCTGGAAATCCATTGCGTCGACACCTGGGAAGGTGGGATCGACCACCAGGAAGCCGGGGTCGACATGGTCAGCGTCTATGAACGCTTTCAGAGCAATACCGCCAATATGATCGCGGGGATGCCGCATCCGGTCCAGCTGACGGTGCACAAGGGCTATTCCGATATCGAGCTGGCCAAATTGTTCGCCGAGGGCAAGAGCAATTACTTCGATTTCATCTATATCGACGGCTCCCATCAGGCCCCGGATGTCCTGGCTGACGCCGTGCTGGGGTTCAAGCTGCTGAAAGTCGGCGGCATCATGGGGTTCGACGATTATCTGTGGCAGGAAGAGCTGCCCTATGGGCGCGACCCGCTGCGCACCCCCAAGATCGCGATCGATGCGTTCACCAACATCTATTGCCGGAAAATCGAATTCCTGGATGCGCCCTGTGTTCAGGTCTATTTCCGTAAGCTGGCCGAATAGGCATAAAGCTTTCTTAAGCGGCGGCGGGAGAAGCTGGCCGCTGTTATTGGTGAGGAGAGGATTGGCTGATGCCGATCGGTGTATCGATCCGGGAGGGAGATTCCCCGGCGGGTATGATTCTGGATCTCGATGGAAACCGCCCGCATGAATTGACCATCGCCAATCACGTATTGCGGGGCCTCTTCTATGAGCCCGAGGTGTCGCGGCTGTTCACCCAGGTGCTGGAGCCGGGGGATCGGGTGATCGATGTCGGCGCCAATATCGGCTATTTCGCCATGCTGGCCGCCAGTCTGGTAGGGGGCGGCGGTAAAGTGCTCGCCTTCGAACCCGATCCGTCCAATATCAGCAGGCTCCACAATAATCGCGCCCTCAATGGCTTCGAGCAGGTCGAAATCATCGAGCGCGCAGCCCTCGACGAAATACGGGCGGCCACCTTCTTCCCGAATGCTTCCGACAGTGGCGGCAGCGCGCTGTGGGACCCGACGCACTATCCGCATCACAAGGCCGACGAAAGCGACCATGCCTCGATCGACATCACCGGCACCACCATCGATGCCGAAGTCGAGCGCACGGGCCTGACCGGCATCAAGCTGATCAAAGTGGATACCGAGGGGGCGGACCATCTGGTGCTGAAGGGCGCGCGGCGCCTGCTCGAAACCCGTTCGGTGCCCTTCGTGCTGTGCGAACTCCATGAGTTCGGCCTGCAACAGATGGGGAGCAGCCAGGAGCAGTTTCGCGCCTACATGGCCGGATTCGGCTATGACAGCTTCATGCTTTATTTCGATAACGACATGCCGCGCCTGGTGCCGCACGGCACCCGCATCGTGTGCGATTACCTGTGCAATATCCTGTTCAGCACGCCGGAGGCGGTTGGCCGCTACTGGCGGGCTTACCGTCACTCGCCCGGCGACCTCTACAGTATGGTCGACAAAGGGGTAACCCCCTGAGCTAGACACTCTTGCGACCCAGTAAGGTCGCAAGAGTGTCTAGAGTCCTATATGACGCATCGCCTCCGGCTCAGCGTTTTCGCCGGACGACCGGCGCGGCGCCAGTCGG
>JAJPHO010000085.1 GCA_021325215.1 Alphaproteobacteria bacterium
AGCCCGTCCAGCACGTCGAGCTTGGTCAAGGCGATGCCGTTGATGCCGCCGACCTTCATGGCCTGGCGCACCAGCACGGCGTCGAACCAGCCGCAGCGGCGGCGGCGCCCGGTGACGGTGCCGAATTCATGGCCGCGGTCGCCGATGCGTTCGCCGATCTCGTCGGTCAGCTCGGTCGGGAACGGGCCGGACCCCACGCGGGTGGTGTAGGCCTTGCAGATGCCCAGCACATAACCGACCTGGCCCGGACCGACGCCCGAACCGGCGGCAGCCTGGCCCGAGACGGTGTTGGACGAGGTGACGTAAGGATAGGTGCCGTGATCGACGTCCAGCATGATGCCCTGCGCGCCCTCATAGAGGATGCGGCGGTTCTGGCGGCGCAGATCGTCCAGGCGGCGCCACACCACATCGGCGAACGGCAGGATGCGCGGCGCGATTTCCAGCAGGTCGGTCAGCAGCTTCTGGCCGTCGATCTCGGGCAGGCCGAGGCCGCGCAGCAGCGCATTGTGATGGGTCAGCAGACGCTCGATCTTGGCCTGGAGAATGTTCTGGTCGGCCAGATCGCAGACGCGGATGGCGCGGCGGGCGACCTTGTCCTCATAGGCCGGGCCGATGCCGCGGCCGGTGGTGCCGATCTTCGAGCCGCCCGAAGCTTCCTCGCGGGCGCGGTCGATCAGGCCGTGCAGCGGCAGGATCAGGGCGGCGTTCTCGGCCACCTTCAGCACCTGCGGGGTGATATGCACGCCCAGCGCCTCGATGCGGGCGATTTCATCCATCAGGGCCCACGGATCGATCACCACGCCATTGCCGATGATCGACATCTTGCCGCGCACGACGCCCGAGGGCAGCAGCGACAGCTTGTAGACCTTGCCGCCCACCACCAGGGTATGGCCGGCATTGTGGCCGCCCTGAAAGCGCACCACCACATCGGCGCGTTCGGACAGCCAGTCGACGACCTTGCCCTTGCCCTCGTCGCCCCACTGGGCGCCGACCACCGCAACATTACCCATATCAGATCTCCTTAGGCTGGCCGCCCTGCAGTACGTGACTGCAGCGCAGGCGCCTCGCTTCGGCGGCGACGTCATCCGCCGCGGCCAGTCCATTGATGGTAACCCACCCCAAATCTCTGAAGGACGCCGCCTGCTGGCGATCCGTCCCGGCCGGCACATAGAGACGCCTGGGCGCCTCCGGCTTCGGCAGGATCTCCATCAGCGTGTCCATGAACAAGGTCGCGCCCACCCCCGCCTCGCCATGGACGAGATAACGGCCGCCGCGGCCGATCTCGGCGGCGCTCCGGCGCGAGAAGATGGTGAAGCCGACCCCGGTATAATATTCGAAACGCCGCGTCTCGACCGGGTCGATGGTCAAGGTCAGGCCGGGAAGCGCCGAGCGGATCAGCGCCACCACCTCGACCAGGCGCGACCGCAGCGCCTGCGCGGCCGGCGGCAGGTCGAGAGCTTGCAGCCGGGTCAAGGCGCGGTCGGCCGGGCCGATCGCCTCGATCAGCGCGGTGAGCAGCCGGGCGGTCTCGCCGCCCGCCGCCGAAACGGCACCGACGTCGCGATGATCCAGCGCATTGCGCAGCCAGATGTCGCCGTTCTGCTCGCCGATGATGGCCGGCACCAGCTTGGACAAGGTCAGGTCGACGGTGATGCCGGACAGGCCGACATGTTCCAGCGATTCGAGGCACAGGGCCAATATCTCGGCCTCGGCGGCGGCATCGGTGGCGCCGATCAGCTCGACGCCGACCTGACCGAACTGGCGTTCGGCGCGCAATTGGGTGCCCTTGACCTGCAGCACCTGGCCGGCATAGGCGAGGCGCAGCGGGCGCGGATCATTGGCCAGGCGGGTGGCGGCGATACGGGCGACCTGGGGCGTCATGTCGCTGCGCACGGCCATCATGCGCTGGGTCAGCGGGTCCATGACGCGGAAAGCGCCCTCGCCGCCCAAGGACTGCTCGAATTCGATCATCGGCGGCTTGACGCGGTCATAGCCATGGCGCGCGAATACCCCCATCAGCCGCGACACGGTCTCGGCTTCGAAAGCGGCGAAAGGCGGCAGGATGTCGCGCAAGCCGGCGGGAAGCAGGGCGCGCTCGGCAAGATCGGTCATGGTTCAGCCATAATAAGGGGCAGGCACAGCCGTTTAGCCTTTTTAGGCGCGGGCCGCAACCTCTTCCGCATAGGCCCAGTCGAGCCAGGCGGTAACCTTCTCCGTATCCGACGGCTCGACGGTGGCGCCGCCCCACAGGCGCAGGCCGGGCGGCGTGTCGCGATAGCTCATCACGTCGAAGGCCACGCCCTCCTTCTCCAGCCGGCCCGACAGGCTCTTGGCCACCGCCGTCTGCTCGTCGCGCGGCAGAGCCTGGAACCAGGGCGCCTTGATGATCAGGCAGATCGAGGTCGAGGAACGGGTCGCCGGATCGCCGGCCAGGAAAGCGGCCCAGTCGGATTTCGCCACCCAGGCCTCCAGCGCCGCCAGATTGGCCTGCGAGCGCTTGATGAGGCCGGTCAGGCCGCCGATCGATTCGGCCCATTTCAGCGCATCCAGCTGATCCTCGACGCACAGCATCGAGGGCGTATTGATGGTGTCGCCCTTGAAGATGCCCTCGATCAGCTTGCCGCCGCTGGTCAGGCGGAAGATCTTCGGGATCGGCCAGGCCGGCTGATAGCTCTCCAGCCGTTCGACGGCGCGCGGGCTGAGCGCCAGCATGCCGTGCGCCGCCTCGCCGCCCAGCACCTTCTGCCAGGACCAGGTGACGACGTCGCATTTTTCCCACGGCACATCCATGGCGAACACCGCCGACGTGGCGTCGACGATGGTCAGGCCCTGGCGATCGTCGGGAATCCAGTCGCCATTCGGCACGCGGACACCGGACGTGGTGCCGTTCCAGGTGAAAACCACGTCGCGGCTGAAATCGACCTGCGACAGATCGGGAAGCTTGCCATAGTCGGCGATCAGGGTGCGCACGTCGGGCAGTTTCAATTGCCTGGTGACGTCGGTGACCCAGCCCAGCCCGAAACTTTCCCAGGCCAGCAGGTCGACGCCGCGCGGCCCCAGCAGCGACCACAGCGCCATCTCGACGGCGCCGGTATCCGAGGCCGGCACGATGCCCAGGCGATAATCGTCGGGCATGCCGAGGATCTTGCGGCTGCGGTCGTTCAGCTCGACGATCTTGGCCTTGCCCAGCGTGCCGCGGTGCGAACGGCCCAGCGCCGCGTCGGCCAGCGCGTCCGGCGTCCAGCCCGGGCGCTTGGCGCAGGGCCCCGAGCAGAAATTGGCGGCGGTGGGACGAACCGAAGGCTTGGACGGCATCACGGGCCTCTCGCGGGACAGAAAAGTGGGGCGGGAGTGTCGCCCGCCACCGCTCCTCCGTCAATCAGGCCCGATCACATGGGAGACTTCTCGACTTCGTGGTTCAGGCTCTTCATATGCTCGCGCAGCTCGGCCATGTTGTCGTGCAGCCGCTGCATATGGGCCTGCAGCTCGGCCATCTGCGCCTTGAATTCCGGCGTATGCACGGTGGCGGTGGCCTGGGCGATCTCCCGCTTGATCTTCTCCATGTCGACGCCCTGCATCGCGTCACCGGCCTTGATCGCCGCGGAGATCTGGCGCTTCAGCTCGGAAGCGTAATTGCGGGACGCGGCGAGCGCTTCCTGGCGGGCCTCGTCCATCTTTTCGCGGGCGGCGTCGCGCTGCTCCTGGGCCCGCTCACGCTCGGCCTGGGCTTGTTCCCGGGCGCGCTCGCGCTCCGCCTGAGCCAGTTCCCGGGCCTGTTCGCGCTGCTGCTGAGCCAGCTCCTGAGCCCGTTCGCGCTCCTGCTGGGCCAGTTCGCGCTGACGCTGCCCCTCTTCCCGCTGGCGCTGGGCTTCCTCGCGCTGACGCACACCCTCTTCGCGCCGCTGCTGGGCCAGCTCGCGCTGACGCTGGGCTTCGTCCAGGGCGCGTTGGCGCTCCTCCTCGGCCATGGCGCGCTGGGTGTCGGCGTCGAGATGCTTGTGGACATGCTGCGGCGGCGCGGCGGGAGCGGCGGGCGCGGAAGCCGGGGCTTACGGGGCGGCGGGGGCAGACGGAATGGCCGGCAGATCGATCTGCGGGGTCAGCGGCACCGGCGGTTCGGCGGCGGCGGCGACCGGGGTCTCGGCCCAGGTCGGGGTGATGTGGAACATCAGCGCCATGGTCACCGCCATCACCAATCCGACCGAGGCGCCGGCCAGACGAGCCAGGCGGGTCGAGGGATCGGGCCGCTCGGGCGCCTGGGTCAGCTGCAGGATGCGCTCTTCCAGAATGCGGTTGTCGAACATGCTGACGCCCTGGGTCGCCAAGGCGGCGTCATGGCCATCCAGCGCCCGCAGCGCGAAGGCGACCAGGCAGGCGGCATAGCGCACCGGCGAGGCCATTTCGTCGGCGGCCACCGCGTCGCACAGCATCTCGCGGGTGTCGCGGATACGCTTATGGACGTAGTGAATGGCCGGGTGCCAGGCCAGCGGCAGCGAGAAGACCTGGCAGATCAGATTGACCAGATAATCGCGGCGGGCCAGATGGGCGAATTCGTGCGACAAGGCGGCACGCACCTCGTCGTCCTTGAGGCGGTCGAACCCGGCGGGCAGCAGCAGGACCGGGCGGACGGCGCCGATCACCACCGGGGAAATGGTCTCGTCGGACTGGCGCAGGCGCGGCAAGGGAACGCCCTGCCCGTCCGCCACCTGGGCGAAGATGGCCATGGCGCGCGGCGCCAGATCGATCGAGCGAGAGCGGCGCAGCAGCCCCTGGGCGGCGATCCACGAACGCAGGATGCGCCAGCCGAAGAAGGCCAGCGCCGCCATATAGACGCGCACCAGCCAGGTGGTCGTGGCGCAGTCCAGCACGATGCGGCCCAGATGCGCCGGCTTGCCGGTCACGGAGAGATCGACGTCGGGAATAGACGCCGTGATCTGCGGGCCGTGCGGCACCGAGGCCACGGCGGCGGTGACGATCTGCTCAGCCGGTTCGGCGCCGAAATCCATGCCGCGCAAGGGCATCAGCAGCGCCGCGGCGAGAACCGCCAGCCAGACGCGGTGACGGGTCCGCACGTCCGCGCCCAGCGCCCACAGCAGCGCCGCGACGCCGGCCACGAGCAAGGGAACCTGCCAGAAGGCGTTCGCCAGATATTCGACGATTGCGCACTCCATTCCCCTCACTCCTTCTCTTGGGCGTTGAGCTGCTCGGCGATGCGGGTCAATTGCTCGGCGCTGATCTGGCGGGTATCGACCAGCGCCATCAGCAGGGCCTCGGGCGATCCGCCGAACATGCGCTTGACCATATCCTTGAGGGCGCCGCCGGTGGCGCGGTCCTTGCTGACCGCGGCGCGGTAGCGATAAGCGCGGCCTTCCGGCTCGCGCGTCACCTTGTCCTTCTTCAACAGGACGGTGAGCATGGTCTGAACCGTGGTGTAGGCCAGATCGCCCTTCAGCTTGGGCTGCACCTCGCCCACCGTGCTGGCCCCCTGCTCCCACAGAACCTGCATGATCTCGAGCTCGAGCGGCGTCAGTGTCTGGTCTTTGGCGGAAACGGCCACGGATCAACTCCTAAGGATTTAGGAGATTAAGCACCCGCCTCCGAAGAGTGTCAACTAAAGTTTTAGGAGTTACCCCTCCGCCGCCCGATCTTTCCGATTGCCATGGCGAAATATTTCTATATATCTGGAAATATGGAATCTGAAATTGCCGTCAAACGGCTGTCCGCCCTGGCCCAAGAGGGACGGCTGGCCGTCTTCAAACTCCTGGTGCAGGCCGGGGCCGAGGGAATCGCCGCCGGAGAGATCGCCCGCCGCTTCGGGATGCCCAGCAACACGCTGTCCGCCCAGTTGACCATTCTCTCCAATGCGGGCCTGGTGGCCAGCCGCCGGGAAGGCCGCTCGATCATCTACACCGCCTGCTATGACGGCATGGGAGAACTTCTCTTCTATTTGACGGAGGAATGCTGCCAGGGCCGCCCCGAGATCTGTGCGCCCTTCCTGTCCCCCACGGCCGCCTGCTGCCCGCCTGGAGAGAACGACCGATGACCGATCCGGCCCGCCGTCTCACCAGCGAATTCCTCGGCACAGCGCTGCTGCTCGCCGTGGTCGTCGGGTCCGGCATCATGGGCGAGCGGCTGGCAGGCGGCAACGCCGCCCTCGCCCTCCTCGGCAACACGCTGGCGACCGGGGCCGCCCTGGTCGTCCTGATCGGGATCTTCGGACCGCTCTCCGGCGCCCATTTCAATCCTGTCGTCACTTTCGCATTCCGGCTCCGCGGCGAGATCGGCACGGGCCTGGCGCTGGCCTATGTGGCATTGCAGATCATAGGGGCGGTTCTCGGCGTCTGGACCGCCCATCTGATGTTCGGCATGCCGGTCCTGGAAGTGTCCACCAAGCTTCGCGGCGGCGCAGCGCTGGGTTTCTCGGAGTTCGTCGCCACCTTCGGGCTGCTAGGCACGATCTTCGGCCTGGTCAGGTTCCGCCCGGACTCCGTGCCGGTCGGCGTCGGGCTGTACATCACCTCCGCCTACTGGTTTACCGCCTCGACGTCGTTCGCCAATCCGGCCGTCACCCTCGCGCGGTCGCTCACCGACAGCTTCGCCGGGATCGCGCCGCGGTCGGCGCCCCAATTCATCGCCGCCCAGCTGGCCGGCGGGTTGGTGGCGACACTCTTCTTCGGCTGGCTTTTCAGACAGGATCGACCCGATGACCGAGTTCCCGATCACGATCTATCATAACCCGGACTGCGGCACCTCCCGGAACACGCTGGCGATGATCCGCGCGGCGGGCTACGAGCCGAGGGTGGTGGAATATCTGCAAGCCGGGTGGACGCTGCCGCTGCTGAATGAGCTGCTGGCGGCCATGGGCGTGCAGCCGAAAGACCTGCTCCGCGAGAAGGGAACTCCCGCCCGCGACCTCGGCCTGCTCGAACCGGATGTGGCGGACGGGCTCATCCTGTCCGCGATGATCGAGCATCCGATCCTGGTCAACCGGCCGATCGTCGTGACGCCGTTGGGAACGAAGCTTTGCCGCCCGTCCGAGGCCGTGCTTGCGCTGCTGGACCGGCAACCGGCGAGCTTCACCAAGGAGGATGGCGAGGTGGTCCGCATCGCGCGGGACTGAAAGCGAGGCGGCGAACCGTCATCATTGCACCTTGATGACCAAGCTGTTAGGTTCCGCGCCAGAATTTTTCCAACAATCTTGGACCTGCTATGAAAATCAACGCCAACCTGATCCGTCGGGGCAATATTCTCGAACATAACGGCCGCCAGTTGGTGGTGCTGGACACTCAGATCGTGCAGCCTGGCAAGGGCGGCGCGTTCATCCAGGTCGATATGCGCGATATCCGCTCCGGCACCAAGGCTCAGGAACGCTGGCGCACCGCCGACACCGTCGAGAAGCTGGACGTGCAGGAAACGGAATGCACCTATCTGTTCGGCGACGACGAAACCCTGACTTTCATGGATCAGGAAAGCTTCGAGCAGTTCACCGTCCCGCGTGAGCTGGTCGGCGCGCCCGGCGCGTTCCTGCAGGACGGCATGCTGTGCACCGTCGACCTGATCGAAGGGTCGCCGGTTTCCGTCACCCTGCCCGACAAAGTCGTTTGCTTGGTCACCGAGGCCGATCCGGTCGTCAAGGGCCAGACCGCCGCTTCGTCCTACAAGCCGGGCCTGCTGGAAAACGGCGTCCGCGTTCTGATTCCGCCGTTCGTCGAGGCCGGCACCAAGATCGTCGTCAATACCGCCGACGCGACCTACGTCGAACGCGCCAAGGACTGATTTTTCATGATCGTCAAATCGGCCAATATCAACGTGATGATGGGCGCCGCCCGCAAGGCGGCGCGCGGATTGCTGCGTGATTTTGGCGAAGTCGAACAGCTTCAGGTGTCGCAGAAGGGGCCGGGCGATTTCGTCACGGCCGCCGACCATCGCGTCGAAAAGGCTCTGCGCGCCGAACTGACCAAGGCGCGCCCCGATTACGGCCTGCTGCTCGAAGAAAGCGGCCATATCGAGGGCAAGGACCCGCATAACATGTGGGTGGTGGACCCGCTGGACGGCACCACCAACTTCCTGCATTCGATCCCGCATTTCGCCATCTCGATCGGGCTGGTGCGCAATGGCGAGCCGATCGCCGGCGTCATCTATCAGCCGCTGACCGACGAAATGTTCTGGGCCGAGAAGGGCAGCGGCGCGTTCGTCAATGACCGCCGCCTGCGTGTTTCCGCCCGCCGCAAAATGGAAGAGGCGGTGATCGCCACCGGCATCCCGCATCAAGGACGCCCCCAGCCCAAGCGCTTCCTCGGCCAGCTCGAGAAGGTGATGGGCGCCACCTCCGGCATCCGCCGCTTCGGCGCCGCGACCCTGGATCTCGCCTATGTGGCGGCCGGCCGCTGCGAGGGTTTCTGGGAAATCGGACTGCAGCCCTGGGACATCGCGGCCGGCATCATCCTGGTGCGCGAGGCGGGCGGCTATGTCAGCGACCTGGACGGCAACGCCAATCCGCTGGAATCCGGAAATGTGGTGGCCGGCAACGACCATCTGCACGCACCGCTTGCCGCAATGCTGAAGTAACGGCGTCTAAGTGATTGTGGGGTATTTTACCTTGCGTTACTGTGTGCCGATGATCACACCGAAACGCTGTCGGGGGAGACGGTGACCAGGAAAAGGCAGTGGAATCGGGCTTTGCCGATGGTATTCGCCATCGGCATGGCCGGCACGGGCTTGGCCCAGGCGCAGGTCGTGGTCGGGGGAAAACCGGAGGTCGAAGTCGACGCCAGCGTTCTCGATCAGCTGGGGCCGCCCCCTAATCTGCCGGGCATGTTCCTCAACCGGGAACTGTCCTCCAGCACACCCAAAATCACCCTGATTCCGCCGAAGTCCCTGCGCGGCAAAAATCCGCACGCCACGGACAAGGCCGTCCATCATCATCTGTTCGTGACCGAGCCGGCCGCCGAGCCGGGCGTGGTGCATCTGCATCCGGTGCATCATCACGCCCATCGCCGCCACAAGGTGAAGGCCAAGCCGGTCAAGCAGACCGCCATCGCCAAGGAAGAAGCGCCCGCCGTGACGCCCGAGCCGACTCCGGCTCCCGCTCCGTCGCCCGCCCCCGCTCCGGTTCCGACCCCTGCGCCGGCTCCGGCCCCCACTCCAGCCCCGTCCAAGATGGCGGCCGGGCCGATGTCCTTGACGCCGCCCTCCGCGGCGCCGGCGCGTACCCCCGCGCCGGTTCCCGCCCCGACCCCGGCGCCGGTTCCGACTCCCGCGCCGACTCCGGCGCCTGCGCCCGCTCCGGTGCCGCCGCCGGCTCCTGCGCCGGTCCCGGCCCCGACCCCCGCGCCTGCCGCGGCGGGCGGTCCCGGCCCGGTCGCCCTGACCGCACAGCAGCCGAGCTCGTCCGAAACCTCGGCCGCCGCCGGCGCCCAGGAAGCCCTGTCGACCATTTCGTTCGACAAGGACAGCGCCCGCCTGCCCGACCCCGCCCGCGACACCCTGGCTCACCTGGCCAGCCGGATGACCGAGGACGCCACGCTCGAGGTGCAATTGCTGGCCTATGCCGCCGGTGACGAGGAGAACGCCAGCAAGGCGCGCCGCCTGTCGCTGTCGCGGGCGCTGGCGGTCCGTTCCTTCCTGATCGACCAGGGCGTGCGCAGCACCCGTATCGAAGTGCGCGCGCTGGGCAACAAGGTTCCGCAAGGCGCCCCCGACCGCGTCGACATCGTCGGCACGAAGCGCGGCTAAGTCCCTTTAATTGCCTTGAAATAGGCGCGATTATGGCGTCTGTTCCGCTTGGTCATTGAGGAAGCTCGAACAGCTATGGTCCATTCGCGCCGTTTTCTGATCCGCATGATCGCCTTTCTGGGCGCCGTGGTCCTGGTGATCGCCGCCCTGTATCGCGGGCTCGGCCAGGCCTTCCTCAACAATATCCCGCTGAACGTGCTGATTCTGGCGATCCTGCTGACCGGCATCGTGCTGAATTTCCGCCGCGTCATCACGCTGGAATATGACGCCGAATGGTTGGCCGCCCTGCGCGAAGGCCGCGAGCCTTCGCCCCTGTCGGGCCACGGCCCCCGCCTGCTCGCGCCGCTGGCCAAGCTGCTGGGCGAACGCGGCAACCGCTTCGCCTTGTCGCCGGGCGCGCTGCGCTCGCTGCTCGACGGCATTTCGGCCCGCCTCGATGAATCGCGCGAGATGGCCCGCTATTTCACCGGGCTGATGATCTTCCTCGGCCTGCTCGGTACCTTCTGGGGCCTGTCACAGACCGTCGGCTCGCTGGGTGCGGTGATCCGCGACCTGACCGTTTCCGGCGACGATGTGCAATCCGCCTTCGGCAGCCTCAAGCAGGGCCTCGACAAGCCGCTGGCCGGCATGGGCACCGCCTTCTCGACCTCGATGATCGGCCTGGCCGGCTCGCTGATTCTCGGCTTTCTCGACCTGCAATCGGCCAGCGCGCAGAACCTGTTCTTCAATGATCTGGAAGACTGGCTGTCGGGCCAGACCAAGATGACCGCCGGGATCGGCGGCGGCGAAGGCACCGACCAGCCGATCCCGGTCTATATCCAGGCCCTGCTGGAACAGACCGCCGAAAGCCTCGACGGCCTGCAGCGCGTGCTGACCCGCGGCGAAGAAGGGCGCATCTCGGCCAACCAGAACATGCGCCAGCTGACCGACAAGCTGGGCACCCTGGCCGACCAGATGAAGACCGAACAGGCCTTGATGCTGAAGCTGGCCGAACACCAGATCGAGATGAAGCCGATCCTGGCCCGCCTGGCCGAAGGCCGCATCGGCGGCGGTACCGACGATCAGGCGCGCACCCATCTGCGCAACATGGATCAGGCGCTCAACCGCCTGGTCGAGGAATTCTCGTCGGGCCGCGACGAGCTGATCCGCGAGATCCGCAGCGAGATCAAGCTGCTGGCCCGCACCGTCGCCTCGCGCCCCGAAGAGGAAGGCCAGCCGCAATCCCAGCCCTTCCGGCTCGGCCGTCCGGAGGCTTGAGCCATGCCCCGGGGCCGGTACCGCAGCGGCGGCCATGACGGCCTGAATGTCTGGCCCGGCTTCGTCGACGCTTTGTCGTCGCTGCTGCTGGTCATCATCTTCGTCCTGGTGGCGTTCGTCCTGACGCAGTTCTATCTGGGCGCCATGCTGTCCGGACGCGACCAGACGATCACGCATCTGTCCAAGCAGCTGAATGAAATGACCGAGCTGCTGGATATCGAGCGCCGCAACAGCGCCGAACTGAAGACCACCATCGGCACCCTGACCGAACAGCTTTCCGCGGCGAACGCCGAACTGGACAATGCGCGCGGCCAGATCGAGGAAGAGCACAAGCTGTCCGCCGACGCCCAGGCGCAGGCCGCCCTGCTGAACCAGCAGCTCGATTCCATGCGCCAGGAACTGGCCCGCCTGACCGCGGAATTGAGCAACAGCGAAGCTTTGTCCACCGAGCAGAAGGTCGAGATCGCCAATCTCGGCAAGCGCCTCAACGCCGCGCTGGCCGGCAAGGTCGAGGAGCTGACCAAGTTCCGCTCGGAATTCTTCGGCCGCCTGCGCCAGCTGCTCGGCAACAAGCCCGGCATCCGCATCGAGGGCGACCGCTTCGTGTTCCAGTCCGAATTGCTGTTCCCGAGCGGCTCGGCCGAGCCCAGCGAACAGGGCCAGGCCCGCCTGATGGAGCTGGCCCATACCCTGGTCGAGGTGACCAAGCTGATCCCCGCCGACATCCCCTGGGTGCTGCGGGTCGACGGGCACACCGACAAGGTTCCGGTCAAAGGCGGAAAATTTGCGTCCAACTGGGAGTTGTCAACCGAGCGCGCCGTCACCATCGTAAAGTTCCTGGCCGCGCAGGGCATTCCGCCCGAAAGGCTGGCTGCCGCCGGGTTCGGCGAGTACCAGCCGGTCGACAAGGGCAATGATCCTGCCGCCTTGGCCAAGAACCGCCGCATCGAGATCCGTCTCGACCAGCGCTGACCGCCGGAGTCCTCGCGTGAACCAGTCCGCCGCCCCGTCCGACCTGCAGAAGGCGCAGAGCACCGCCATTCCCGTGCTGCTCGGCCTGTCGTTCAGTCACCTGCTGAACGACATGAACCAGTCGCTGCTGGCGGCGATATACCCGACCGTGAAGGAAAGCATGGGCCTGACCTTCGCCGAGATCGGCCTGGTCACCCTGGCCTACCAGGCCGTCGCTTCGCTGCTGCAGCCGCTGGTCGGCATGGCCACCGACAAGAAGTCCTATCCGCACTCGCTGTCGATCGCGATGCTGTTCACCCTGGCCGGCCTTCTGCTGCTGTCGGTCGCCGCGCGCTACGAGGTGCTGGTGGGGGCTGCCATGCTGGTCGGCATCGGCTCTTCGATCTTTCACCCCGAATCCTCGCGCATCGCCCGCATGGCGTCGGGCGGGCGCCACGGCATGGCCCAGTCGGTGTTCCAGGTCGGCGGCAATGCCGGCAGCTCGCTCGGGCCGCTGCTGGCCGCCTTCATCGTCGGCGCGCGCGGCCAGGGCAGCATCGCCTGGTTCGCCATAGCGCCCTTGTTCGCCAGCGCCATCCTGTGGAAGATCGGCGATTGGGCCGCCATTCAGCACCGCGCCGGCCGCCGCCAGCCGAAAGCCACCGATACCGGCCTGACGCCGCGCCAGACCCGCACCGCCATGCTGGTGCTGCTGACGCTGATCTTCTCGAAGCATGTCTATCTGGCCAGCTTGTCCAGCTACTACACCTTCTATCTGATCCAGACCTTCGGGCTGAGCGTGCAGAACGCCCAGATCTGCCTGTTCGTGTTCCTCGGCGCCGTCGCGGTGGGCACGGTGGCGGGCGGACCGATCGGCGACCGTTTCGGCCGCAAGCATGTGATCTGGTTCTCGATCGCCGGCGTACTGCCCTTTTCGCTGGCCCTGCCCTATGTCGGGCTGGTGCCGACCATCCTGCTGACCATCGTGATCGGGCTGGTGCTGTCCTCGGCCTTCTCGGCCATCGTCGTGTTCGGCCAGGAACTGATGCCGCACAAGATCGGCACCATCGCCGGCCTGTTCTTCGGCCTGGCGTTAGGCGTCGGCGGTCTGGGGGCGGCGGGGCTTGGCTGGCTGGCCGACGAAACCAGCATCGGGTTCGTCTATCGGCTGTGCGGATTCCTGCCGGCGCTGGGCCTTCTGGCGGCCTTTTTGCCGAATATGAAGAAACTCGACAAACAAGCTGCGTAAAAGGCTTGCGCCCCCGGGGCTTCGTCGTTTATATACGCGCTTCGATTTTTGGAGCAGGTTCCTATGAAGCAGGATATCCACCCCGATTACCACGAGATCAACGTGGTGATGACCGACGGCACCGAGTTCAAGACTCGCTCGACCTATGGCAAGGAAGGCGACGTCATGCGCCTGGATATCGATCCCAAGTCGCATCCGGCCTGGACCGGTGTGCACCGCCTGATCGACTCCGGCGGCCAGCTGGCTAAGTTCAACAAGCGCTTCGCCAATTTCGGCGTGAAGAAGTAAGAACTTCTTCCAACGCGCTGTTATTTAGGCAGTTTCTGGTGTATCTGTTAAGCGCGCTGGCCAAGGCTGGCGCGCTTTCCGTATTTGGCTGAGGCAAGTAAAAGGGTCATGAGCTCACAGAGCCCTCCCTCAATCCATTACGAAGTCTATACGATGGACAGCGGCACCCGCTGGAACCTGCACGCCCGCTATGAGCGGAACGAGCGGGACGCGGCGACGGCCGACGCCAAGAACGTCGAGCGGACGCTCCAGATCCCCGCCAAGGTGGTCAAGGAGACCTATTACCCGAGCAGCAACCAGTCGGAAGAATCCCTGGTTTATGCCGGCGATGCGGGCTTGCGCGCCAAGATGGCGGCGCGGGCTAATGCGACCCCCAATTATCGCGGCCGGGGCGGCGGCGCTGCGCGCCAGCCGACCACCGCCCAGACTTTCAAGACCCAGGTCAGCGCGGCGGCGCCGACCACGGCCACCCTCGGCACCGCCGCCAAGCTGGCCATCGTCATCGCCGCTTCGCTGACCGTCGCCGGCACGGTGACCGGTCTGGTCAGCGCGGTGATGGACCCGTTGACCGGCCAGGTCGACGATCTGTTCCAGTCGCTGATCCTGTTCGCGGTCTTCATGGTCTGCTTCATCGGCGTCGCCTACCCGCTCTCCACCTCGCTGCTGAAGTGGAAGCTGCCAGGCGGGTCCAAAGCCAGCAAGAAGCCGGTGCCCAAGGTGCCGGGCGCGCCCCCTGCCGCCAGCAAGACCGAGGATGATGCTCCGCCGGACGCCGGGCCCATCGAAGAGTTCGAGCTCGCCGATCTGAAGGACGAGGACGAGGCGTTGCCGCCGCTCGAGGAAGAGGACGAACCGTCCCTGCCCGAACCGGCTGCCGCCGAAGAGGAATTCACCACCGAGGAGCCGCAGCAGCCCACCGCCGCGGCCGAGGAAGAGCAACCCGCCGAGGGCGGCACGATCGAAGCGCCCAAGACGGTGTTCGTGCGCTTCGTCAACGCGCTGACCGGCGCGGTGCGCAAGCGCCGTCCGACCTTGGACGCCTACAACATGTTCGGCGTCGATCTGGTCCTGGCCGGCGCCATCGACGTGCTGGGCCAGCAGTCCGGCATGCCCGTCGACGACCGCCGCTCGCTGCTGAAGGGATCGATCGAGGCGCTCGGGGTCAAGGGCGCCACCGCCCAGGCCTTCGCCGACAAATATGAAGAATATCTGGCCGAACCGCGCTACATGCCGATGATCATGGCCGGCCGCTCGGCCATGGAAGGGTTCGTCTCCGGCCATCAGGAGGCGCTGCAGGACAATATCGGCGCCGTCTTCGAGCAGTGGAACAAGCCGCAGGCGCAGGCCGCGGCTTCGGCATCGCGCATCATGACGGTGATGTTCACCGACATGGTTGGCTCGACCGATCTGACCCAGGCCCAGGGCGACAAGGCCGCCCAGCATCTGGTGCGCCGCCACAACACCATCGTCCGCAACGCGCTGGCGCAGTATCAGGGCAAGGAAATCAAGCATACCGGCGACGGCATCATGTGTTCCTTCTCCAGCGCCGCCAGCGGCGTCGAGGCAGCCATCGCCATTCAGCAGGCCATCGCCAAGAGCAACGCCCAGAACCCTCAGCAGGAACTGCATATCCGCATCGGCATCAATGCGGGCGAGCCGATCGAGGAAGAAGAGGATCTGTTCGGCACCACCGTGCAGCTGGCCGCCCGCGTCTGCGCCAAATGCGGCACCGACGCCATCCTGTGCAGCAATGTGGTGAAGGAACTGGCCTCGGGCCGCGGACTGAACTTCGAATCGATCGGCCCCCAGGACCTCAAGGGCTTCAAGGAACAGGTCGTGCTCTATCAAGTGGCCTGGCGTTAAATATGTCCCTCAGGCGCCGGGCGCGGCTTCCAGCCGCTGGGCTACCGCGCCAAGCTATACCGTCTGTGTGACCACGGCTGTCGGCAGCGCGGGGCCGCTTTGCGGCCCGGAAAAGGTCTAATGCAACACTCTTGCAACCACCATTTCTTCCAGGCGTGAAATCCGTTTATAGAGGCTGAGGCTGCGGCTCAGCAGGCTGCGCAGGCCGGCGGGGATTTCTGTGTCTTCCAGACCGCTTTCGTCGAGGCAGACCGACTGGCCCGACAGGCGGTTCTTCTCGTCGCAGGCCTCGCGGGCCGAAATCTCGCCATCCTGAACCGCCCTTTGCAGCATCAGCCAGGCCATGACCTGGGTGAGGCGCGACGTGACGCGCAGGGCTTCGCAGCTGAAGCGGAGATTGTCGTTCGAAACGCGCGAGCGGCGGCCCGGTGGACGGCTATAGACCATGTAGTTTCGCGCCTCGACGATCAGGTCGAGCGTTTCGTCATAGGTCCGGGTGAAGACAGCCATTTCCGCCTGCATGGATCAACCTCCGCAAGCACCTCCCATAAAGGTGCGATTCGGCTGAAAAAAATTCAACCTCAAGTTAATGCGCGAGGGGCACTTGACGGTTCCGCGGCCCGAATTAAGTCATAGCTGTCCGGTCGCCACTCAGGGGCCGGACCGCAGGGAAGAGGCCCAAACGGCTCTTCCTGCATTACTGAACGAAAACATTGCTCATAGGAGAATGTGGCTATGCGTACTCTCGATCTGACCCCCCTGTTCCGCTCCACCGTCGGCTTCGACCATCTCGCCCGCCTCGTCGAAGGCGCGTCCCGGGTCGACGACCAGGCCTTCGCTTATCCGCCCTACAATATCGAGAAGCTGTCCGATGACGCCTACCGCGTCACGATGGCCGTCGCCGGCTTCGCCGAAAGCGACCTCGAAATCCGCGTGGAAGGCCAGTCCCTGACCGTCACCGGCAATGCGAAGAAGGAAGAGGCCCCGCAGACCTACCTGCACCGGGGCATCGCCGGCCGCTCCTTCGAGCGCCGCTTTCAGCTCGCCGAGCATCTCCGCGTCGCCAATGCGGCCCTGATCAACGGCCTGCTCCATATCGAGCTGGTCCGCGAAGTGCCCGAGGCGCTGAAGCCGCGCACCGTGACCATCGGCACCACGCTTACCCAGCAGGCGGCCGCTCCGGCCATTGAGGACAAGGCCTCGAAAGCCGCCTGATCCTCGCCTCCAAGCATGGGAATTGCGCAGGGCCGGAGCCATCGCTCCGGCCCTTTCCTATTTCTTGAACAGACTATCCAGCCCGGCACGGTGCGACTGCTTTGCCGCGATGGCCGCCTTGGCCCGGGCGATCTCGGCTTCCAGCGACGCGATATACTCCTCGAGTTCGCCGACGGACAGGGGCTCCAGCGGCTTTTGCTGAACCGGCTTGCGCCGCGGTTCCAGCTCGTCCATATCCATGGGATCGTTCCTTCGCTCGTTTCCTGAGGGATATCATGCCCTTCCCCGACATCATGCGCTGCATCGAAATCGACCAACCCGGCCCCAGCTCGCACCTTATCGTCGGCGAACGGCCGATTCCCGAACTGAAATCCGGCGAAGTGCTGATCAAGGTCGCCGCCGCCGGAATCAACCGGCCCGACCTCGTGCAGCGCCAGGGCTCCTATCCGCCGCCGCCCGGCGCCTCGGACATCCTGGGACTGGAAGTGGCCGGCAAGATCGCCGGGATCGGCCCCGACGTCGAAGGCTTCGAGATCGGCCAGGACGTCTGCGCCCTGGTCACCGGCGGCGGCTATGCCGATTACGTGGCCGCCGCGGCAAGCCTGTGCCTGCCCTTCCCGCAAGGCTTTGGCGCGGTCGAAGCCGCCGCCCTGCCCGAGGGTTTCTTCACCGTCTGGCATAATGTCTTTCAGCGCGGCCGTCTGGCGGCGGGCGAGAATTTCCTGGTCCATGGCGGCGGCAGCGGCATCGGCACCGTGGCGATCCAGCTGGCCAAGACCTTCGGCGCCACCGTCTTCACCACCGCGGGCGGCCCGGCCAAATGCTCCGCCTGCGCCGAACTGGGCGCCGATTTCGTCATCGACTATAAGTGCGAGGATTTCGTCGAGGTGGTCCAGAAGGCGACCGGCGGCAAGGGTATCGACGTTATCCTCGATATGGTCGGCGGCGACTATCTGCCCCGCAACCTCAAATGCCTGGCAATGGAAGGCCGCCATGTCAGCATCGCCTTCCTGCACGGCCCGACCGCCGAGGTCAATTTCCTGCCTCTGATGGTCAAGCGCCAGACCATGACCGGCTCGACCCTGCGCCCGCAATCGGTGGCCGCCAAGACCCTGATCGCCAACGATCTGCGCGAGAAGGTCTGGCCCCTGCTCGA
>JAJPHO010000052.1 GCA_021325215.1 Alphaproteobacteria bacterium
AGCGATCCGATCAAGGCGGCCTTCGGCTGGGACAGCATCGTCGGCAATTTCGCCAGCCCCTATGCGCCGGGCTCGGCCTATGTGCTGCTGCACCATGTGTTCGGCGAGGTGAACGGCAAGAAGGGAGCGTGGGGCCATGCCATCGGCGGCATGGGTGCGATCACCCAGGCGATGGCCAAATCCGCCATGGCGCTGGGTGTCGAGATTCGCACCGATTGCCCGGTCAAGGAAGTACTGGTCGAAAAAGGCTTCGCCACCGGCGTGGTCACCGAAGCGGGCGAGGTGATCCGCGCCAGCTCGGTGGTGTCGAACCTCAATCCGCGCCTGCTGTTCACCAAGCTGGTCGATCCGGCGGCGCAGCCGGCCGATTTCCATCGCCGCATCTCGGCCTGGCGCTGCGGTTCGGGCACCTTCCGCATGAATGTGGCGCTGTCCGAACTGCCCAGCTTCACCGCCCTGCCGGGCAAGGAGCGCGCGCCGCACCACACCTCGGGCATCCTGATCGCGCCCAGCCTGAAATATATGGAAGACGCCTATATCGATGCGCGGCGCGACGGCTGGTCGAAGCAGCCGGTGGTCGAGCTGTGTATTTCCTCGACCCTGGACGACACGCTGGCGCCCAAGGGCATGCATGTCGCCTCGATGTTCTGCCAGCATGTGGCGCCGCAATTGCCGGATGGCAGCTCGTGGGACGATCACCGCGAAAAGGTGGCCGAGCTGATGATCGATACGGTCGACAAATATGCGCCGAACTTCAAGAAGTCGGTGCTGGGCATGCAGATCAACAGCCCGCTCGACCTCGAACGCACCTTCGGCCTGGTCGGCGGCGACATCTTCCATGGCCAGCTCGACCTGAACCAGCTGTTCTCGGCGCGGCCGATGCTGGGCCATGCCGATCACCGCGCGCCGGTGCCCGGCCTCTATATGTGCGGTTCGGGAACCCATCCCGGCGGCGGCGTGACCGGCGCGCCGGGACACAATGCCGCGGCCGAAATCCTCGCCGACTTCAAGCGGCGGCGGCTGAAGCGCGCGGGCTAGAATCCGGGGGGGAGAAGGGATGGTCGGGGCGCATGAACAGCGACGCGGCCATCCCGACCGCCAGTAATCCGATCGAGCCGTAGAACGGATAGTTCCAGTCGCCGGTCTCGTCGATGATGTAGCCGAACACCGGCGGCGAAATGACGGCGGCCAGGGCCGAGCCGACATTCATCAATCCGCTGGCGGTGCCGCAATAGGCCGGGGCGATGTCGCCCGGCATGGCCCAGAAGGCGCCGATCGAGACTTCCAGGAAGAAGAAGCCCAAGGCCAGGCACAGCGCGATGGTCGCCAGATTGGGCGTCACCATCATGCAGACCAGGCTCAGCCCGGCTCCGAGGAACGCGACCCAGACGATGCCGACCCGGGCGAGTTTGACGCTGCCGGTACGGCGCAGCACATAATCGCTGACCCAGCCGCCGAGCAGATCGCCGACAACGCCGGCGAAGAACACCGCCGCCGCATATTTGCCCGAGCTCTTCAGATCCATGCCGAAGCCGTGCAGGAAATAGCCGGGCAGCCAGCTGAGCAGCAGCCATAGAGTCCAGCCATAGCAGAAATAGGTGACGGTGACCGGCAGCAGGCGGAAGAACAGCGCCAGCCAGGGAATGGTTTTCTGCGCCGGCCGCGCCGCGGCGGGCGGCGGCAGGGCGGCCAGCATTTCGGGCGTTGCGGCGGGATGGGCGCGCGGGTCATCGCGGTAGAGGGTGAACCACAGCGCGGCCCACAGCAGGCTGAACAAGCCATCGACGATGAAGGCGCCGCGCCAGCTGATCCAGCCGATCAGCGCGGCGATCAGGGGCGGGGTCGCCGCATTGCCGAGGCGGGCGCAGGCATGGGTGATGCCCTGGGCGAAGCCGCGCTTGAGGTTGGGTTGCCAGACCTGGATGGCGCGGGAGGCGGTGGCGAAGCTGGCGCCTTCGCCGATGCCGACCAGCAGGCGGCAGGCGAACAGGAAATAGAGGCCGGTGGCGAAGCCGGTCAGAATGGTCGCCGCCGCCCAGATCGCCGCGCAGGCGGTCAGCGTCCGGCGCGGGCCGAAGCGGTCGGCGATGGCGCCGCCGAAGAACTGGATGACCAGATAGGGGATGGCGAAGGCGGAGAAGACCAGGCCGAAATCGGTGTTGGTCAGCCGGAAGTCGGATTTGATGACAGTGCCGGCGGTGCTGATGTTCACCCGGTCGATATAGGTGATGAAATACATCAGGCAGAGGGCGATCAGAATCCGCGTCGGTACCCCGATCCTTCTCATTATGCTCCGCTCCCCGGTTATGCCGCGCGGTTGTTCCCCGCCAGGTAATCCATCGCCGCCTGCACGCCGCCGCGTTTGTGCGGCACTTGCGCCACGGCCAGCCCCATTTCCACGCCGGCCAGGGTGCCCATCAGGCTCAGATCGTTGAAATCGCCCAGATGTCCGATGCGGAACACCTTGCCGGCCAGCTTGCCCAGCCCGGTGCCCAGCGACATGTCGAAACGGTCGAGGATGACGCTGCGCACCTGATCGGCATTGATGCCGTCGGGCATCAGCACGGCGGTCAGCACCGGCGAATATTCCGCCGGCTCCTGGCACAACACCTCGAGACCCCAGGCGGTTACCGCGCGGCGAGTCGCCTCGGCATGGCGGTTATGGCGCGCGAAGACATTGTCGAGGCCTTCCTCGTTCAGCAGCGCGATCGCCTCTTTCAGGCCGAACAGCATGTTGGTGGCGGGCGAATAGGGGAAGAAGCCGGTGCCGTTGCTCTTCAGCATCTCTTCCCAATCCCAGTAGGAGCGGCGCATGCCGCCGTCCTGGCTGGCCGCCAGAGCCTTGTCGCTGACCGCGTTGAAGCCGAGGCCGGGCGGCAGCATCAGGCCTTTCTGCGAACAGCTGACGGTGACGTCGACGCCCCAGGCGTCGTGGTGATATTCGACCGAGCCGAGCGACGAGATGGTGTCGACCATCAGCAGCGCCGGATGCTGCGCCTTGTCGAGGGCCTCGCGGATCAGCGGAATGCGGGTGGTCACGCCGGTCGAGGTCTCGTTATGGACCACCATCACCGCCTTGATCGATTGCGAGCGGTCCTCGGCCAGGATGGCTTCCAGCTGGGCGGCATCGGCGCCGCGGCGCCAGTCGCCGGCGATGAAATCGATTTCCAGCCCCAGCTTGTCGGCCATCCTCTTCCACAAGGCGGCGAACTGGCCGGTCTCGAACATCACCACCCGGTCGCCGGGTTCCAGCGTGTTGACGATGGCGGCTTCCCAGGCGCCGGTGCCGGAGGAGGGGAACACCATCACCGGGTTCGAGGTGCCGAAGATCGGCCTCAGCTCGACCAGCAGATCGCCGGCCAGCTTGGCGAATTCGGGGCCGCGATGGTCGATGATCGGGCGATCCATCGCCCGCAGGACACGGTCGGGGATGTTGCTGGGACCGGGAATCTGCAGGAAATGGCGGCCGGCGCGGCGGGACATGGCAAGGATTCCATCCATATTGCGGATGTTACAACCATAAGGCCGGCTGCCAGAGCGACGCAAACGCCATTTCTCCGGCGAACTTGCTGTCGGGCCTATTGTCTTGCTTAGCCATTCATTAAGTTGGAATGACAATATTGGCAGTCGATGACTTCCCGGCGAATCCGGGTTAATCTTGGTTAATTCGACGAGCGGCTGAAGGGGGGCGACCGTCAAATTGGCTCTTGAAAATTGTATCCTGCGCGCGCGCAATTGTGACACGGTGCGGTGCTGCCTGACGCAGCGCGGTAATGTCCGGGAATGGAGTTCGGTCCTATGAGGCCATCCCTGACGGTAAAAATCCTCTTTCCCTCCCTGACCATTGCGGTTCTCGTCGCCGTCGTCATTTTCGGCTTCCTGGAAAGCGAGCTGGACGATCAGGCCCGCCGCGAGTTCACCGCGCGGACGGATCATTTCGCCTCGGCCCAGGCCGCCGCGCTGACCGACGCGGTGTGGAGCTTCGACCAGAACTCGATCGACCGCCTGTTCGGCGTCTGCGCCGGCTATCCCGACCTGGTCAGCGCCCGCCTGATCACCGCCGACGGCGAAGTGCTGCAGCATTACGAGCGCCCGCCCGTCCCCGGCGCCAAATCGACTTCGCCCAATCAATATACCGTGTCGAAGGAGCTGGTCCGCCAGGAAGGCGGCGAGAAGCTCAAGCTCGGCAGCCTCGAAGTGATGGTCGACGAGACCCAGCTGCTGCAGAGCGCGACCACCCGGCGCCGTTCGGACGCCGCCATTCTGGTGGCGCTGGCGATCCTGCTGGCGATCTCGATGGCGACCACCGTGCATTGGCAGGTCGGCCGTCCGCTGACCCAGCTGCGCGAAAGCTTGACCCGCAATACCCAGGAACGCGAGAAAAAGCCGCTGCAGTGGCGGTCGCGCGACGAAATCGGCGAAGTGGTGGCCGCCTATAACGTGCTGCTGGCCCGACAGGCGGAAGCCGAAGAGAGTTTGCGCAGTTACCAGCAATCGCTCGAACAGATGGTGGAAAACGCCACCGCCGAACTGAAGCTGAGCCAGAAGCGCTTCAAGGATTTCGCCGAATCCTCGTCCGACTGGATGTGGGAAACCGACCAGGCCAACCGCTTCATCCGCTTCATCGGCGCCAACGCGGTGTGCGACAAGCTGCGCGCCGAAGCGATCGGCTCGGGCCTGACCGACCTGTCGAAGGGTGTTTCCAGCAAGACCGAAAGCACGGCCTATCTCGCCGGCCTCGAACGCCGCGATCCGATCCGCGAATTCACCTATACCGCCCGCTTCCAGGACAGCAGCTGGGCGGAAATCTGCGTCAACGGCCTGCCGATCTATGACGATGACGGCAGCTTCATCGGCTATCGCGGCACCGCCCGCGACCTGACCGAGCGCGTCGAGGCCGAGCGCCGCATCAAGACCGCCCAGTCGCGCCTGCTGGGCGCCATCTCGGCCATCGCCGATGGCATCATCCTGCTCGACGACAAGCGCCGCATCGTGGTGTGCAACGAGCAGTTCCGCCAGCTCGCCCAGTCGCTCGGCATGTCGGCCGAGGTCGGCGTCGAACTCAAGCTGCGCGGCGCCAAGAGCAAGTCGGCCCGTACCGAGCATGATCAGGCCCTGGCCGATTGCCTGGGCGCCTGGCGCGAGCAGTTCGATTTGCGCGACGCTTCGCCGCTGACCCTGCAATTGCCCGATGAGCGCTGGATTCGCTCGACCGCCTTCAAGACCGAAGATGGCGGCGTGGTGGCCCTGTTCGCCGACGTGTCGGCGCAGATCGCCCGCGACCGTGAACTGGTCGCCGCCAAGGTCGCCGCCGAAGTGGCCAACAAGCTGAAGTCCGAATTCCTGGCCAACATGTCGCACGAGATCCGCACGCCGATGAACGCCATCATCGGCCTGTCGCATCTGGGGCTCTCGACCGCGCTCGATCCCAAGCAGCGCAATTACCTGGAAAAGATCCTGTCCTCGGCCAATGCGCTGCTGGGCATCATCAACGATATCCTCGACTTCTCGAAGATCGAAGCCGGCAAGATGTCGCTGGAGAACGAGGATTTCGACCTCTCCAAGCTGTTCCGCAGCCTGGACGCCATGCTGGCGGTCAAGGCGGGCGAGAAGGGGCTCAAGCTCACCTTCGACATCGACCCCAAGGTTCCGCCGGTGGTGTCGGGCGATCCGCTGCGCCTCTCGCAGATCCTGCTCAATCTGGGCAGCAACGCCATCAAGTTCACCCCGTCGGGCGAGGTCCGCTTCCGCGCCGAATTCCTCGGCAAGAAGAAGGACTCGGTCAATCTGCGCTTCTCGGTGACCGACACCGGCATCGGCATTTCGGAAGAACAGCAGGCTTCGCTGTTCGCGCCGTTCAGCCAGGCCGACGGCTCGATCACCCGCCGCTTCGGCGGCACCGGTCTGGGCCTGGCCATCTGCAAGCGGCTGGTCGAGCTGATGCAGGGCCGTTTCGGCGTCAGCAGCACGATCAACAAGGGCTCGACCTTCTGGTTCGAGATCTCGCTGCAGGTCGGCACCATCGCCACCGCCAAGAACTCGTCGCGCACCGCCTTCCAGCAGGTCCGCGCCCTGGTCGCCGACAACCAGACCAACGCGCGCGAGCTGCTGTCGACCCATCTGGAGGCCTTCGGCTGCCAGGTGATTCAGGCCGAGACGGCACAGCAGACCTTGGATGCCTTCAAGGCCGACGATGCCGATTTCGACGTCGTGGTGCTCGATCACGCCTTGCAGGATGAAGGCGGCATCGAAGTCGGCCGCCAGATCCGCGAGATCGCCGGCGAGACCGGCCGCCCGGTGATCATCATCGTCACCGCCAGCGCGGTCGATGAGATCTCGGAAGAGGTCGAGAAGCATGAATTCGTCGGTCCGCTGCTGAAGCCGGTCAGCGCTTCGACGGTGCTCGACGCCATCATCAGCGTGATGCCCGACGCCGATCTGACCCGCATGTCGTCCACCCTGGCGGTGGGCGAGAAGGCGCGTCTCGACGGCGTCCGAGTGCTGGTGGTCGAGGATAACGACATCAACCAGCTGTGCGCGCGCGAGCTGCTGGAGCAGGCCGGCGCCGTGGTGCTGATCGCCGAGAACGGCCTCGAAGCCGTCGAACTGCTCGACAAGGAAAGCGTCGACTGCGTGCTGATGGACGTGCAGATGCCGGTGCTGCACGGCTATTCGGCGACGCGCCAGCTGCGCCGCGCCGACCGCTTCGCCAAGCTGCCGATCATCGCCATGACCGCCAACGCCATGAGCGGCGATCGCGAGCGGGCGCTGGAATCCGGCATGAACGACTATGTGTCCAAGCCGGTCGAGCCGGAGGAGATGCGCCAGGTGGTTTATCGCTGGACGATCGGCGGCACCGATTCCGCCGAACCGAAGCGCGTGGCCGGCCCCGAAAAGCCGACCGCGGTCGCGCTCGATCTCGATGCCGCCCTGCGCCGCGCCAGCGGCAATATGGCGCTGCTGATCAAGATGATGCAGCGCTTCCAGGCCGACGCGCCCAATTTCTCGCGCAATTTCGAGGATATGCGGGCCGGTGGCGACATCGAAGGCGCGGTCCGCACGGCGCACAGCCTGAAGGGCATCGCCGGCACCATCGGCCTGTTGGAACTGCAGGCCGTCGCCGGCCGCCTGGAAGCGGCGGTACGCGACGATCATGGCGAGGATGGGGTGCGCGAAAGCTATATCGCCACCTTGCAGGCGCTGGAGCAGGCGCTGCATCTGATCGACCAGGTGATCAACAACCCCGCCACCGCGTCGGAACCCAACCAGGTCGACACGCCCGGCGAGGTGCTGAGCCGCCTGAAGATGCTGCGCATGCTGGTGGCCGACGCCGACACCGACGCCGCCCGCCATTGCCGCGAACTGGCCGGCGTCCTGCCCCGCGACCACGCGGCGCTGGGCAAGAAGCTGGTCGAACAGACGGAGTCCTACGACTTCCCGAAGGCGCTGGCGACGGTGGACCGGCTGATCGACCTGATCGGGGCATAAGGTTAGACAGCAAGAATCAGTTTCTTTTGCCAACTCTGCCGGATGGACAACCTTCTTTCGATCTTCCATCGTTGATGGGACATAATCGTAAAGGGGGATGCAATGCAGAGGTTGAAGCTGTTGCTGGCGGGTCTGGCCTTGTCGGCCGCGCCGGTCCTGGCCGAAGAGCCGCCGATGGACCAGCCGTTGCGGCCGGATCAGACGGCGTTCCGGGCGCTGTACAAGGAATTGGTGGAGACCAACACCACCCTGTCCGCCGGCAGCTGCACCAAGGCCGCCGAGCGCCTGGCGGCGCATCTCAAGAAGGCCGGCTTCACCGATAAGGAAGTCACCCCGTTCTCGGTGCCCGAGCATCCCAAGGAAGGCGGCCTGACCGCTTACCTGGCCGGTACCTCGAAGACCGAGAAGGCGATCCTGCTGCTGGGCCATCTCGACGTGGTGGAAGCCAAGCGCGAGGACTGGACCCGCGACCCCTTCACCCTGATCGAAGAGAACAACTACTTCTATGGCCGCGGCACCGCCGACATGAAGGCGTTGGATGCCATCTGGGTCGACATGCTGGCGCGCTGGAAGAAGGAGGGTTTCCACCCCAAGCGCACCATCAAGCTGGCGCTGACCTGCGGTGAGGAGACCACCGACGCCTTCAACGGCGCCGATTACCTGGCCAAGAACAAGCTCGACGCCATTTCGGCAGCCTTCGCCCTGAACGAGGGCGGCGGCGGCCGTACCGACGGTCACGGCAAGCTGCTGGTCGAGAACATCCAGGTGGGTGAGAAGAAGGCGCAGAACTATCGCATCGAAGCGACCAATCCGGGCGGTCACAGCTCGATCCCGGTCCGCGACAACGCGATCTACGAGCTGGCCGATGCGATCACCAAGATCCGCGACTACGAATTCCCGGTGAAGATGACCGACACCACGCGGACCTATTTCGCCGAGGCCGGCAAGCTGCGCAACGACGAGACGGGCCAGGCCATGATCGCCCTGTCGCAGAACCCGGATGACAAGGCCGCCGAAGCCATCGTGTCGAAGGACCGGTCCTACCACTCGATGCTGCGCACCACCTGCGTCGCCACCCTGCTGGATGGCGGCCATGCCGAGAACGCGCTGCCGCAGCGGGCCGGTGTGAACATCAATTGCCGCATCTTCCCCGGCGAGACGGTGGAAGGCACCATGGCGACCCTAGCCAAGGTGATCGACGATCCGAAGCTGAAGATCACCGCCAATCAGCAGCGCGGCCCCGACGCCGTGCCGCCGCCCCTCGATCCCAAGGTGATCGAGCCGGCCAAGGCGATGGTGGCGAAATATTATCCCGGCGTGCCGCTGATCCCGTCCATGTCGACCGGTGCGACCGACGGCGTGTTCCTCGAAGCGGCCGGCATTCCGGTCTATGGCGTGCCGGGCAGCTGGGGCGAGCCCGATGGCGGCGGCGTCCATGGGCTGAACGAGCGCAAGAGCGTGCGCTCGGTCTATATCGCCCGCGACTTCCTGACCGACCTGGTCAAGATCTACGCAGACGCGGAATAAGGTTGTGTGTCATGGGCGCCCGGCGGTTTTCCGCCGGGCGCCCATTGCTTTTCAGAGGTCGTTGCTGGCGAGGGTCGAGGTGCCGAGAGCGCGCTGGATCTGCGATTCGGCGCCGGCCAGGGCCTGCTTGCGGCATTCCTGGAACTGTTCGCGGGCAGCCAGGTCGCGGGTGGCGGCGGGCTTCTGGCACGCTTCGTTGGCCGCCTGGGCCAGGCGGGCGTTCAGAGCGGCGCGGCCGCTGCGGCTGGTCAGGTTGAGATCGTCGAAATGGACTTGGACCGACTGGGTCTCTTCCAGCTGAGCAGCCAGCACGGCGGCCGGGCTGCACAGCAGAGCAGCGGCGATAACGCCGCGACGACGGAAATTATTGAACATGAATGCCTCCAGGTTAAATTCAACTGGCGAACTGACTGGACGTTTTCATGACAATATTTTTGTCGTGTTCTTTTGGCCGGCGCGCTCTTTTTAATGCGATGCGGAAAAAAGGAAAATCACTGTTTGATTACAGTTTTCCAGATAAATATTTCTTGTACTTTCGCTGTTTGGTCGAGTTGTTGTCCGACTTCATGCTTTTGCGCACATAAATTATCCGGCCCGGGGCAAAGAAAAAGGCGCCCCGCTTTCGCGGAGCGCCCTTAACGCTTTGAGCCTGCTGGCTTATTCCAGGCCGCGCTCGCGCTTGATGGCCTCGGCGGACGGATCGCGGCCGCGGAAGCCGCGATAGATGTCCATCGGGTCGGCGGTGTAGGTGCGGCCCAGCATCTTGTCGCGGAAGGTCTGGCCGTTCTGGCGGGTCATGCCGCCATTCTCGGTGAACCATTCGTAAGCGTCGTCGTCGAGGATCTCGCCCCACATATAGGCGTAGTAGTTCGCCTCATAGCCATTGCCCCAGATGTGCAGGAAATAGGGGGTGCGATAGCGCGGCGGCACCTCGGCCAGATCGACGCCGTCCTTCTTGAGGGCGGCGGTCTCGAAGGCGTCGATGTCGGTCACCTTGGCGTCCTTGGCGGTCAGGCTGTGCCATTCCAGGTCGAGCAGGGCGGCGGCGACATATTCGGTGGTGGCGTAGCCCTTGCCGTAGGTGCGCGCCTTCTTGATCTTGTCGACCAGTTCCTGCGGCATCGCGGCGCCGGTCTGGTAGTGCTTGGCGTAGTTGGCGAACACGCTCGGCTCCAGCGCCCAATGCTCGTTGAACTGCGACGGGAATTCGACCACGTCGGTCGGCACGTTGAAGCCGTTCTCGCCGCCGTAATAATGCACCGAGAACATGCCGTGCAGCGCATGGCCGAACTCGTGGAACATGGTGGTCACGTCGTCGAACGAGATCAGCGCCGGCTTGCCGTCCTCGGGCTTGGTGAAGTTCTCGGTGTTGACCAGGATCGGCAGGCGGTTGTCGATGCCCGACGGCACGTTCATGAAGGTGCACCAGGCGCCGCCATTCTTGTTGGGGCGCTGCCACGGGTCGAACATGAACAGGGCCAGCGGCTTGCCGCTTTCCTCGAACACTTCGAACACGCGCATGTCGGGGCTGTAGGTCGGGACGTCGTGGCGTTCCTTGAAGGTCAGCCCGTACATCTTGTTGGCGGCGAAGAACACGCCGTCCTGCAGGACGCGGTTGATCTCGAAGTACTGCTGAACCTCGTTATTGTCGACGCTGTACTTGGCCTTGCGGACCTGCTCGGAATAGAAGTTCCAATCGGCGGCGGTCAGCTTGAAGCCGCCCTTCTGCTCATCGATGGTCGCCTGGATCTCGGCGGCTTCCTGCTTGGCCTTCTTGACGGCGGCGGGGGCGAGGTCGAGCAGCAGCTTCTTGGCGGCGTCGGCGGTCTTGGCCATCTGCTCGGCTTCGGTGAAGGCGGCGAAAGTGGCGAAGCCCATCAGCTCGGCCTTCTGGGCGCGCAGCTGCGCCAGGGTGGTGATCAGCTCGCGCACGTCGCTCTTGCCGCCATGCTCGCCGCGGGTCTCCGAGGCCTGCATCAATTTCAGGCGCAGATCGCGGTTCTTCAGCGAGGCGAGCAGCGGCTGCTGGGTCGTGTTGCGGACCACCAGCAGATATTTGCCCTCCTGGCCGGCCTTCTTGGCGGCGGTCGCGGCGGCGGCGACATCGGCTTCGGACAGGCCGTCCAACTGCGCCTTGTCCTCGACCAGCACGGCGGCTTCCTTGGCGGCGCCCAGCAGGCGGGTGCGGTAATCATTGGCCAGCTTGGCGATCTGCTCGTTGATCTTGGTCAGCTGCTTCTTCTTGTCGGCCGGCAGCTCGGCGCCGGAATGGACGAAGCGGCGATAGGTACCGACGGTAAGGAACTTCTGGTCATCGGTCAGGCCCGAGGTCTCACGCGCCTCGTAGACCGCCTTGACGCGCTTGAACAGCTTGGCGTTCAGCAGGATCGAATCCTGATGCGCCTGCAGCTTCGGGGTCACGTCCTCATTGATCTTGTCCAGGGTGTCGTTGGTGTTGGCCTGGGTCAGTTGCTGGAACAGGGTGTTGGCGCGGCCGAGCAGGGCGCCGGTATGGTCGAGCGCCGCGATGGTGTTCTCGAAGGTCGGCTTGTCCTTGCTGTTGGCGATCTTGGCGACCTCGGCATCTTCCTGCGCGATGCCGACCAGGATGGCGTCCTTGAAATCGCCGTCCTTGATCTCGTTCATCGGCTCGGCGCCGTAGGGGAGGGGCGAGGCTTTCGCGAAGGGGTTGCTGGCGGCCAGGGTGGTGGCCGCGGCCTTCTCGGCGGCGTGGGCACCGGTGCCCAGCAGGATCAGGGTCAACGCGAAGATCGGCAGGCGCCGCGCGGTAAATTTCATGAACGTCTCCTCAGGAAAATTTGGCGGCTAGGCTGGGGGTTGACCCCCTTCCTGTCAATCCGCCCCTTCGACCAACCGCCCGATTGCTTCGGCGAACGACATGCGGCCCAGCAGGGCCAGAACGATGCCCGCGACCCCCGCCGCCAGGCAAACGGTCAGCAGCGCCGGTCCCAGGCTCCAGCGGTCGGCCAGGGCGCCGATCGCCGGCGGCCCGAATCCCAGCGCGGCCAGGTTGGCGGCGGCGGTCAGCAGCGCCATCACCGAGCCCTGCAGCCCAGACGGAGTCAGGCGCTGCCAGCCCGACATGCCGGCGGGAGTGGAGGCGAAGACGACCAGATTGAACAGCCAATAAGCCGGCGCCGCCACTGTCAGGGTGCCGGCGGTGCAGAACAGCGCGGCGGGCACCAGGCTTAGCGCGAAGCAGACCGCCAGCAGCATATGGCTGGGCGCGGCGACGCCCTGCCGACGCATCCGGTCGATCAGCGCGCCGCCGACCCATTGGCCGATCGGCGCCGACAGCACATAGAGCAGCCCGGTCAGGATCGCCGCGCGCCCCGCGGTCATGCCGAAGGAACGCTCGAACAGCTGGGGAATCCACATGGCCTGCGCCTGGGCCAGGACGATGCTGCATGCCGTTCCCGCCGTCAGCCAGCCATAGGCCGAGCGGAACCGGACGATATGGCGCCCCGCCGCACCCAAGCCAGGCCAGGGATCGCGCGCCGGTTCGCGCATGATCAGAACCGGAACCGCCACCGGCAGCCCGAGAATGGCCGCGCCCAGGAACAGGGTCCGCCAGGACTCGATCTCGCCCAGCAGCCAGCCGCCGCCCAGCAGCGCCAGGGCACTGCCCGCGGTCGCCCCGATCAGGAACACGGCGACGGCCCGGCCGCGCTTTTCCGGCGCGACGCCGGAGCGGATCAGCGAAACGCCGGCCGGGATCAGGCAGGCCTCGCCCAGCCCGACGCCGATCCGGGCCAGGATGAAGGTGTGAAAATCCGAGGCCAGGCCGCACAAAGCGGTCATCACGCTCCAGGCCAGGATGCCGGCGGCGATCAGGCGGCGGCGGTCGGTGCGGTCGGACAGCCAGCCGAGCGGCACGGCACCCAGGCAGAACAGCAAGGCGAAGGCGGTGCCGCCCAGCAGGCCGAATTGCGTGTCGGTAAGGCCGAGATCGGCCTTGATCGGTCCGCCCGCCACCGCGACCAGAGCGCGGTCGACGAAGGCCAGCGCATAGACCAGCGCCAGCAGCGGCGCGATCAGGCTTTGCGGATTTCGGCCGGCGAGAGGAACGGCGTGATCAGCGCCAGAAGCGGAGGCAGAACGAAGCACCAGTTACCATATTCCTTCCAGGCGGTTGCGGCCAGGCCGCAGCCGGCCGCGAAGGATACCTCCCGTTCCTATGGCGATGTGATCGCCCACAGCCTCAATATCGCAGCACCGCCCGCTTTGCTCTCGCAGGGGCTGCTGTCGTCGCGCATCGCCGTCAACCGCCTCGCGGTCGGGCGGGCCCAGCTCGGCCTGTCGCCGCGCGTGCCGGCCGAGGACACCTTCATCCTGGCCCATTACCTGACCGACCTGCCGCACCATGAATTGCTGAGCCGCGGCCGCCCCAAGATCGTCCAGGGCTATGAGGCCGGCTCGATGCGCATCGTCAATCTGGTGGACGAGTTTTCGGCGCGCATCACCCACACGCATCAAAGCGTCGTCTTCTATATTCCGCGCGCCGCGCTGGACGAGGCGGCCGGGCAGGCCGGCATACGCCGGATCGAGGCTCTGACCTGTCCGCCCGGCGCGATGGACCCGGTCGTGCGGCATCTGGCGGGGGCGCTGCTGCCGGCCTTGGCCTGTCCCAAGCAGGCCAGTGCGCTGTTCGTCGACCATGTGGTGGGCGCGCTGCTGCATCATCTGATGTGCCATTATGGCGGCGCGGGCGAGGGCTCTTTCGCGTTCGTGAAGGGCGGGCTGTCGCCCTTTCAGCTTCAGCGCGCCAAGGATGTGCTGGCCGCCGATTGCGAACTCGATTTGACGCTGGGCGACGTGGCCGAGCAATGCGGCCTGTCGCGCGGCCATTTCGCCAAGGCCTTCCGCCTGTCCACCGGCACCACGCCGCACCGCTGGCGCCAGCGCTGCCGCATCGATCGGGCGCAGCGGCTGCTGGCCGAGGGGGCTCTGTCCCTGGCCGACATCGCGCTGGCCTGCGGTTTCGCCGACCAGAGCCATTTCACCCGCGTCTTCAGCCGGATGGTGGGGGAGGCGCCGGCCGGCTGGCGCCGGCGGCGGGGGCGCTAACGGCCCGTTTTTCCCAGTTTTTCCAGCAAAGCGCTGGCATCGAAGCCGATGGCTTCCGACAGATCGAGGAATTCCAGCACGTCCAGGCGCCGCTCCCCCAATTCGTATTTGGCGACATAGGAGGGGGGTTTGCCGAGGCGCCGCGCGATTTCGGTTTGGGTAAAACCTTTCGCCCTGCGTTCCGCGACCAGCAAGGCTCGGAACGCTCGGTGTCTGTCCGTGTGAATCTGCTTTTTGTGCGGCATTTCGAGGTCTCGCTCTGACCCCGACAGCAAAAAGGTTCTTCTAAAATCTCCCAAAATGGGAGAAAATATTTAATATCATATATTTGGTCGATATTGCCAGGTTTATGGGCGGTGTGTTTCTTCTGATTTTGAAGATTATCTCCGTGTCCATGACAGAATGGCCCTGGAGGAGACATGTTATCGCGTTACTTGAGTGATGAAATTTCTGCTCGCGTCAAAGTCTATGCGGTCAATGTCGGCGGTTTCGTGGTGTTCCGCTTTACAATTGATTTAAAAAATAATGGAAATTTCGAGAAAGATTTTGTCATCAAGTTCACGATTTGGGGGGATGTAGTTGGCGGAGCGGGGCCGAAGGTGCTGCAAAAGAGCGTCAGCCACATACCGCCCGGTGCCACCAGGACGCTGGAGGTCACCTTGGGCAGGGGCGAGGATTGCCGCAATGTCACCGTCGAGGAGGTGGTGATCCGCGCACCCGCGCATGCCTATCACCGGCATGTCGTCCTTCCCTCGCCAACCGTCTGGCAGCTGGCGACCGAGAATTACCGTCCTATCCCTCGATAGGTCAGGCGAACCAGATGCCGGCGATGCGATGGGTGCGGGCCACGTGCGGGCCGTTCAGATCGACCGGCGCCGTATCCTTGTTGGCGACGGCCACCAGCCGGTCGCCCTGGCGTTCGACCGAGGCCAGGAACGGCTCGGCGCCCTCCATATGCACCACCGCCATGTCGCCGGCGCGCGGCGGCAGCACGGTATTGACCATCAGCAGCGCGCCGACCGGCACGCGGGGTTCATAGGACGTGTCGGGCATGTAGAAGGCATAGGCGCCTGGAACATTAGCCAGCTGCGGCGGCGCCTCGATGGCCATGCCGGGCGTTTCCGGGTCCGGCACGATCACCATCCCGCCCTGGCGGCGGCATTGGCGCACCGGCAGCGTCGCCGCAGCAGGAGCCGGCGCGGGCGCCTGCTGTGGAATGTCGCCCAGCATGTCGCGCACGGTGTCGCGATCCATCAGTTCTTCCGGCGGCACCTTCAGGGCCTTGGCCAAAATCACCAGATGCTCGGCGCGCACGCGGCGGCTGCCATTCTCCAGCTTGCTGATCTCGGATCGGCTCAGTCCCACCGTTTCCCCAAGTTCCGCGAGCGACATCCTGCGCCGGCTGCGCCATTCGCGAATGCGGTTGGGTTGGTCGTGAAGGGTCATATCTTCAGTCGAGCCGCCTGGCGGTCCCAAACTACGGGTTGGAATGGATGGGCGGTGCCGGGGCGCCTGCAGCAGGCGAACCGCGGTCGCCGCGGGAGTAGATAGCAAGAATCCGCCGATATCCCTTTTTCGTCAAGGGCTTTGCCTGGAGCCAGCGATATGCCGGCGGTCGGATTGCTTTGTGTGTAGACGAATGTATCCAAAATGGATATAAAATGGAAAATCACTAACGGGAAAGCCTTCTGCGATGTTCGATATTCAGGGAAGTCATGGCTCTGCAGCTCGCGTTGCACTGTTTTTTGGGGTTGTTGCCTTTTCGGCAACGCTGCTGGGTGTGCCCGCCTGGGCTCAAACTTCCACTACCGTCTTCAGCTCGGTCCAGAGCAAGACCAGCGACATCTTCACTAACGTCCGGAACATCCTGATGGTCGTGGGGGCGCTGGGCGTTCTCGGTCTCGCAGCGTCCGCGTTCTTTGGCCATTTCAAATGGAGCTGGGCGGTCAGTCTCCTGGGCGGCCTGCCGAAGCAGCTTGAAAGTCTTTATTTCGTCCAGAATATCGGGGCCGGCCTATTTACCATTACGGCACCGACCGACAATGGTAAGAGCACCACGCTCAATCTGTTCTGCATCGATATGGTGCAGGCGCGGGGAGGCCATATCGACGTCATCGGAATCGACGATCCGGTCGAATTCATGGCGCCGGAGATCTGCCAATTAGCCATGTATGACGTTGGCGAAGGGGAAGACCCCTTCGCCCAGAAAATCCATACCAGCCTGCGTTTGGCGCCTCATGCCATCAAGATCGGCGAGTGCCGTACATTGTCGACTGCCGAGGCGTCGATCGACGCTGCGGTAACCGGCAAGTTGGTCATGACCACGCAGCATACCACCGGCGCTTTCGGGGTTCCGTTCCGTTATGAACGCATGGGCGTCAGCCGCCACGTCGCTTACGATTCCAGCGTTCACGTCTGCTGGATGAGCCAGCGCTTGGTGCCAGCATTGTGCCCGCTTTGCCGAATTCCGCTTTTCGCTGATCTGTCGGGCCTCGATCCCCGGCGGATGGCGACGAAGGTCGGCAGCCAGGAGGTGTTGATCTGAAACGGCCCCAGATCCTCCGACCGCACCGTGCCATCCTTGCGCAGATTGGGCTTGGCCAGCCCGATCCAGCCGCCTTCGACCCGCAGCACCGAATAGAGGCTTTCCGCCGGCACGGCGTAGGATTGAGCGGCGGCCATCAGGCAAACGGCGGTGAGCTGGACCAGCATGTCAGACGCTCATCCGTTGAAGACGAATTGGATCGCCACCGTCGGAGTGCCCGGCGCGCTGCAGTTGTTGACCGCGTTATCGTCGGTATCCGGGATGACCGTCGACAGCGTTCCGCCGCCGGCACTGGTGGCCGTGACGGCATAGCCATACATCGGCCCGCCATTGAGCCCGCCGCCGGCGCCGAACGACTTGATGATCTGCTCGCAATCGCTCTCGGGGATGTTGTCGGCGATAACCGAGAAGGTGCTGAGCGGCGAAACCGCCCCATCCTTATTACCGAGAACGATGTAGGTCCCTTCGAAGGGATTGGTGACGGCGGTCCCGTTGATCGCCGATTGCGGGGCGATCTTGCTGCTGATGAGCGTCGTCGTCGCCAAATTGGTCCAGGTATAGCGCCCGGGCCGCCGCTGATATTGCGTGGTGATCTGCTGCTGCATCGAGCTCAATTGCGTCTGCAATGATTCGATATGCTGGCCATCCATCGCCGAGCTGTAAGCCTCATAGGCCCCGTAGGCGGCGAGACCGGTGAGAATAAGCCCGAGAACATAGCCTAGTAATTGCTGCATTCTTCCAACTCCTAATGTGCTACGCCGTGAGCAAAATTCGAGGCATTCGTCGTCAATTCGTTACTGACGATGTAGAGCCACGCCACTATTCCCCAGGTGACAAACTGGCATATGGTGGAAATCGTGTTGCCAATGACGATGTATTTTTCGATGGCGCGCTCGAACCAGTCATTGACGAGGACGTCTATGCCTTCATGGGGATTTTTCATTTCCATATAGAGCTGAAGAAGCTCCAGCGTTTCTTCGTCCGGCCAATTGTATCCGGTCGCAGCCAACGCATCGGCGGGCTTGAGATCGTCATAGGCGAGAACCGCTTCCAACCGTTCCCGCACGTAAGGGGTCACCGCCTATTGGAAACTGCCCAACCAGGCATCGGCTTATGGGCTGCTGCGCGATGATGGGTGCGCCGGGGCTTATGCGGCCTCGGCCATCCTGCGCTATCACTGGCAGCAGACCGGCAGTCTGGAGCGGGCCGTGGGGTTCTATCACACAGGCCCCAAGGGCGATCCGTCCGCGATGGCCTCTTATCTCGCCAAATATCGCCATATTTATGCGGATACTTTCGGCGTGCGGAGGTGACCGGAAAGGGAGTTCAACGATGAAACACCCGATTGCGCGGGTTCCGCGTCAGGCGGTAAGTTGACCGCCATGAAAAGCTCGTCTTCCTTGCAGTGGCGTTGGATCATCGTTGCCGCAGCCGTCGCCGGCGGAGCCGCCTGGCTCAGCTTCTCGATCAATCCGCCCACCGGCGGCCGAGGCGTCACGCAGGCTGTCACTTGGACCGCCGGGGCGCCCAAGTCCGTGCCGGCCTTCACCTTCACCGATCAGGACGGCAAGACGCTCAGCCTGGGCGACTTCAAGGGCAAGGTGGTGGTGTTGGACGTCTGGGCCACCTGGTGCGCGCCCTGCCGCGCCGAGTTCCCGCGCTTCGATCGTCTGCAGGCGGCCCTGGGTGACAAGGGCCTGGTGGTCATCCCGGTCTCGCAGGATCTCGGGGGGCGCAAGCCGGTCGATAAATTCTACGATGAGCTGGGCGTCAAGGCGCTGTCCAAATATATCGATCCCGACAATGCCACCGCCAAGGCCCTGGGCCTGCGCGGCTTGCCGACCACTTTGATCATCGACCGCGAGGGCCGCGAGATCGCCCGCATCGAGGGCGAGGCGCCGTGGGATTCCGCCGAGACGCTGGCCCGCTTCGAAACCCTGCTGGCGGGCAACGGGTCATGAAACACATCGGCCGCCTGCTGCTAGTGCTGCTGATCGCCCTGGGCGGACGCGCCGCCTCGGCGCAGATGAGCATCGCCCTGAACGCGCTCGATCTGGTCGATGCCAAGGTCGATTATCAGGCCGATTACGCCCTGACCTCGGGGAAACAGCATTTCCACGGCAAGGTCGTCCACGCGCCCGGGCGCGAGCGCTGGGAATTCCTGACCGGCAGCGGCCAGCAGGTGCTGCTGCTGCGCCGGGATATCGACGAGGCCGCCATGCTGTGGCCGGAGCGCCGCTGGTACATGTCGAGCAGCTTCACCATGATGAGCAATCTGCTGGGCGGGTTGGGCACGGATCTGCTGCATGGCCGCGAATCCGGCATCGAGAGGATGGATGGCGAGACGGTCACCCGCTATCACGTCGACAAGGGCGCCTTCGTCGGCGATCTGTGGCGTACCGCCGACGGCATTCTGGTCAAGGCGGCCGGCGTGGTGACCTATCAGGGCTCGCCCACGGCGGGTGAGCTGGTGTTATCCAACCTGCACCGGGTCAAAGCCGACCCGAGCCAGTTCGTCAGGCCGCAGGATTATTTCGGGATTCCGCTGAAGCTGGGGCAGTGAGTCGTCAGGCGGCGGCTTCCTCGGTCCATCGGCCGTTTTTTTCCGTGAATTCGACGCGTTCGAGCCGTTTATCGATCGCGCCGACACGCTGAGCGGTTTCGATGAGTTGTGGCGAATGTCCGGCCTTTTCCAGATAGATCTGGCGCAAGACAATGTCCTCGATCTTGGGAAGCGCGGTTTTCGCTTTTTCCCATCGGGCGACGCTCTGGGCATCCTTTCCTAAAAGAGCCCCCAACTCCTGCTGGGTCAGGTCCATGAGACCGCGCAGGAAACGAACCTCCTGGCCCGTCAGAGGGCCTTGGCGCCGGACGATTTCCCGGGCGATTTTCCTGTTGAGCTCCACAGCATTGTGCACCTCCACGGCCGGGCCATATCCAGTCTCATGGACGGTATATCCATCTGCCAGATAGACGTAATCCAGGCCGCATTCGGTGTAGTGGTAAGGCTGCTCAGACTTCGTCATCGTCATAATCCTCAATGAGAGGCTTTCGCCGTACCGGCTTGCTCCATTCGAAACCGGTTATGACCAGAATGCGCGTCTCCACGATCAATACGCCGGCGACGGTATGTCGTTCAGTGGCGCGGAGCCGTTCCATGGCGAACTTCCAGGCGCCCTTGTCGCTCTTCGCCAGGAAGTCTGGCGTCGGCCCCTCGGTGATGTTGCCGTAGAGCAGGCAATTCCTGATCTGTTCGAGAGTGAGAGGATATTTCCCCGCTTCAGGCGCGCGCGTTTTGGCATGCTGCGTCAGCGCCAGCTTGCCATCTCGGGCGAGAGCTATGATCGCTCTTTTTGCGGAGCTCTTATCCATCTCAAACCTATCATGATGATAGGTTTGAGATGGGCGTCAGTCAACGAAAACACCTATCATCATGATAGGTTGACCTACCAGTGCCTCACCCGGCCCACATCCACATGCACGAAGCCCGAATCCGGGTATTGCCCCACGCCGCCGGCACGCAAGGACCGCGCGGCGCGGCCGAGAGTGCCGACGCTGGTGCCTTCCAGGCGGATGTCGATGGCTTTGCCGTCCATATGCAGGCTGTGCTGCGCGACGCCGTCGGTGTGGTCGTGCAGATAGGCGTTGGTGCCCGGCGAGCGATAGCCTGAAATCACCTGGAAGGGCTTCTTGGTGCCCATCTTGTGCTGCAGCGAGCAGATCAGGTCGATGACGCGCGGGTCCATGGCGTGGACCGTGCCGGAATGATGGTCGCGCAGCAGGTGATTGAACTGCTTCAGCGCGGCGGGCTGGTAATGGCCCTGGACCCAATAAGTGGCTTTGAGGCTTTCGCCGGTATGGATGTTGTGGAGGGCGACGGATCGCTCCACATGCGCGTGCAGCGCTGCTTCGACGGGTGAGAGGGGGAGGAGGGGTGAAGAACCGGCGGCGGCGCCGAGAATCATGAAACCTCGTCTGCTCAGCATCGGCGGAGCATCCCGAACAACGTCACGGCCATTGATCATCCCCCAAGCGACTTACGTGTTCTCTGATCGGTTATCCCGATCGATCACATCGATTTCCCTTACCTGTGTCCTTGATAACACAGTCTTAGGGCGCCCGACAACCGTCACAAACAACCGTTTTGGGAAGAAGTTTCTGCGTATGGTCGGGCAGCAGCGGGGCGTGGCTGGCCTTGGCCAGCGCGGCGGCCAGATGCAGGTCGCGGTCATAGATGTCGTCGCGTACCTGCAGCACGCCGTCGGCGTCGACCCACATGGTCCAATAGAGCAGCCAGACGGGCAGGGTCTTCTGCAGGGTCACCGTGTGGGTGTCGCCCTTGCCGATCTCGTCCTGCAGCTTGTCGCGCGACCAATCCTTGTCGCGCAGCACGTAAAGCGCCAGCTCGTCCGGATGTTCGAGGCGCACGCAGCCGTGCGACAGGGCGCGGTCGCTGCGGGTGAACGCCTTGCGGTTGGGCGTGTCGTGCAGATAGATGTCGTCGCTGTTGGGAATGTTGAACTTGATGCGGCCCAGCGAATTGTCCGAGCCCGGCCGCTGGCGCACCGCCCACGGCATCGAATTCATCGTGCTCCACGGAATGCCCACGCCCTGGCTCTCCGGACTGCCCGGCGCGATGTCGGGGCTGACCAGTTCGAGGTCGTTGGCGATCAGATAGCCGGCATTCTTCTTCAGCTTGGGCAGGATCTCGTTGGTGGCGATCGAGGCGGGAACGCGCCAGACCGGGTTCAGCACCAGCGACGTCATCCGCGCATGCAAAGCCGGGGTCGGATGGTCGGGATCGCCCACCACCACCTTCATCGACATCACGGCGGCGCCGTTTTCGACCACTTCCATCTGGGCGGCCGGAACATTGACGACGATATGGTCCTTTTCCAGCCGCTCGGGCAGCCAGCGCCAGCGCTCCATATTGATGGCGATCTGGCGGGCGCGGTCGGAGGCCGAGACATTCATGGCGGCGATGGTGCGCGGCCCCAGCGCGCCGTCGTCGGCCAGGCCGTGACGGCGCTGGAACAGCTGCACCGCGGCCAGCAGGGTCGCGTCATAGGCGGTCGAGGCGGTGTCGGCGTCGGCCGCCAGCTCGCCGGTGGCCATCAGGCGGCGGCGCACCTCGGCGATGCGCGGATCGTCGGCGTCGGGCTTGAGCGGCGGACCCGCGGTGACTTTCGGCCAATCGCCGGCGGCGGCGATCTGGCGCATCTCGGCCAGCTTGGTCTTCAGCAGCTGATAGCCCATATAGGGCGCCGCCAGGGTCTGCAGCGCCGAGGGCAGGTCGTTGACGTGATCTTTCAGAAAGATCACCGGATTGAATTGCGGCAGTTCCAGGAACCAGTCGTCCTCGATGTCCTCGGGGTCGACGCGCTGGCCGCGCATGGCGCTGGCATAGCGCAGCAGCCCGTCGGTCAGCAGAAGGTCGGTCTCGGCCTGTTTCTGCGGGCTGGCGGCGGCCTGGCGGCGGGCATTGATGGCGGCCAGGTGCAAGGGATGCAGCGGCAGGCCCTCCTGATCGGCGGCGGACAGGATCGGCATCAGCTGATCGGCCAGCGAGCCCCAGGCCGGGCGGTACAGGCGCGTCTCGTAAAAGCGGCGCAGCGCGTCGGCGTCGAGCACCTCATTGTCGATCTTCAGGATGTCGCTGGCCTCGCTCAGGCGGCGATGGATCTCGTTCGCGGTTCCGTCCGGCTGCGGCGCGGCCGTGCCCACCGCCCACGCCTCGGAAGAGGCGAGCAGCGCCAGGGAGAAGAAGGCGGCATTCAGCCAGGATGGACGGACCAGCGACGCTTGCAACGATTTGCCCCAAAAACACGAGATGATGGAGAGCTTACCTAATACCTATGCTATCGATGGTACGGATAAAAGATTAATACGTGGCAACCGATGCGGACTTTACAGATATTTTTCACCTTCCTGCGGCTGGGCCTGACCAGCTTCGGCGGACCGGTGGCGCACATCGGCTATTTCCGAACGGAATTCGTCGAGCGCAAGCGCTGGCTCGATGAAACCGCCTTCGCCGATCTGCTGGCCTTGTGCCAATTCCTGCCGGGACCGACCAGCAGCCAGCTCGGCCTGTCCATCGGCTTGAAACAGGGCGGGATCGCCGGCGCCGCGTCGGCCTGGCTGGGATTTACCCTGCCGTCCGCCCTGATCATGGCCTGGTGCGGGGTGGAACTGGGCGCGCATCGCGATCTGTTCGGCGGCGGCTGGGTCCATGGGCTGAAATTGCTGGCCTGCGCCGTGGTGGCCGAAGCGGTGTGGAGCCTGGGCCGCAAACTGGCCGCCGAGCGCTGGCGCCAGACCGTGATGGTGGCGGCGCTGGCTTTGGCGCTGCTGGCGCCGGGCGCGCCGGGGCAGCTCGCGGCCATGGCGCTGGGGGTGATCGCCGGCCAGTTCCTGCCGTCGCGCGGCGAAACCGCGCGGGTGGAGCAAGGGCGCGGCATCGGTCTGCCCGGCTGGCTGTCCTGGCCGGCTTTGATCCTGCTGGTCTTCGGGCTGGTCGGCCTGCCGCTGATCGCCGAGCTGGGCGGCGACCGGACCGTTGCCCTGTTCGACCGGTTCTTCCGCGCCGGCTCCCTGGTGTTCGGCGGCGGCCATGTGGTGCTGCCGCTGCTGCGCGACGCCCTGGTGCCGCCCGGCTGGATCGCCGATGACCGTTTCCTGGCCGGCTATGCCCTGGCCCAGACGGTGCCGGGCCCGCTCTTTACCTTCGCCGCCTATCTGGGCGGGGCGATCGACGGCTATCGCGGCGCCGTGCTCGGTGTGGCGGCGATCTTCCTGCCCTCCTTCCTGATGCTGCTGGGCGTGCTGCCCCATTGGCATCGCCTGCAGAAAGTGGCGGCGGTGCGGCGGGCGCTGGAGGGGGTCAATGCGGCGGTGGTCGGGCTGCTGCTGGCCGCCCTCTATAATCCGGTCTTCACCAGTTCGGTCGCGACCGTCGTCGATTTCTCGATCGTCGCCCTGCTGTTCCTCGGATTGGCCGCCTGGCGGGTGCCGGTGGTGCTGCTGGTGGCGATCGCCGCGGCGGCGGGAATGCTTATCTGAACAGGTGCAGCGCCGCGTATTGCAGCAGCATGATGGTCTTGCCGTCGCAGATCTCGCCGCGCTCGATCATGGCCAGGGCCTCGTCGATGGTCGGTTCGATCATCTCGATATCCTCGCCATCCTCGTGCAGCCCGCCGCCTTCGGCGACGCGGTCCTCGGGGCGGTAGCGGCCGACGAAGAAGTAGAGTTTCTCGGTCACCGAGCCGGGGCTCATATAGGCCTCGAACACCCGGCGCACGTCGCGGACGCGGAAACCGGATTCCTCCTCGGCCTCGGCGCGGATGCGCTCTTCCGGGCCGGCATTGTCGAGCACGCCGGCCGGCACCTCGATCAGCAGATCGTTCCAGCCATTGGTATAGACCGGATAGCGGAACTGCTTGACCAGCACCACCGTGCGGCGCTCCTCGTCATAGAGCAGGATCGCCGCGCCATTGCCGCGGTCATAGGCCTCGCGCTCCTGGCGCTGCCAGGTTCCGTCGCGCCGGCGCCAATCGAACGTCGCCTTGCGCAGCACGTACCAATTGTCGGACAGGAGTTCGACCTTCTCGACGCGCAGGCGATCTTCGACGGACATGCGGGAAACCTTATTCGGCGGCGGAGGGCAAAGGCGTGTTCGACTTGCCGTTCAGGCGGGTCATCAGCCGCTCGGTCGGCAGGGCCGAGATCAGCGCGGTGACTAGCGCCGCCAGATAGGGCATCGACTGCACGATCAGCACCAGCGCCCACAGGCGGGCGTCGAGATCGTTCCAGCCCTTCGAGACCAGGATCGCCACGGCGCAGGCCCATTGCGACAGCATGAAGGCCGTCTCGTCGCGGGCCATGCTGAAGGCGTGGGTCCACGCCGCCTTGTCGGCCATCTTCGGCGTGCGCAGGAAGGGGATGGTCTTGGTGAAGACGCCCGCCCACATGGCGCGGCCGATCGAATAGGTCAGGCCCATGCCGGCGAT
>JAJPHO010000132.1 GCA_021325215.1 Alphaproteobacteria bacterium
CATATATGACGCATCGCCTCCGGCTCAGCGTATTCGCCGGACGACCGGCGCGGCGCCAGTCGGCGCCGTGAGCAGTATGCGATTCTAAGGGATCGCAAACCGCTCTAGGCCTTCTCGCCCGCCGTCTTGCGCTTGGGTTTGGCCGGCGCCTCCGCCTCGCTGGTCCATTCGTCCAGCGCGGCCAGCACGTCGTTCAGCACCGGGTCCCAATTGCCGGCTTCGGCCTGGCGGAAGATGCGCATGGTCGGGTACCAGGGCGAGCTGGACCAATCGAGGTTCCAGCGCCAGTCGGGCGGCGTGCGGGCCAGGTGCCAGACCGGGCGGCCGCAGGCGGCGGCGAGATGCATGGCGCCGGTGTCGACGGCGATGATCAGGTCCAGATGCGCCATCGCCGCCGCGGTATCGCCGAAATCGTCGAGATACGGCGCCAGATCCTCGACGGTGCCGGAATCGATCAGATCGGCTTGCGCCGGGCCGACCTGCAGCGAGTGCCATTGCACCTTGTCGAACTCGAACAGGCGCTTGACGGTGTCGAAGGGGATCGAGCGCCGGGCATCCTCGGCATGGGCGGGCCGGCCGGCCCAGATCACGCCCACGCGCGGTTTTCCGCCGGCGGGCAGGCGTCCGCGCCAGATGGCCAGATCCGCCTCGCGGGCGCGCAGATACGAGGTCATCAGTGGCAGCTCGGACTTGGCCAGGGCCAGGCGGTCCGGCAGGCTCATCAGCGGCACCACGTAATCCAGCGGGATATCCAGGGTGAGCGCATGGGGATTGTCGGGCCGCTCGACCACGGTGATGGCGGGGAAACTGTTGCGGAACAGGCGCACCAGCGGTTTCGGCGCTTCGAGATAGACCTCGGCGCCCTGATCGACCAGGCGGGCGGCCAGCGGCAGGATGTGGATGGCGTCGCCGAAACCCTGCTCGGTCCACACCAGGATGCGCTTGCCGGCCAGCGATTCGCCGCGCCACAGCGGCAAAGGCAGCAGGCGCCGCGGCTCGGGGAAGCGGTCCCAGTGCCAGCGCCATTCATATTCACGCCAGCCCTGAGCGAAATCGCCGGCGCCCAGCAGGGCCAGCGACAGATTCCAATGGCCGAGGGCGAAGCCGGGCGCCATCTCGACGGATTTGCGCAGGCACAACATGGCCTCGTCGGGCTTGTTGGCGTCGTTGAGCAGCTTGCCCAAAGTGGTCAGCGCGTCCTCGACCTTCTCGATGGCGCCGCTCGGCAGGCCGGGCGGCAGCAGGCTGTGGCCGGGCTGGAGGTCGAGCCAGTCGCCCAGGCGGGTCTGGATCATGCGCGCGAAGACGCCGACTTCCTTGACCAGGCGGCCATAGAGCTCGGCGCCCAGCAGCAGATGGCGGGCGGCGTCGCGATAGTCGCCGCGCCAGGCCAGCGCGGTGCCGAGATTGACGTGAGCGGCGTAATTGTTGGGATCGCGGGCGACGATCTGGCGAAACAGATCGGCCGCCTGCCCATAATCGCCCTGATTGTAGAAAACGCAGCCGAGATCGACCAGGGCCGCGATGGCGCCCGCTTGATCGCCGGCGCGCTCCAGGGCGGCGCGCAGATTGTGATAGGCCAGCGGCTGGCTGGGGTCGAGGCGGATGCAGCGGCGCAGCAGCTCGACCGCGCGCGGATATTCGCCGCGGGCCGAGGCGATCAGCGCCAGCTGATGCAGGCACAGCGCGGTCAGCTGCGGCTGGTCCATCAGGTCGAGATAGGCGCTGCGGGCTCCCTGCAGATCGCCCGCGTCATGGCGGCGGATGGCGGCGCCGAACGCCGGAACGGCCTCGGCGATGGCGGCGAACGGGTGATGGGAAAGATCGCTCACTTGATATGTCCCTCAAACGCCGGGCGGGCGTTCCACGCCCTAGGCTTCGCTCCGACTTCCCTCCTCGGCTGTCGCCTCGTCGTCGCTCCGCGGGCGTGCAGTCGCACGCCTTTCGCTCGTTCAGGGAACTCGCTCATTACTTAGTCAGTGCCACATATACGCCGTCCCAATCAACTGGCGGCGGGGCCTCCAGATAGGTGGCGATGCGTTCCTCATACAATTGATAGAGCCCCATCATCAGGGGCGGCGAGATGTCCCGGCATTGTTCGAGATGCTGCAGGGCGGCTTTCCAATCCTGGCGGCGATAGGCTTCGATCATCGCCTCGTGGCTGGCCTTGAGCTGTTTGAAGCCATCCTCGGCGGCCAGCGTCTCGTCGCCGACCAGCGCATAGATGCGGACCGGCTGGGTCTTGCCCTTGACCTTGATCGAATCCAGTTCCAGCACGGCAAGAGAGGCTGCTGCCCGCGCCGTATTCTCGCCGATGACGATGTCGAGGCCGTAGGTCTTGGACTGGCCTTCCAGGCGCGAGGCCAGATTGACGTCGTCGCCCAGCACCGAATAGTCGAAGCGCTGATCGGAACCGACATTGCCGACGCAGCACATGCCGCTGTTCAGGCCGATACCGATATTGACCGGGATGAAGACCTGGTTCGCCGCCTCGGCCTCGGCCTTCCATTGGATGTTCAGCTCGGCCAGGCGCTGGCGCATCGTCAAGGCGGCGCGGCAGCCATGCAAAGCGTGCTCGGCATCGTCCAGCGGCGCGTTCCAGAAGGCCATGATCGCGTCGCCCATATATTTGTCGATGGTGCCGCGATTGGCCAGGATCAGGTCGGTCATCGGCGTCAGGAAGCGGTTGATGAAGCGGGTCAGCCCCTGGGCGTCGAATTTCTCGGAAATGGTGGTGAAGCCGCGGATGTCGCAGAACAGCAGCGTCATGTCGCGCGACTCGCCGCCCAGCTGCAATTTGCCGGGATCGGCCGAGAGCTGCTTCACCAGCTGCGGATTGAGGTAGCGCGAAAAGGCGGAATTGATGAATTCGCGCTGCCGTTTCGCTTCGGCGCCCATCACCACATCGGTCGCCCAGCTTGCCGCGAGGATGGCGATCGAGGGTTCGACCAGCGGAATGAACAGGCCGTAATAATAGGCGATGGCGAAGCCCGAGACCCACAGCAGGACCAGGCCGGTGCCGGCCAGACAGAAACGCCAGATCGAGCGCAGCTTGGCCAGGCCGATCAGGGTGCCGAGCGCCGCGATGCCCAGCACCAGCAGCAATTCCTGGCGCAGCGTCACGATCGGCTGCTTCTTGCCGTCGAGGAACTGCGAGACCGCATGGGCATGGATTTCGATGCCGGGGAACTCGCCCTTGGTGCCGGTCAGGCCGTTGGCGAACGGGGTGCGGTGCTGGTCGCGCAGGGTGAAATAGCCGCCGATCAGCACGATCTTGTTCTCGAAATTGGTCCAGGCCGGCGGCAGTACCTTGAGCATATGCGCCCAATAGATCGGGAAGGGCTTGCTCTCGATATCGGGCGAGCCGTGCCACACCATGCGGGTGATCTTGTCGGGCACCTCGATGCCCAGCTTGCCGACCAGCCCGCGGGCGAAGCCGGGCATCATGCTGCCGTCGCGCATCTTGCGGCTGGCCGGGATGGTGCGCACCTTGGCGTCCAACGCGTCTTCCGGCAGATAGGCCTGCACCCGGTCGGCGGGCGGAACGAAGCCGTTCAGATAGTCCAGCTGGTCGTCCGAAACCTCTTCCGCCTTGTCGGTATAAGAGAAGACGATCGGTGCCGGATAATTGGCGATGACCTTCCTCAGCCGGTCGTCCTTATCCTCTTCGGTCGGCTGGTCGAACAGGATATCGACGCCGACCGCGCGGGGATGCTTGGCCGCTATGGTTTCCAGCAGATCGGCCAGGAAGCCGCGGTCGACCGGTTCGCGATAGGGGAACAGGGCCAGCGTCTCTTCGGTGATGCCGATGATGACGATGTTGGGGTCCTGCGGCTCGGGCTTCTGCACCGTGGCCAGGCGGAAATCCTCGATGGCCCGCTCGGCCAGGGTCAGGAAAGAAACGTAATGGGTGGCGAAATAAGCGCCGCCCGTGGCAATGAAGGTAACCAGCACCAGGGCCGGCCAACCGGCCAGCTTGATCTTGGGCAGCCTCATTGCGCGGTCACACCGCTTTTGGCGAACAGGGCCTTGGCCTGGGCGTCACAGCCATTTTCCATCATGTAGCTGGCCCGCATGGCGTCGTTGGTGAGCGACGCCGGCAGGCTGACCAGCGTGATGTTCACTTCCTTGCCGCCCAGTTTCACCACATAGGGGGTGCGGCGCCGCACCGGCACATTGTGGGGCAGGGGCAGGCGGTCCGAGCCCGACTTCCATTCGACGTCGGCCTTCCAGCTGCGGTCGTTCGGCGCCACCTCAGTCTGCTGGGTGGCGCCGGCGTCCGAGCGCCACAGGGTGATGGTCGAATCCGCCAGCAGGCAGCGCAGGCCGGAGCTGCCGACATCGACCAGCCACGGATCGGGCGGCACCACCATGCCGGGACCGCCGCGGATCACACCGGCGCGCTCGCGGGCCGATTCCTGGGTCACGAGAAGCTGCAGGGCCAATTGCACATTGGCGGTGGCGGCTTCGCCCGGCGCGGGCGCCTTGTCGTAAGGTCCGCGCAGTTTGACCACCTTGCCGTCCTGGGTCATCAGCGACACCTGCTGGCCTTCGGCCAGGGTCAGGTTGGCGCTGCCATCGACCACCTGGCCCGGCTGCAGCTTCACGCCGCGCGCTTCCATCACCACCATGTCGACTTTGGCCGCAGCAGGCGCCGCGATCGCCAGCAGGCCGAGCAGGGAGAACAGACGGGCCTTCATTTCGCGGAGTCTCCCAAGGCGGTAACGGCCGGCTTGCCTTCCGGCGAGCCGCTGTCGCCGATCAGCGTGAAGGCGGCCCAGAAGAAGGGATGCGACGTCTCCGGTCTATCCATCAGCGCCATCTGGGCGCCGCGCAAGGCGCGCGCCGTGCCGGCGGCGGGATCGGCGGTCAGGCGGCCGAACATCCCCACCATCAGCTGGGCGGTGGCCGAGGACGGCACCTGCCAATGGCTGGCGATCAGCGAACGGGCGCCGGCATAGAAGAAGGATTCGGCCAGGCCGGCCAGAGCGGCGCCGCCGAACTGGGTCTCGGTCTGGCCGGTATTGCAGGCGGACAACACGACCAGATCGGCATTGAGCGAAAGACCGGCGACCTCGCTGGCGTCGAGCAGGCCGTCGCCGCTGCGGTCGGTGGCCGGCGTGGCGGGCGGCGCCAGGGCCAGGGCCGGTTCGGACTGGCAGGACAGCTCGCCGGGCAGCAAGGCGTGGGTGGCGAAATAGAGCACCCGGACATCCTGCAGCGCGCGGGCCCGCAGGTTCGTCTCGGTCGCCGCCGCACCCAGTAGCAGCGAATCGTCGCCGGCGCCGAGCGATTTGGCGACGGTGCGCAGTTCGGTGGCGGTGTCAGGCAGCGGGGCCAGGGCCAGCAATTGCGCGGCCGGGAACGGACCGCCATCGCGGCAGACGCCGCCCATGGCCGACAGGCCGGTCTTGCCCTTGCCGTCGTCGGCGCCGCCGGTGAAGGGCGGATTGCCGATGCCGAAGAAGGGCTTGGCGGCGGCGGTATGGGTGATGGCGCGGTCGCGCAGGCTGGTGAAGGCGCGGATCGAGGGAACCTCGACCGTCGCATAGCGCCGGGCCAGCCAGGCTGCATGGCGATAATCGGCATCATTGCCGGGCGGCGCCGTCACCAGCAAGGCGGCGGGCAGGCTGGCCAGCGCGCCGCTCTGCACCAGAACCAGCTGGTCGATGCCGGCCAGCGATCCCTCGATCGGTCCGAACAGGCTCTTATAGAGCGTGTGCGACTGGGCCAGGTCGAAGTCGCCCAGGCGGCCATTCTTGGCGGAGAACGCCTTGCGCAGGCTGCGGACGGCGGTTTCCGTCTGGCCCTGGTCGATGGCGATCGGCTTGGCGGTCAATCCGTCCTTGGTGACCAGCACCACGAAGGATTTGCTGCGGCCGATCTCGAACATCACCATCGCTTCGCCGCTCCGCAGGCGGCGCTGGGCGTCGGTCAGAGCGATCGGTTTGGAATGCTGCAATTCGGCGTAAGCGGGAAAATCGGCAGCCAGCTTCTTCAGGGCTTCGTCGCGCTGGGCGGTGAAGGTGTTGATCTGGTTCAGCAGCGCGTTTTCCTTGTCCGAGCCGCGCTGCTCGTCGGGCAGCGACGTTTCGTGGCCCAGGGTGATGCGCGCGGTGTCGCGCTGGCGCTCGGCCTCCTGGGCCTCATGGACCAGTTTTTCCATCGCCGGGTTCTGCGCCGCCAGACGCAGGGAAGCCTGGGCGATGGTCTGGTCGGCGACGCCGGCGGACAAAAGCTGCAGCGCCTCGAACATCTTGCCGTTCATCTCGGCGCGCTTGTCCGGCGAACGGTCGGCGATGGCGGAGGCGGCGGTCAGCACCGGCGCGATCTGGTCGAACACGATGCGCGAGCGCGCTAGTTCGTCTTCCGCCAGGATCTTTACGGCGACGTCGAAGGCGCGCAACGAGTCGCCATACAGTTCCTCGTCGGCATAGACGCCGGACAGGGCCAGCAAGGTGGTGGCGGTCGGCGCGGTCTGGCCGAACAGGCGCTGCTGGAAGACGAGGGCGCCGCGGAAGCTGGTCTCGGCCTCGTTGAGGCGCCCGGTCGCGGCATAGACGCGGCCCAGCGTCACCAGCATTTCGGGCTTCCACCACGGGGGAATACCCTGTTCGTTGCCGATGATTTCCAGCGCTTCCTTGGCTGTGGTTTCGGCCTCGGCCAGATCGCCGGTGCGCAAGGCCATCGCCGCCTGGGTGTTGAGGCTGTGCGCCAGTTCGGCGCGCCAGACGGAGCGCGAATCGGCGCCGAGCGATTCGAGATTGGCGCCATTGCCTTCGATCAGCGAGCGCCACTGGCTCGACGCGGTACGGGCATAGGCCAGCGCGTCGGCATAGCGGGCGCCATTCGCCGCGTCATAGGCGAGATAACCGTTGAGGCGCGCCATGTCGGCCGGATTGGCCGAGCGCTGGATGATGGGATCGGCGCGGCGGAACAGGGCGGCGGCTTCTTCCGTGCGGCCCTGGTTGCTGACTTCGAGCGCCAGCTCCAGCAGGATCTTGCCGACGCCGGGCGAATCCGCCGACTGGGCCCGCTCGAGAATCAGCATGGCCTGCCGGTAATCATCCTCGGCGGCGCGGTAATCGCTGCGGCTGTTGGCGATGCGGGCCTGCTCGGCCAGATCGGCGAAGCGGTCGAGGTCGGCGCTGGCCCCGATCGGCGCCTTGCCGGCGAATAGGTCGGACAGCAGCGCCTTGGCCTTGTCGGCGTCGGCGAAGGGCAGCGGCTTGGCCTGACCGCCGGCCAGCTTGACGGTGGCATCGGCCAGGGCGGTCAGGTTGGCCGGCAAGCCTTCGATCTGGGCCAGATAGCCGCCGGTTTCGACGGACAGCTGCAGATAGGTCCAACTGCCGTCGATCAGCGAGCAGGTTTCGGCATAGACGTCCTGGCCGCCGCTCTTGAGCCACTTTCCGTCGCGGCAGGCCATGCGTGAGCTGGCGTCCCGCCGCGCATAGGAGGCGGCGGCGGTCTTGGCCAGCGCATCCAGCCGCTGAGCCGCATCGGCTGGAAGCGACAGCGGGATGGGCTGCAAGGTGATGGCGCCGCTGGCATGTTTGGCCTGGCCGCAGGTCAGATAGACGGGCGGCGGCGCGCCCGGGTCGGGGAAGATGTCGTTGCGCAGCGACAATTTGCAGCTTTCGCCCGCCAGATTGGTGAAGGTAACCGGCTGCGGGTCGGCGGCGAAGACAGGTTCCGTGCCCGCCCAAGACAGGACGGCGGCCAGGACCAGGGAGGGGACGCGGCGCGTTACCATCCGTTGCTGTTCCCCCCGGACGAGAAGTTGGTGACGATGCCCGGCGTGCCGTTGGGCGGCGGCGGACTGGTCGGGTTGAAATGGTCGACCAGCCCTGGCGACAGCGACGAGGTCGCATGCGGGGGAAGGGGCTGCGAGTGGTTGACCGGCTGAACTGCCGGCGGCTGGGCCACGACGTTCATGGCGCGATCGCTCGAATCGGCGGGCGCGCCGGTGCCGGACGGAGGCTGTCCGCCGGAGCTTCCGCCGCCGGTGCCGGTGGGGGTGTTGCCCGAACCGCCGCCCGCCGGACGATTGCCGCCGGAGCCGCCATTACCGCTCGACGAGGAGGGCGGCGGCGCACCGGCGCTGTCGTTCGAGCTGATGCTGCTGAACATCGACGAGCCGGTATCCGTGCCGTCGACCGAACTCAGGCCGCCGCCACCCGATGGGGTGGGGGCAATGGCCACCGGCGGCGGGGGCGGTGCGCTCGATATCAGATTGGGCGTGCCCAGGTTGGCGATGATGGTGGGCGCGAAATTGGCGGGCGGCGGCGGCGCGGCGGGAGGCGGCGGCGGCGGCGTGTGGCTGCTGGTGATGCTTGCCGCGACCACGCTGATGACCGCTGCGCCGCTGGGCGTCGTGTTGCCGCCGCCGCCGCTCTGCAGCACGGTCGCGGCGGTCGGCGTCGGCGTGGTCGTCGGCGCCGGCGTCGTGGTGGGTGAGGGTGTGGTCGTGGGCGTCGGCGTGGTGGTCGGCGTCGGTGTCGTGGTCGGTGTCGGTGTGGTTGTCGGCGGCGGCGGAGCCACGCTGACGGTCGGCGTCGGCGTCGGCGCGACCGATGGCGGCGGCGGAGGCGGCGCGGACATCGTGACCGTGGCCGGCGTGAAATTGATCTGATATCCGGGTGCGACGATGCCCCCCGCGAGCAGCGGAGCCGTGGCTCCCGTAGCGGCATTGCTGGAGAGGGGCGAGCTCAACGTCACACCGGTGACCGTAAGGCCGCTGGTGCTGGCGCCCGTCGAATCGGTGGAGGCCAGCGTCACGCTGCTGGTTATGGTGGCGAAGCCGGGCAGGACACTCGTATTGCCGATGGTCAGGGTGACGTAGGGGAACCCGCTCAGCATCGGATAATAGGTGGCGGCGCCGAGCCAACTGCTGGATTCGCCGAACACCGAGCCATAGCCCGACGTGCTGGTGGTGGTGCTCTGGAACGAGAAGACGCCGCCGATCGAGGTCTGGCTGCCGGTATTCGCGTCGTAATAGCTGGAGGCGATGGTTCCGCTGTTCCCGCCCGCAAAGGCGCCGACCGCGGTGGTTCCGGTCGCGGAAACCACGCCGATGGCGTAGCTCGTGTTGATCGAGCCGCTATTCAGGCCGACGAAGCCGCCGGCATAGGTGACTCCGTTCGTTCCCACCACTCTGGCGGTGGAGTAGGAGCTGCCGATCGTTCCCGTATTGAGCCCGGCCAGGCCGCCGATCTGGCCGCTGCCCGTGACGATGCCGGTAGCGAAGGACTGGCTGACATTGCCATCATTCTCGCCGACCAGTCCGCCGATCTGGCTGCTGCCCGACCCGGCATTGACGGTGCCGCCGGCCGCTATCAGCGACAGGCTGGCGCCCGAATCGTTGAGGCCGACCGCGCCGCCGATATTGACCGATTGGGCGCCCACCGTGATGGACGGCGTGCCGGACATCGCCCCCGAGATCAGCACGCCGCCTAGGGCATTGTGGCCGACCAGTCCGCCGATGCCGCCGAAACCGGGGGTCGAAGTCCCGTTCACGACAGAGGTGAACATGCCGGCGGAGACGCCGGCGCTGAGCGTGGTGGAGGCGATGAAACCTTGGATAAGGCCGTCATTGAACCCGGCGAAGCCGCCGATGTCGAAAGCATTGTCGCCGACCGTGATGAGGCTCGAGGATTTGGATGAGGTGACCGTACCGTCATTCGCCCCGACGAAGCCGCCCACCTCGGTCCATCCCGATCCGCTGAGTTTGAGGACGGACGTGGCGCTGCTGTTGCTGATGACACCCGTGCTGATGCCCGCGAAGCCACCGACGGCGCCGCCCGGCTGGGTCGAGGTGATGGTGACGGCCGCGGAAGCGCCGACGATGGTTCCCGTCTGGTTGGCCACGGTGACGGCGGGTGAACTGAACGCGCTGACGACCGAGGCATAGCCGGCGGTGCTGGTGGTGGCGGGCGTATGGGCGAAGTCGTTGAACCCGACCAGGCCGCCGACCGAGACCGGGCCGTTGGTGCTGCCGGTCAGGGTGATCGTGCCGGTGGCCGAGGCGCCGGTAATGCCGCCGATATTATAGCCGACCAGGCCGCCGATCCGGCGGGTGCCGACATTGTTGACCACCAGGTCGGTCCCGGCCGTGATGGTGGCATTGGCGAAGACGGTGGGAACGGTGCCGCTGCTGGTGGCTATGGTGCCCCAATTGTCGCCCACCAGGCCGCCGATGAACTGGGCCTGCTGTCCGGCGGCGATGCGGCCGGAGAAGCCGGAATCGAGGATGGTGCCGCTGACCGGGCCGGAGGAGCTGCTTCCCGCCACGTTCCAGCCGACCAGTCCGCCGACCTCGAAGGCCGAGTCGCCGACGGAGATGACGGCGCTGCTGGCTTTCACGCCGCTGATCAGGCCCCAATTGGAGCCGGCGACCCCGCCGATATCATAGACGCCGGTGCCGGCCGAAACGGTCACCTGCGAGGCCAGGGTCACGCTTCCCTGGGTTATCGCCCCCGCCATGTCGTTCCATCCGACCACGCCGCCGGCCATGTCCGTGGCGCTGCCGACAGTGACGGTGGATTGCGAGATGCTGCTGTTCGTCAGGGTTCCCTGATTGTGGCCGATCACGCCGCCGATGGCGAAGGCGCCGCTGCCGGCAGAGACATTGATGTTGCTGACGGTGGCCAGATCGAGCGACGCCTTGGTGGCGTTGAAGCCGACCACGCCGCCGACATTGGACAGGCCGGAGACGGTCAGGCTGCCTTTGGACGGCGCATTGACGGCGATCCCCGAGCCGATCGTTCCGCTATTATAGCCGACCAGGCCGCCGACCGCCGACAAAGTGCCGGTTCCGCCGACGACCACGCTGCCCGAACCGGACCCCACCACGGCGGCGATGACCGAGGAACTGCTGATGTTGCCGGCGTTGGAGCCCACCAGGCCGCCGATATTGTAGGCTGCAGAACTGGTGCCGACGCCGTCGATGCCGCTGACCAGGAAGGTTGCGGTGCCGCCGCCGCTGACATTGGTGCCGGCATATCCGCCGGTGATCGTTCCGGTATTGGTGTTGGACCCGACCAGGCCGCCGATATTGTAGGAGTCGGTACCGCCACTGACCACCATCGACACGCTGCCGGCCCCGGCGATCGAGGCCTGGGCGAAGCTGTTCGCGACGGTTCCGGTATTGAGGCCGACCAGGCCGCCGATGTCATAGGCATTGGTCGCCGACGACAGGACGACCGAGGCATTGCTGGTCGCGGCGCTGACCAGGCCGTCATTCTCGCCGACCAGCCCGCCGAATGAGAAAAGGCCGCTGCTGCCGGTGCCGGTCACCATCACGCCGGCGCCGGTGGTGACGGCCGACACGGTGCCGTAATTGACGCCTGCCGCGCCGCCTACGGTGAAGAGACCCGAGACGGTGACGTTGCCGCTGACCGCCGAGCTGTAGTTCAGGGCGGCGGTCGAGCCGTTATACCCGACCAGTCCGCCCACGGAATTGGACAAAGTATCGCCCACCGTGACCGAGCCCGTGCCGGGCGTGGCGGTGACGGTGCTGCTGCTGACGATACCGTTATTTTGACCGACCAGTCCGCCGACATAGGTGGTGCCGGTGCCGCCGCTGATGATGACGGTGGCGGTGCCGCCGCCCGAGGCCAGGGCGCCGACCTTGTTGCCCGCGCCCACGGTGCCGTAATTGTTGCCGACCAGTCCGCCGATGCTGGAGGAATTGTCGCCGCCGGCGATGGTCACGGTCTGGCTGCCCGAGCTGACCGACACGCCGACGAAGCTGGACAGGATCAGGCCGCTGCTTTCGTTATACCCGACCAGTCCGCCGAGGTTGGTGGCACCCGAGCTGGGCGTGCCGATCGAGACACTGCTCACCGCCCCGGTGATCGTGCCGTAATTGTCGCCGACCACACCGCCGACGATGTTCGTGCCGGCTACGGAGCCGCTGACCGTGACGTTGCTGATGGTGCCGGAATTGAATCCGGTGACCGCGCCGACCCCGGACGTGCCGGTGATGGCGACGCCGCTCAGGGTGAAGTTGCCCACGCTGGCGCCCGCGCCGATCGAGGAAAACATGCCGCCGCTGGCGGTCAGGCCGGTGAAGGTGGCGCCGCCGCCATTGAACAGGCCGGAGAAGGGCCCGATCGGCGTCCAGATGCTGAGCGAAGCGCCGCTGGTGCCGCCGTAATAAAAGGTGCCGGTCGATCCCATCTGCTCGAGCTGGGTGAGGGTCGTGATATCGGCGTAATAGAGCCCGCCGACCTTGATTGCGGTGTAGGTCTGGCCGTTGAAGAAGCATTCATTGGCGACGACGATGCAGCCGTTCAGCACGAAGGTGGGGGGCGTGGGCGCCCCGGCCAGCGCATTCTGCAGTACCGGATAGCCGTTCGAGCTCGACCAGACCGTCGCGTAATCGGACAGGATGGTGGTGGATGCCAGAGCCACCTGCGTCGGCGTCAGCCCGGTCATGCCGGTGGCGGTGCCCGATCCTGCGCCGGCCGTCATGCCGGTGGCGTAAATATCCCAGAACGAGCCGCCGACGGTGCCATTGTTCGAACCGATCAGTCCGCCCGTGGTGCTGCTTCCGGCGACCGCGCCGATGGCATAGCTGTTGGTAACCTGCGCGCCGGTATAGTTCGTACCGACCAGCCCGCCGACCTGAACCGATCCGGTCACGCCACCGGTGGCGTAGGAATCCATGATCGTGCCGGCGCTGACCGCGACCGAGGGGGAGGCGCTGGAGATCGAGATGGAGGCGCCGGCCATATTGCCGCCGACCAGTCCGCCGACCTCGCCGGCATTGGAGGCCACGACCGTGCCGGTGGCGAAACTGGTCTGGATCACGCCGGAATTGCCGCCGACCAGTCCGCCCTCGAAGGCGCCGCCATTGGCGACGCTGATCGACACGGTCGAATAGCTGCCGACGATCGTGCCAGCCGTCTGCGAGGTCACGGTGCCGCCGCCGTTCGAGAAGATGATCCAGCTGTTGAGGCCGGCCAGTCCGCCGACATCCGAGCCGCTGCCGCCGATCGTGATGCCGCCGCTGGCGTAGGACCCGGTGATCAAGCCCGTATTGGAGCCGGCCAACCCGCCCACCTCGCCGACGGAGGTGGCCCCGGTGCCGGTGACAATGGTGGCGTTTGCGGTCGACGCCGTGATGGTGCCGTCATTGTCGCCGACCAGTCCGCCGATTCCGAAGGCCCCGGTGCCGATCATGGTGATGGCCGCGGTGGCGGTCAGGCCGGTCAGGGTGGCGCCGGTCAGGTTCACGCCGACCGCGCCGCCGACACCATTGCTGCCGGTGATGTTGATGAAACCGGCGCCTTCGGACACCACCGCCACGTCGCTGTTGGAGATGGTCGAGGTGATTCCGTTGAGGCCGACCAGCCCGCCGACATTGGAGCCGCCGGAGATGGTGACCAGGGCCGTGCCGTTGCTGTCATTGGCTTGGACATGGCTGGAACTGATCGTGCCGAAATTCGCCCCGACCAGTCCGCCGATGTTATAACCGCCGGTGCCTGAGGTCGTATAAGGCGTGCTGACGGTGCCGTCGGCGAAGGTCACGCAGGACAGGGTGCCGAAATTGGCGCCGGCGATGCCGCCGATTTCATAAGAGCCGGTATTGCCGGTCACCTGGCCGGTAACGGTCAGGTTCGACAGGGTGTAGCTGTTCTGGCCGACGGCGCCGCCGATCATGAATGAATTCGATCCGGCGCTCACCGACGCGGAGAAGGTGCCGCTGCCCTGCAAGGTGCCGCTATTGTCGCCGACCAGGCCGCCGATGGAGCTGGCGGTGTTTCCGGTCGTGACGGTCGCGCTGCTTCCCGAGCTGTAGGTGATCTGACCGCCATTGTTGAAGCCGGCCAGACCGCCGGCATTGACGCCGGCGGCGGACAGAACGACCGTGGTCGCGAAAGGCGATTCGAGAGAGACGGTGCCCTCGTTTTCGCCGACGATGCCGCCGACATTTGCGGCGCCGGATACGTTGCCCGTGGCGTAGGAATCGATGATGTTTCCGCCGCTGGCCTGCGATCCCACCAATCCGCCGACATTGGTGTTGCCGGTGACCGTAGCGGTGCTGGAGGAGGCTAGAACCGATCCGCTTTCACCATTGAAACCGACCAGTCCGCCGACATTGGCCGATTGCGAGCCGCTGACGGTGCCGGTCATCGTCGCGCCGGTGACGGTGCCGTTATTGATGCCGACGGCGCCGCCGATGTCGGTCACCGGATCGGTGGCGGTCACCTTGGCGGTGATGGTGACCGTGTCGACCACGCCGCTATTGATGCCCGCCACGCCGCCGATATAGGAGCTGCCGCCGCTGGCGCTGACGGTGGCGTTGGAGATGCTGGACAGGATGGTGCTGGAATTGTAGCCGGCGATGCCGCCGATATAGGAACTGCCGCTGCCGGCGCTGACCGTCATGCCCGCGGTGCTGGCGACGATGGTTCCGCCACCGGTACTGCCGCCGGCGGCATTGTCGCCGACCAGTCCGCCGATATCCTGGGTGCTGCTGCCGGCGACCAGCGTTCCGAGGGAATAGCTGTTGCTGATCAGACCGTAATTCTGTCCGGCGAGCCCGCCGACGGCCTGGGTGCCCGAGCCGGCGGTAATAGCGACGCTAGCATAACTATTGACGACCGTTGCGCCACTGCCGCCCACCAGGCCTACCAATCCGCCAACCTTGTTCTGGCCGGCGCTCCCCGCGGCGATGGTGATGCTTCCGACGGCGAAACTGTTGTTGATGACGCCCTGCTCGACCCGGCCCGCCAGCAAACCGCTCTCAAGGGTGCCGCTTCCAAGAGTCAGGGTTCCCGACACGCCGAGATTGGAGATCAAGGCCGAACCGCCGTTGATCTCGCCGAACAGGCCGACAGCGGTGCTGGAACTGCCGTTGATGCTGAGATTGGTAACGGAGTGGCCGAGGCCGTCCAGAGTGCCGCTGAAAATTGCCCCGGCGCCGCCGATCGGCGCCGTAATAGCGCTGCCCGCACTGACGTTGCTGGCCAGAGCGTAATAGCCGCCCATATTGTTGCTGATATTGGACAGGCCGGCAGCCGAGGTGATCAGGGTGTAGCTATTCGAGTTGATCTTCAGGCTGTCGCCCGAGACCAGCGAGATCTGCGCGCCGCTGCCCAGGGTATAGCCGCTGCCGGAGCCGTTGATGGTCAGTCCGCCGGCCGAGCCGGAATGGCTGATCGACTGGTTGACCATCACGCCGCCCGCCGCTTCGAGGTCGAGCGTGCCAACGCCGGTCCAGGCCAGCGCGGAATTGACCGAGATATTGCCATAGCCGCTGTCCGCGGTAACGGTGCCGCTGGAACAGGTGACGGTGCCACCGGCGCAGGAACTCGCCGTCCCCATGGTGGACACGACCACCGTGGCGCCGGAATTGAGGGCGGTGTCGATGGTGGCGTTGTTGGTGCTATCGATGAGGAAATCGGTGGGGTCGATCAGCCAGCTGCCGGCTTTGCCCTTGGGCGCGGCCAGGTCGATGGTGGCGCTGGCCAGTTTGAGGGTGTGGCCCGAGGTTTCGAGCGAGCCGCCATTGCCCTGGCTGGACGAGACGTCGAGCACCGCGCTGTTATCGATGGTAACGGTGCCGGCATTGGCCGAGCCGATCTTGATCGAGCCGGCGCCCTGGGCGCCCGAGGCGTCGATCTTGCCCGACACGTCGATATTGCCGCCGTCGCCGGCATCCAGCACCACGGTGCCGTTATGGACGGACACGCCGGTAGCCTGGATCTGGCCGCTCATATTGATCAGGTTGCTGAGCACCTGGTTGGCGGCGCGCGCGGTCATCGTCACCTGGCCGCCCTTGGCCGCGATGATTCCGCTGTTGCTGACCAGCCAGCCGACCGGATTGCCGTTGGCGTCCTTGGGCGCCTGGTCGACTCCGCCGTCGATGGCGAAGGAGATCAGATTGTCGCCGTAGAAATCGACGGTGAAGGTCTTGGCGCCGGCCAGGGTGACACTGCCGAGATTGGCCTGGATCGTGCCCTGGTTCGAGACCGAATTGCCGGCCAGGACGACCGAGCCGCCGTCGAGGGCGGTGATATGGCCCTGATTGACGATCGAGGCGCTGGACTGGATCGAGGGCAGCGAGAATTTGAACAGCCCGGACATGAAGTCGGAGGTCGCGATATCGCTGGTGGTGGCCAGCAGGCCGCCGACATTCACCTGGGAATTGGCGCCGAACAGGATGCCGTTCGGATTGATGAACCAGACATTGCCGTTGGCGGCGACCGAGCCGTTGATGAACGAGGTGCCGTTGCCGGTGACGCGGTTCAGCGTGAAGGATTGCTGATTGGGCTGGGCGAAGGTCAGGGACTGGTTCGGGGCCAGCGACAGGCTCTGCCAGTTGATCACCGCCTTCTGGGTCGATTGCTGGACGAGGGTGCTCTGGGCGGTCTGCGACACGACGGCCTGGCCGGCGACGACGCTGGCGCCGGTCGGGTTGGCCGCGGCGGGCGTGATTATGGCCAGGGCCGACACCAGACAGCTCGTCGCCATCAGCGTCGACTTCAACCGGATCTCTTGTTTTCCCCGATTAGACGGCAAAGTCCGCACCCCTTATTGCGACCAACCGACCCGCTAGCTTAATCGATTTAGAAGCGGACCGCAGTGTTCAACATCACTCGCGAAGATCGGTGCCCCTCGTCACTTCCGGGCACGCCGATCAGCGCTTTTCCGTAATACACCCCGACGATGACGTTCTCGGGGAGGGTGATCCTCAGGCCGGCGCCGGTCGAGGCGATCTTGTCGTGATCGATCGGGCCGTTATGGTCATGCACCTGGGCGCCGTCGAGGAAGCCATAGACCTGCGCGGCCTCGGCGTAGAACCAGGACGGATTGAGGTCGTAGCGCACTTCCAGGGCGCCGCCGATACCCATGTCGCCGGTTATGGCGGCCGGGTCGTAGCCGCGGCCGATCAGCTGGCCGCCGAAATCGGCCGCTTCGCCGAGGACGGGATGGACATCGGAATATTGGCCGCTGATCAGCAGAGACGCGCTGAGCGCGCCGTCGATGGCCTGGGTCCGCCGGATCTGGGTGGTGACTTTGGTGAATTCGGTATCGCCCGAGCGTTCGATGGTCGAATCAGGCGTGGCGCCCAGGCTGGGGATGCCCTGGGCGACGTCGAGAGTGACGCTGGTGATGCCGTCTTCCCAGCCGCTGTTCTGGTAGGTCAGCGCCAGGTCGAACACGCGCCATTCATCATGGGTGGCGGTGAGGCCGGCCACCTTGACGTCCGAGGATTGGACGGTCAGGCCGCCGTCGAGCGTCACTTCGTTCTGACGGGTGACGAGCAGAGGCAGGGTGACGCGGGCGCCGAAGGCGGTTGAATTGGTGATCAGGCTCTCGTCCGAGACCGTGCCGCCCGGCTCGCCATGCGAGCCCGTGCCGGTGATCGTATAGGTCATGCCGTCGACCAAAGGCAGGGGCGCCACATAGCGCCCGCCGACCGAATAGCGGATCTTGGGGAAGCGGGGATTGGTCGAGCCGTTCAGGCTGAGCTGCCCGCCATCGCCGAAGGGCGACGCCGCGGTGGCGTCGGCGGCGACGGTCCAGCGCCCGGTCGCGGCGGTGCCGGTATTGTCGGCCGAGACGCCGCCGGAAACGGCCGGCGCCTCTTTGATTGTCACCACCAGTTCGGAGGCGCCCGCTTCGGTGGCGGAGGGGCGCAGCAGGCCGGAGGCGCTGACGCCGGGCAGCTTGTTGGCCGACAGCAGGGCCTGTTCCAGCGTGCCGAGGGTCAGCGGCTTGGCCGCGGTGACCGGCGCCAGCATCCGTTCGACGCGCTCGCGGGTGTCGGGGTCGCTGCCCTGCACCGCGACCGCGGCGACATAGCCCTCGACCACGGTGATCTGGAAGATTCCGTCATTGACGCTCTGGGTCGGTACGAAGGCGCGGGTCAGCACATAGCCGTCCTGGTGGTAACGCGCTTCGATCTGTTCGGCGATGGCGATCAGGTCGGCCAGGTGAACGGTTTGGCCGATCACCGGCTGGTAGAGGGGGCGCAGCACGTCCTGGCCATAGCGGGTCGCGCCGACGATGCGGACATCCTTGACGTCGAAGGTCAGTTCCTCGACCGCGCGGGGAACCGGCGAGCGGCGGGGGGCTTGGATGGTGAAATCGATGTCGGGCTGCGGGGCCGCTTCGGGCAGGGGGCGATCACGGCCGGGCTGCGGAGTCGTCACCGGCTGTTGCGCAAGTGCGGCTGCGCAAAATGCGAGCCCGGCCAGTCCGGCCGTCGCCTTGAGACGTCCCCCGATGCGTTTCATAGAATCCCCATTCCAGAGGGCTGGCCCCGCAACCAGCCCTGTCCCTTGCCGCAGAATGCTGGGGCGTGTCAAAACTGTCAATCTTTCCGGCGAGCACCAAGTTCTTGTAAAAGTAGTGTTTAGTTTATGTAAACAATTTGGTTTGAATTGATGAATGGAATGCATCCGCGCATCTTCGTGAACATCGCCGCCTATCGCGACCGCGATTGCGTCAACACGATCGAAGACATGTTCGCCAAGGCCCGCTGGCCCGAGCGTCTGGTCGCGGGAGTGTGCTGGCAATCCCTGTCTCCCGACGATGACGATTGCGATCCGCTGGGCAGTCATCGGGATCAGTGCCGTATTCTGCGCTTCGACGTCTCCGAAGCGGAAGGGGCCTGCTGGGCGCGCCACCACGCGCAAAGATTGTGGCGCGGCGAGGAATATGCGCTGCAGATCGACTCCCACATGCGCTTCGTCGAGCATTGGGACGAGAAGGCGCTGGGGATGCTGGCCGACTGCCCGTCACCCCGCCCGATCCTGTCCAATTACCCGGCCGCTTTCACGCCGCCGCACCAGATCGATTCGCACATCGTCTCGGTGATCCATGCCGCCGGCTTCGACAGCGACGGCATGCTGAAGCTGGGGTCCGAGGGGCACGCCCCCGAGGACCGGCCCGCCCTGCCGCAATCGACGCCGTTCTGCGGCGCCGGCTTCGTGTTCGGCCCGTCGGCCTGGATGGAGGACGTGCCGTACGATCCGTTCCTCTATTTCCAGGGCGAGGAAATCACCCTGGCGGTGCGGCTTTACACCCAGGGCTGGGACATCTTCATTCCGTCCGACGTGCTGGCCTATCATGATTACAACAGCCGCCCCGACCGTCCCCGCCATTGGGTCGACCGGCGCGACTGGCCGGCCTTCAACAACCGCTCGATCCGCCGCATCCGTCATCTGCTGGGCATGGAGATCAGCGACGACCCGCTGGTATTGCGCGAGATCGACCGCTATGGCCTGGGCACCCAGCGCAGCCTGGCCAGTTTCCAGGCCCTGACCGGGATCAATTTCAAGGCGCGCACCATCGGCGGCAAGACCACGGCCGAGCTGGAAGCCCTGCAGCCGCCCGACCAGAAGCGCAAACGCACCGCCGACATCTTCACCAGCCTGTGGCGCAACAATGGCTGGGGCGATCCGGAAAGCCGCAGCGGGGCCGGCTCGACCGTGGAGGCCACGCGGATATTGCGGCTTCATCTGGCCGAATTGTGCACCTTCCTCGATATCCGCCGGATCGTCGATGCGGGCTGCGGCGACCTCAATTGGATGGAGGGGGTCAGCGAGCGCTTCGAGCTCTATGTCGGCCTCGACGTGGTGCCCGAGATGATCGCCGATCTGGATAGACGCTTCGGCGGCCGCCGCGGCCATTTCTTCGCCGTGCGCGATGCCGCGCAGGACCCGCTGCCGCGCGCCGACGCCATTCTCTGCCGCGACGTGATGACGCATCTGTCCGACGAACAGGCTCTGGCGGTGCTGGAGCGGGTCAAGGAAAGCGGCGCGCGCTATCTGCTGGCGACCAGCTATGGGGCCGAGCAGAACCGCAACATCCCGACCGGCGATTGGCGTCCGCTGGATCTGACCAGGGCGCCCTTCGACCTGCCCCAGCCCTTCATGCATATCGACGAGCGCGGCGACGGCTCGAAGCTGCTGGGCGTTTGGAAGATCAGGGATCTTGGCGGGGAATGAGCCAGGCGCCGAGCAGCTTGCCGCTCGCCGGCTCTTCGGCGAATTGCATCAGCGGCAGCGGCAGATTGAACGGAGCCGCGGTCAGATCCAGCGGAGCCTCGGCGCCGGGCGTGGTGCTGGCCAGCATATAGCGGGAACCGCTGGCTTTTACATTGGCCAGGATGTCCGAAACGGCGGCCGGATCGTTCTCGGCGAACAGGTCGCGGCATAATATGGCGTCCACCGCCGGCAGCGGGTCGCGGGCGACATCGCGGCAGGCGAAGAAATGGCCTTGCCGCCGTCCGTAGAGGCGGTCGTTCTGGGCGGTCACCAGCTCTTTGCGGTCCAGCCCTATATAAAGCGTGAATTGCCGGCTGATCCCCTCCATCCATTCCAGGTCGCCGCAGCCGGCGTCGGCCAGGCTGGAAATGTCGAGAAAGCGGCAGAGCTGCCGGAACTGGTCGATGAAATGGGCCGGGGCGCCCATCAGACTGGATAGCCCTTGGCCTTGGCGGCCAGCCCGTCATACAGGCCGAGCATGCTTTCGCGCCAGCGATAGACCGGATCGTTCTCGGCCAGCAGCTTGATCGGGCTGACGCAGCGCGCCCATTGGAAGGCGCCGAACACCGTGTAATCGGCCCAGGCGGGCGTCCTTCCCGACAGGAAGGGCTGATGTGTCAGCGTGCGCCGCAGCGGGGCCAGGGTCTGGCCCAGCGCGTCGAGCTTGGCTTCGCGGCCGCAGCAGAATTCTTCCAGCGTCGTGCCGACCCGCGCCTCGCGCGACCGGCGGAAATACGCCTCGTCGATCGGGGCCAGCAGGGGCGGAATGTCGGCGACGACCAGGCGGAACAGGGCGCCCTGCAGCACCAGGTCGGTCCAATCGACGAAGAAGCGCGACAGCGCCTCGGCCTCCTTGCCGCCGAACAAGGACGGGCGGTCGGGGTAGGTCTTTTCCAGATAGGCGGCGATGGCCGGCGAATCATGGACCGCAGCCTCGCCATCGACCAGCACCGGCACCTTGTCGGTGCCGGCGAAGGCGATGGTGTCCTTTTCGGTGAAGCGCCAGGGCACGCTTTCGAAATCGAGGCCCTTATGCTTCAGCGCCATCACGATCCGCCAGCAATAGGGGCTGAAACGCCGATCTTCCTCGGCGCCGGCAAGTTCATACAGGCGGATCGCGGCCATCAGCGGACTTTCACGGAATTGGCGGTCTGGCCGAACAGCACCTTGGCGGAGTCCGGCGTCACCGTCGGATTGGTGCGGTAGGTCTCGCCGATCTTGTAGGCGCTCTGGACCGAGGGACGCTCGGCGATGCGGTGGAACCAGGCCTTGAGGTTGGGGAACTCGTCGAGATCCTGGCCCTGGCGCTGATAGGGCACGATCCACGGATAGGAGGCGATGTCGGCGATCGAATAATCCTTGCCGCCGATGAAGTCGCGGCCTTCCAGGCGGCGGTTCAGCACGCCGTAGAGACGATTGGTCTCCTTGACGTAACGATCGATCGCATAGGGGATCTTCTCGGGGGCGTATTGACTGAAATGATGGTTCTGTCCGGCCATCGGCCCCAATCCGCCGACCTGCCAGAACAGCCATTCCAGCACCGTCTTGCGGCCGCGGAGGTCGGACGGGATCAGCTTGCCGCTCTTCTCGGCCAGATAAAGCAGGATGGCGCCGGATTCGAACAGGCCGAGCGGCTCGCCGCCATCGGCCGGATCGCGGTCGACGATGGCGGGGATGCGGTTATTGGGCGAGAAGGACAGGAACTCGGATTTGAACTGGTCGCCGACGCTGATATTGACCGGGTGGATTTCGTAATCGAGGCCGGCTTCCTCGAGGAACATGGTGATCTTGTGGCCGTTGGGAGTCGGCCAGAAATGCAATTCGATCATGCGGTCCATCTTTCGACAAAGGCTACCGCTTCCGACAGCGGCAGGGGCTTGGCGAACAGATAGCCCTGTCCGTAGTCGCATCCCATCGCCGTCAGCAGCTGGCGTTCATCCTCTAGTTCGACACCCTCGGCGACGACTTCAAGTCCGAGATCGTGCGACAGGTTGATCACGCCCTTGACCAGCCGCGCCTGTTCCGACGATTCGGTGATGCCGGTGATGAAGCTCTTATCCAGCTTCAGCACATTGAAGGGGAAGCGGCCGAGATAGGACAGCGACGAATAGCCGGTGCCGAAATCGTCGATGCAGAGCGGCACTCCCAGCGCCGAGAAGCGCAGCAGGATGTCGCGGGCGACGTCCGGGTTGCTCATCGCCAGGCTTTCGGTGACTTCGATCTTGATGCCGCTATAGTCGGGCCGTTCGAGCCGTTCCAGCATCTCGGCGACATGCCCGTCATCCCACATCTGGCGCGGCGAGAAATTGACGTTGCAGGTCAGCGGGGAACCGGCCTTCTCGCGCAGCAGGGCAAGGTCGCGCGCCGCCGAATCCAGCACATGGCGGCCCAGCTTTATGATGCCGCCGGTTTCCTCGGCGATCGGCACGAACTGGACCGGGCTGATCGGCCCCAATTCGGGATGGCGCCAGCGGATCAGCGCCTCGAAGCCGGCCAGCTTATGCTCGCGCAGCCGGATGATCGGCTGATAGACGACGAAGATCTCCTGATGGTCGATGGCGCGGTCGAGGTCGCTGTGCAGCCGATGGCGCACCAGCACCGCCTCGCGCAGGGCCACGTCGAAGATCTCGGTGCGGCCGCGGCCGGACTCCTTGGCGCGGTACAGCGCGATGTCGGCGTCGCGCAACAGGTCCTCGGCGCCGGTGGCGTGCCCGTCATCCATGGCGACGCCGATGCTGGTCGAGATCGACAATTCCATGCCGTCGATCGGGAAGGGGGTGGAGAAGGCTTCTTCCAGGCGTTTGGCCGTCGCCGTCGCCTGCTGGCCCTCGATGCTGGTGTTGTTCGCCAGATCGACGATGACAACGAATTCGTCGCCGCCCAGGCGTACCGCGCGCTCGCCCGCCCGCAGCAGCGCGGAAATGCGGTCGCCGACGGCGATCAGCAGCTTGTCGCCGATCGAGTGGCCCAGCGAATCATTGATGGTCTTGAAGCCGTCGAGATCGAGAAACAGCAGGGCCAGGGCCGATTTCTGCCCGCCCGCCAGCCGGTCGCCCAGCCATTCGATCAGTTTCGCGCGGTTGGGCAGGCCGGTCAGCGGATCATGCGTCGCCTGATGGGCCAGGCGCCGGGTCTTCTCCTCGTTCTCGGCCAGCAATTCGCGCAGGTTCCGCCGGGCGCCGTCCAGGGTGCGGCCCAGCTCGCCCAATTCGTCATGCCCCGGCCAGTCGAAGGCATCCTCCAGCTGCAGGGCGGCCAGGCGGCGCGAATCGCCAACCAGCTTTTCCAGCGGCGCCACGATGCGGCGGCGGGTGTTCCACACCACCGCGCCGGTGACCAGCGCCATCACCAGCAGACCGGCGCCGCCACCGATGATCGCCAGTTGGCGCAAGCGGTTGAGTCCGTCGACATTGGCCTGGGCCAGCGAGGTCGAACTGGCCGCGATCAGCCCGTCGAGGCGGGCCAGCGATTGCGCCGCGGCCTGCAGCTCCGCCGGCGAATCGTCGATCGAGATCGCGGTCCCGGACATGACCTGGTTGCCCAGGCTGTCCAGCGCCGCGGCGACCTCGTTCAGCGCCTGGTCCTCCTGCGGGGTCAGGGTGCCGACCAGGCGATAGGCGTCGAGATTGGCTTTCGCCAGGCGCAGCCCTTCCTGCATCTGGTTGAGATGGGCCTGATCGCGATGCAGCTGATATTGATGGGCGTAGTCGATGACGCTGCCGACCCCGACCTGGATGCGCAGATCGGCCAGCGCGTCGAGCTTGGTCGTCGCCTCCAGCTCGTATTTCTGCCAGCGGTCGGTGACCTGATCGATCTCGAACACCACCGACAGGCCGATCACCAGCAAGGTCAGCACGCCGGCCGCCATCGCCACGGACATCACCGCGCGAAGCTGGACGATCGAGAGGCGGATACGGTTGCGGGCGGTCACTTGTCACCCATCATTTCGTGTTCCAGGGCTCGATCGGCACGGCGCTGACCGAATTCTTGGGCGAGCCCTCGACCAGCTTATCGGAATAGGTCAGATAGACCAGGGCGTTACGCTTGGCGTCGTAGAAGCGCACCACCTGCAGGGTCTTGAACAGCAGGGACAGGCGCTCCTTGAAGACCGATTCTCCGTCCGCCTTACGGCTGGAGACCCGGTCGGGCAGCGTGATCGGTCCGACCTGGCGGCAGGAGATCGACGCGTCGGCGGTGTCCTCGGCCAGGCCCAGCGCGCCGGAAACGCCGCCTTTCTTGGCGCGGCTGACATAGCAGGTCACGCCGGTGACGTCGGGATCGTCGAAGGCGTCGATGACGATCTTATGGTCGGGGCCGACCCATTTGAACACGGTGTTGACCGAGCCGATCTCCTCGGCCGCGGCGGCTCCGCCCATAACCAGCGACGCCAAGAGCGCCAGGCGCTTCCCCCTGTTCATGTTCCTGTCTCCGTCAGCGCATCAAGCTGTCATAGGCGCGGTAGACGACCGGCGTACCGGCTTCGACCGGCTTGTCGCCGGCGGCCAGTTCGATCAGGCCGGAAGAGCCCGCCAGTGAAGATATCAGGCTGGAATCTTGGCTGAAATAGGGCAGTACCGCCAGTTCGCCATCCTTTTCCGCCAGCGACCCGCGCAGGAAGTTGACGCGGTTGCCCGGCACCCCCAGCCCGGCACCGGCTTTCAGCGTCACGCCGGCCGGGAATTCGGCGTCGAGCGGCGCGCCCGCCAGGCGGTGCAGCACCGAGCGTCCGACCACCAGCAGCGACACCAGCGACGAGACCGGGTTGCCGGGCAGGCCGATGAAGGCAGCCTGGCCGATATGGCCGAGCGCCAACGGCTTGCCGGGCTTGAGCGCCAGTTTCCAGAAGAAGATCTGGCCCAGTCTTTCGATGGCGGCGCGCACATGATCCTCGCCGCCGACCGAGACGCCGCCGGTCGAAATCAGCGCGTCCTGGTCGAGCGCGGCCAGCCCGAAGGCGGTGGTCAGGGCGTCGAGCTTGTCGGGCAGATGGCCGAGATCGGTGACCTCGAAGCCCATCGCCTGCAAGGCCGCGCGCAGCATCGGGCGGTTGCTGTCATAGATCTGGCCGGGCCCGAGCGGCGCGCCGGGGGCGGCCAGCTCGTCGCCGGTCGAGAACAGCCCGACCTTCAGGCGCTTGCGGACGGAAAGCTTCAGCGTGCCGATCGCGGCGGCCAGGCCGATATCCTGCGGGCGCAGGCGACGCCCGGCGGGGATCAGCGCGTCGCCCTGCTGGAAGTCGCCGCCCGCCTTGCGGACATTGCTGCCCGGCTTGATTTTCTCGGGCAGGACGACGGTGCCGTCTTCGATCTTGCAATCCTCGACCATCACCACCGTGTCGAACCCGGCCGGCATCGGCGCGCCGGTGAATATCTCGGCGGCGGTGCCCGGCGGCAACTCGTCCTGCGACGGATGGCCCGCGGCGATGCGGGCGGAAATGTCGAGGCGCCGGTTGCCGCTTTCCAGGTCGGCGGCGCGCACGGCGAAGCCGTCCATCGCCGAATTGTCGAAGGGCGGCTGGGTGAGGGGGGCGACCAGCGGATCGGCCAGCACGCGGCCGGCGCAGGATGCCAGCGGCACGGTCTCGATTCCGGTGACGGGCGCGACCCGTTCGGCGATCAAGGAATAGGCCTCGGTCAGCGGCAAAAGGCGGTGGTCGATGGCGAAGCAGTCGTCGGTGCTCATGAGAACCTCTAATTGGCGGGGCGAATCTTCGACGCGGCCCGGCCGCTTGTCCACCGCAAAATCGTGTTATATGACAAGTCGTTGCCGGCTGTGGCGAGAACCCTGGAGGGTATGGAAATGTTTCCCGTAATAAGAACTATTCCACTTTCTCTCGGCAGGGCTGCGAACACTGCAATGCTCTCCGGCGCCGGGTTCTGCTACATATTCGTCATCGCCAAGGCGCGACGGGCTGCTCTTCCCCCCATCCCCCCCAAAGCAGTTCGTCGAGCCCTGGCGGTTTCTTTTTCGGAGGTCCGCTGATGGCCTCCAATCGTCTGCGCGACCTCGACAGCGCCACCCTCCATCCCTACACCAATCTCCGCAAGCATGAGCAGACCGGACCGTTGGTCGCCGTGCGCGGTGAAGGCGTGCGCATCTTCGACGATGCCGGCCGCTCCTATATCGACGCCATGGCCGGGCTGTGGTGCGCGTCGCTCGGCTTTTCCCAGGCGCGCCTGGGCGAGGCGGCCAAGCGCCAGATGACCGAGCTGGGCTTCTATCACCAATTCACCCACAAGGCGCATGACAAGGGCATCGAGCTGGCGGCGAAGCTGATCGAACTGGCGCCGGCCGGCACGAAGATGAGCCGGGTGTTCTTCGCCAATTCCGGCTCCGAGGCCAACGACACGGCCTTGAAGCTGATCTGGTACTACAACAATGCGCTGGGGCGTCCGGACAAGAAGAAGGTGGTCGCCCGCCGCCAGGCCTATCACGGTGTTACCCTGGCGAGTGCGAGCATCACCCAGCTTCCCGCCAACCACCGCGATTTCGACCTGCCGCTCGAAGGCGGGCGCTTTCTGCAGCTGACCTGCCCGCAAGCCTATCATCACGCCCGGCCCGGCGAGGACGATGCCGCCTTCGTCGATCGCCTGGCCGCCGAATTCGAAGCGCTGATCGAGCGGGAAGGGGCCCACACCATCGCCGCCTTCTTCGCCGAGCCGGTGATGGGCGCGGGCGGCGTGATCGTGCCGCCGCAAGGCTATTTCCCGCGCATGCAGGAGATCTGCCGCCGCCACGATATCCTGATGGTCGCCGACGAAGTGATCTGCGGCTTCTTCCGCACCGGCGAGCGCTGGGGCAGCGAGAGCCTGGCTTTCCAACCCGACATGCTGACCTGCGCCAAGGCGCTGTCGGCCGGGTTCCTGCCGATTTCGGCGCTGATGATCTCGGACCAGGTCTATCAGGCGGTCGCCGACAATTCGGCCAGGATCGGTACTTTCGGCCATGGTTACACCTATTCCGGCCATCCGGTGTCGGCGGCGGTGGCGCTGGAGACCCTGGCGCTTTACGACGAGCTGGACATCAAGGGACAGGTGGCGAAGACGGCGCCGGTGATGCAGGCGCATCTCAGCGCCCTGGCCGATCACCCGCTGGTCGGCGAGGTGCGCGGCACCGGCCTGATCGGCGCGCTGGAACTGGTCGAGGACAAGGCGGCGCGCAAGAATTTCGACCCCGCCCGCGGTGTCGCCGCTCTGACGGTCGCGGCGATGCAGCGCCATGGCGTGATCGGCCGCGCCATGATCAATGACAGCCTGGCCTTCTCGCCGCCTTTGATCATCGGCGAGGACGAACTGAGCGAGCTGTTCGGCGTGGTGCGTGTGGCGTTGGACGAGGTGTCGGCGGCGCTTTAGGTCGCCCATTCGACGAAGGCGTGCCCGACTTCGCGCAGGACCGCCTCGCGCTGGTCGAAATCGAGCTGGGGCGCGTCGTAATAGGCCGCCACCAGCAAAGGCGCGCGTCCCGGCGGGCGGACCAGCGCGAAATCGTTGGTCTGGCGGTCCGAACTGGTGCCCGGGCGATCGCCGGCCGGCCATTGCGGCGGCAGTGCGGCGCGTATCCGGTTGCGGCCGGGTTTGCTGGCGATCATCCAGCGCTCCAATTGACCGCGCGACTTTCCGCTCAGGGTATCGCCCAGCAGGATCTTTTGCACCGTCGTGATGATGGCGCGCGGCGAGGTGGTGTCCAGATCCCCGCTATAGCTGTTCGAGGCCGGCTCGTAACGGTCCGAGCGGGTCACATCGTCGTCCAGGCTGCGCAGGAACGCGGTCAGGCCCTTCGGTCCGCCCGATCGCCGCATCAGCAGGACCGCCGCGGTGTTGTCGCTGAGTTCCATCATCGCCTTCAGCAAATCTTCGACCGACAGGGCGCCCTTCGCCACATTGGCCTCGGTGGTGGGTGAGGTGAAAATCAGATCGTTCTGGCCATAGGCCACCATCCGTTCCAAACCTTCATCGCGGGCCTCGATGCGCTTCAGCACATGGGCGGCCAGCAGCGCCTTGAAGGTGCTGCACATGAGGAAGCGTTCGTCGGCGCGATGCGCCAGCGTTTTGCCGGAACCGGTATCGATCGCGAAGACGCCGAGACGGCCGCCATGTTTCGTTTCGATCGCCACGATGGGGGACGCCCCGGTGATCGAATGGGCGACCAGGACCGAGCCGAATAGAACGGGCGCGCCGATCATCAGCGCGCGCCGCGACAAGGAACCCGACATCGACCTCTCTCCGGTGGAAACAGAGGGAATTTATCGCACGGTTCGCCTTCATGGATGGTAAATTATCGATAATCAATAAATAAATTGTCGAATATCGATCTGCGTGTTATCGTTTATCAATAAAATTACGGAGATCGCATCATGCTTGCCCGTCCTGGTCTGCTGTCGACAACCCGCCTGGCGCTGCGCGTCCTGGCCGGACTCACTATCGTTTATGGCATAGGCGTCGCCCTTTTCCTGGCCGCCAGCCTGATCGCGCCGGCCTGGCTCGAATTGGCGCTGAGCGGGCATGAAGGGATAACGTCGCTGACCACCGGCATGCGCCTGATGGCGCTGATCGGCCTCGCCGACGCGCCGCTCGGCTATATCTTCCTGACGCGCCTGCTGGCGATGGTCGACAGCGTGCGCGGCGGCGATCCTTTCATTCCGGAGAATGCCCGCCGTCTGATGGTGATCGCCCGGACGATGCTCGGCATCCAGCTGCTCAATCTCGCCGAAGGGGCGATCAGCGCGGCTTTCTCCACGCCGGGAAATCAGCTGGATGCCGGATGGGAACCGTCGATCGACGGCTGGCTGGCGGTGCTGCTGCTGTTCGTATTGGCCCGTGTGTTCCATCATGGCACGCAAATGCGCGCCGATCTCGCAGGGACGGTCTGATCATGGCCGTCCTGGTCAAACTCGACGACCTTCTGCATGCGCGCCGCATGACCCTGAGCGAGCTGGCGGACAAGGTCGACATCACCCTGGCCAACCTGTCGATTCTCAAGACCGGCAAGGCGAAGGCCATCCGATTTTCGACCCTCGACGCGATCTGCACCGCTCTGGAATGTCAGCCGGGGGATCTGCTCGGTCACGAGCCGTCCATTCCGCAGGAGGATGAAGAATGAGCACCGAACTCTCCGTGCCCCGTCTCTACGCCCTGCGTTTCTTCTATCTGGTGGTGGCCGTCGGCTTGGCCATCGTCGTCTGGCCCAATGTCGTCAGTCACGACATCGGGCCGCTGACCGGCGCGGCGACGGCCAACAGCCTGCTGGCGGCGATCGGTCTGCTGGCGCTGCTGGGGCTGCGTCACCCGGTGAAGATGCTGCCCTTACTGGTGTTCGAAGTGGTGTGGAAGGCGATCTATCTCGCCTTCTACGCCTTGCCGCTGTGGCGGGGCGGCCAGCTCGACGAAGCGAGTCTGGCCAATATCCAGTCGGTGCTGGTGGTGGTGCTGTTCGTTCCGATGATTCCCTGGCGCCATGTGGTCAAGACCTACCTTGTCGGTCAGGACGCCCAAGTCCGCTCCAGCTGACGCAGGTCCAGGGCGCGGGTCTCGGTGCCGTAGCGAAGGACGAGAATCAGGGCGCCCAGGATCGGCACCATGATGATCAGCGCGGCGATGCCGAGCGGCGGAACCAGATCGGTGATGCTCAGCAGCTGGGCGAAGACGCCGCCGGCCTTGGTGCAGGCGGCCACCCAGCCGGTCGCGCGGCCGCGCACCTTCAGCGGATAGCATTCAGACGCATAGGGCAGCAGGATGGCCAGCAGCCCGTTCGATCCGACGATCAGCAGGGCGACCGGCGGAACCGGACTGCCGCCGATCCGGGTTTCCAGCAGCAGAACCCAGGTCAGGCCGGCCAAAGTCAGGGCGATCAGCAGGGCCAGCGATTTCTTGGTGCTCCACCGGCTGTAGAGCAGGGCGCAGAGGAAGACGGTGGGAAAGGCGATCAGGGCTGATTCGGCCAGCAGGCGCGACGACACGCCCATCGAATAGCCCTTGTCGACCAGATCGTGCGGCAGCCACAGCAACAGGCCGAAATTGATGAAACCCCAGGCGATCGCGGCGGTCGACAAGGCGGCGGTCTTGCCGATCAGCCCCTGGGTCCACAGCTTGGGTTCCGGCCCGGAATGCGCCTGATGATGCGTCTCATGCGGATGCACGAAGATGTCGACGTCGTCTTCCTCATCCTCGGCCATGGCGTGGCTGCGGGTGCCGAAGCGGGCCATGACCCGGTGCGCCTCTTCGGCGCGGCCGCGCGACAACAGGAATTTGGCCGATTCCGGGATCAGCCCGCCCATCAGCACCAGCAGCAATCCGGTCGGTAGATTGAGCAGCCACAGGATACGCCAGGAATAGACCGGCACCAGCAGGGCGGAGAATCCGCTGGCGGCGAAATAGCCGCCCACCGCGCCCAATCCGCCGACCAGCACCAGCGCCCAGCCGCGATGGCGCGACGGCATGGTCTCGGCCAGCAGGGCATAGGTGACCGGCAGCATGCCGCCGGCGCCCGCGCCCATCAGGAAGCACATGATGATGTTCCAGGTCAGCGAGGGCATGGCGCCGCAGATCGAGGTTCCGACGAACATCACCGCCGACAGCAGGATCGAGGCCTTGCGGCCGTAGATGTCGGCGAAAATGCCCCACAGGATCGATCCGCACACGGTGCCGACCAGGGCGAAGAAGGGCACCAGGGCGGCGGTCTTCTTGGGCACGCCATATTCGACGGTCATGCCGGGCATGACGAAGCCCAGCGCGGCGGGCTTCATGACGTCGATGACCAGCGCGATAACCAGCACGGCCATCAAGCCCCAATGGGCGCGGCCCAGCGGCGCATCTTCCGGCGCATGCACGGCGATCCGCGACGCGGCGCGCATCTGGGGTCCGATGGCGGAGGGAAGCAGCCCGTAAGCCGAGACGCCGATGCCGGCGACGATCAGGAACATGCCGAACAGCATGCCGTCGTCCATCGGCATGCCTTCGAGGCGGAAGCCGGTATCCCGGCCCATCCAGAACATCGGCAGATGCAGCAGCACGCCGATGGTCACCATCACGCATCCGGCGGCGAAGGCCCAGACGCCCTGCCGCCCGAGAAATACGCCCGCGTTCATGTCACTCCGCGCTTTGCGCCTTGTGTTCGATCACAGGGCCGGACTGTGCGCCGTCCCTGTGATGAAGGGCGTCGCTCAACGCCTTGCGGTCGAGTTCGCCTTCCCAGGCGGCGACCACGATGGTGGCGACGCCATTGCCGCAGATATTGGTCAAGGCGCGGCATTCGCTCATGAATTTGTCGATGGCGAAGACGATGGCCATGCCCGGCACCAGGGCCGGATTGACCGCGGCCAGGGTGGCCGCCAGGGTGATGAAGCCGGCGCCGGTGATGCCCGAGGCGCCCTTCGAGGTCAGCATCGCCACCACCAGAATGGTCAGCTGCTGTTGGAGGTCGAGATGATGGCCCAGCGCCTGCGAAATGAAGATGGTCGCGAGGGTCATATAGATGTTGGTGCCGTCGAGATTGAAGGAGTAACCGGCCGGCACCACCAGGCCCACCACCGGCTTGGCGCAACCGG
>JAJPHO010000157.1 GCA_021325215.1 Alphaproteobacteria bacterium
GAAGCCCCTAGGTTTCCCTAGGGGCTTCGATGGTGGGCGCTACAAGGATTGAACTTGTGACCCCTTCCATGTCAAGGAAGTGCTCTCCCGCTGAGCTAAGCGCCCGAGACCGCGTTGGGTCGTCGTGAGGGCGTGGTTTTAGTCAAAACCGAGACACTTTGCAACCCCCCAATTTAACATTTCTGCGAAGAGTGACAGAGGCCGGCATTTGCACTAAACCGAAAGCATGGATACCCCTTTGACCGCCGCTCCCTTCAGCCCCGCCCTGCGCATCGAAGCGCCGGCGGAACAGCTGTTGCCGCTGGTGCTGGCCTCGCCGCACAGCGGGCGCGATTATCCGGCGGCGTTCGTCGCCCAGTCGGCGCTCGACGCGGTCGCCCTGCGCCGGTCCGAGGATTCCTTCGTCGACGAATTGTTCGGCCATGCGCCGCGGAAAGGCGCGCCGCTGCTGTCCGCCTTGTTCCCGCGCGCCTATCTCGACGTCAACCGCGACGCCTATGAACTCGATCCCGCCATGTTCGACGGGCCTCTGCCCGACTGGGTGATGTCCGACACGCCGCGTGTCGCCGCCGGCCTGGGTACCATCGCCCGCCAGGTCGCCGCCGGCGCCGAGATCTATCGCGGCAAATTGAGCTTCGCCGAGGCCGAGCAGCGCATCGACAGCCTCTATCGCCCCTATCACCGTGCGCTGGAGGAACTGGTCGAAGGCACCGTGGCGCGCTTCGGGCAATGTTTGTTGATCGATTGCCATTCCATGCCGTCGATCGGCGGACCGGGCGACAGCGACGTCGGCACCGAGCGGGTCGATTTCGTGCTGGGCGATTGCTATGGCCGCAGCTGCGATCCCGCCGTCACCGACGCGGTCGAGCGCCATCTGCAGGATCACGGCTATTGCGTGATCCGCAACATCCCCTATGCCGGCGGCTATACCACCCGCCATTACGGCGCGCCGCGACGACGAAGGCACGCTTTGCAGATCGAAATCAACCGCCGCCTCTACATGACGGAGGCGACCCATGAGAAACATGACGGCTTCGCCCGTCTGCAGACCGAGCTGGATGGCCTGATCGAGACCCTGGCCGGACTGCTGAGCACCGGAACGCTAGAATGATCCCGACCCATCAGTTGCCGCTGACCATCCGCGACGCCACCGCCGCCGATATGGAAGCGGTGCAGGCCATCTATTCCTTCTACGTCACCCGCACCTGCGCCTCGTTCGAGGAAGATCCGCCCTCCGTCGAGGAGATGCGGCGCCGCCTGGCCAAGACCTATGAACGCGGCCTGCCCTATCTGGTGGCGGAGAGCGACGGCGAAGTGGTCGGCTATACCTATGCCGGGCCGTGGCGCTTCCGCTCGGCCTATCGCTACACCATCGAGGATTCGATCTATGTGGCGCCCTCGGTGACGCGGCGCGGCGTCGGCTCGACCCTGCTGGGCGCGCTGGTCGACCGCTGCACCGAACTGGGCTACCGCCAGATGATCGGCGTGATCGGCGATTCGGCCAATCACGGCTCGATCGGCCTGCATCGCCGCCTCGGCTTCCGTCAGGAAGGCGTGCTGCGCGGCGTCGGGCTGAAACATGGGCGCTGGGTCGACGTGGTGATCATGCACCGCCCGCTGGGCGACGCCAATATGGGCCTCCCCGACAGCGAACATCCGGGGCTGCCCCCGATGCCGCTGCCCTGATCGTTTCGTCTGTCGACCAGTGTCACTCGTCGATACGAGTGACACTGGCATAGCCCTTCACTCCCCCTGTCGAGTCGCCGGTGACGGCGGGTGCCCGCCTCGCCTAGTGTCCTGCGCGGGGCAACGGCGCCCCATCGAGGATCACAGCGATATTGGGAGATGAAAGATGCAGGTCACCACCAAACTTGTCTTGGCCACGCTCCTGCTGAGCGGCAGCCAAGCAGCCATTCTCGCCGAAGAACCCGGCCAGGCGCGCAGCGCCACGATCGGCTATGCGGACCTCAACCTCGCCGACGACAACGGCGTGGCGGTTTTCATGACCCGAATCCATCTGGCCGCCAAGGATGTCTGCGGCGGCACGCCGCTCGACACCACCCTGGCGGTCGAGCAGTCCTTCCGCACTTGCCATCAGGTCGCGATGGACAGTGTCATGCCGCAGGTCCATGCGGCCATCGACCATGCCCGCGACAAGGCGCATGTCGACATCCACGAGGCCTTCAACGACACCGGCACGGTGGAACTGCACGCGCCGGCGCTCGGCGCGTCCAATTGAAGCATCCGATCGATAGGCGCTGGGGGGCGGCCCAGCGACCTGCTTAACCGATCGTCATCAGGCTGGCATTGCCGCCAGCCGCCGCGGTGTTGATGCAGACAGACCGCTCGCGCAGCAGCCAATCGAGGCGGTAATCCTCGCGGTGGGCCGCCAGATCCGCACCACCGGCGCGCTGCACGCCGACGATCGGGCCGGGACGCTCCGCCAGTTCGGCCAGCACCGCCGAGACATTCTCGGCCTCGCCCTCGACCAGCACCGCATCGAACAGAGCGGCACGCCAATCCTCGACACGCAGAACCTGATCGGCCAGGGCCGGCGGCAGCGAGGCGAGCAAAGGCTTCAGCGCTTCCGGCAGGGCGACCAGCACGCGGTTGCCGGTGGCCAGCGCCGCGCCGATCTGCGCAGCGAGACCAAAGCGCGTCTGCGGCAGGCACAGCACCGTGCCGCGCGCCTCCAGGCGATAAAGATTGCTCTCGCCCACCGGACCGGGCAGCTCGGATTCGAAGCCCAGCTTGCTGCGGTTCAGATAATCGGCGCAGCGCGCCGCCTCATCGGCCCAGCCGGACTGGATCAGCCAGTCGCACCAGCCCTTGGCGGCCGATGCGGCGCGGCCGGCCGGCATCACCCAGGAGAAGCGGCGCCCGCCATCCTCGGGATACGCGGCCAGCAGGCGGCGCAGGATCAGCGGACCACCCGCCTTGGGGCCGGTGCCCGACAGGCCGTGACCGCCGAAGGGCTGCACGCCGACCACCGCGCCGATGACGTTGCGGTTGACGTAGAGATTGCCGGCCGGAGCGCGGCTGCGCACGTAATTGATCGTCTCTTCGATGCGGCTATGCACGCCGAAGGTCAGACCATAGCCGGTCGCGGCGATCTCGTTCAGCAGATCGCCCAGATCGTTTCGGCGGAAGCGCAGCACATGCAGCACCGGGCCGAACACCTCGCGCTTCAGCTGGTCCAGGCTGTCGATCTCGATCACGGTCGGGGCGACGAACCAGCCCTGCCTGGTCAGGTCCAGGGTCAGCGGCAGGCGGTGGACGCGGCTCATCGAAGCGACATGCTTCTCGATGATCGCCTTGGCGCCTTCCGAGATCACCGGACCGATATCGATGGCCAGATCATCGGGGCGGCCGATGCGCAGCTCTGCCATGGCGCCCTTGAGGCGCTCGATGACGATGTCGGCCACTTCCTCCTGCAGGCACAGCACGCGCAGCGCCGAGCAGCGCTGGCCGGCGCTGTCGAAGGCCGAGGCGAGGATGTCGCCGACCACCTGCTCGACATGGGCCGAGCTGTCGACCACCAGCGCGTTCTGGCCGCCGGTCTCGGCGACGAACGGGATCGGCTGGCCGAGCGGGCCGGTGCGGCCGGCCAGACTCTTCTGGATCAGCTTGGCGACTTCGGTCGAGCCGGTGAACATCACGCCCTGGATGTCGGGATCGGACACCAAAGCCGCACCGACCGAACCGTCGCCGGTCAGCAACTGCAGGGCGGCGGCGGGAATGCCGGCCTCATGCATCAGACGCACGGCGACCGCGGCGATCAGCGGGGTTTCTTCGGCCGGCTTGGCCAGCACGGGATTGCCGGCGGCCAGCGCCGCGGCGACCTGGCCGGTGAAGATGGCCAGCGGGAAGTTCCAGGGAGAAATGCACACCACCGGGCCCAGCGGGCGATGGGTGCCGGCATCGAAGCCGGCTTCGATCTCGGCGGCGTAATAGCGCAGGAAATCGACCGCTTCGCGCAGTTCGCCGACGGCGTTGGGCAGCGACTTGCCGGCTTCGCGCACGGCCAGGTTCAGCAGCACGCCATGCTCGTTCTCGAACAGATCGGCGGCGGCTTTCAGCAGCTGCGCGCGGTCGCGCGGCGCCGTGGCGGCCCAGGCGGGCGCGAAAGCCGCCGCGCTGGCGACCGCCTGGCTGACCTGCTCGGGGCGGGCATCGACGCATTCGCCGACCAGATCGGAGAAATCGGCCGGATTGACCACGTCGTGCGACTCGCCGGACTTGCTCGGCTCGGCCAGGATCGGCTCGGCGCGGTAGGGGCCGGCATTGGCCTCGGTCAGCTCCAGGGCCAATTCCTTCAATTGCAGCTCGTCGGCCAGGTCGATGCCGGCCGAATTGACGCGGTCGGCGCCGAACAGCTGGGCCGGCAAGGCGATCTTGGGATGCGGCAGGCCGACCGACATCACGTCCTTCGCCGCGGCGACCGGATCGGCGATCAGCGCGTCGAGCGGCACCGATTCGTCGGCGATGCGGTTGACGAAGGAGGTGTTGGCGCCGTTTTCCAGCAGGCGGCGCACCAGATAGGGCAGCAGGGTCTCGTGGGTTCCGACCGGCGCATAGATGCGGGCCGGACGGTTCAGCTTGGACGGGCCGACCACTTCCTCATAAAGCGGCTCGCCCATGCCGTGCAGGCACTGGAATTCGTACTGGCCCTGCTCGTAAGCGTCGCCGGCCAGCTTGTAGAGGGTGGCCAGGGTCTGGGCGTTGTGGGTGGCGAATTGCGGATAGATCGCGTCGCGCGCGCCCAGCAGCTTGGCGGCGCAGGCCAGATAGGACACGTCGGTGTAGATCTTGCGGGTATAGACCGGGAAGCCCGACATGCCGTCGAGCTGGGCGCGCTTGATCTCGGCATCCCAATAGGCGCCCTTGACCAGGCGGACCATCAGGCGATGGCCGGAGCGGCGCGCCAGGTCGATCACGTAATCCAGCACATAGGGCGCGCGCTTCTGATAGGCTTGCACCACGAAGCCGATGCCGTTCCAGCCGGCCAGCACCGAGTCGAAGCACAGGCTTTCCAGCAGATCGAGCGAGATCTCCAGGCGGTCGGCTTCCTCGGCGTCGATATTGAGGCCGATATCGTAGCTGTGGGCCAGATGGGCCAGCGACTTCAGGCGCGGCAGCAGCTCGGCCTTCACCCGATCCTGCTGGGCGCGGGAATAGCGCGGATGCAGGGCCGACAGCTTGATCGAAATGCCCGGGCCGGCGATCACGCCCGCCTTGTTGGCGGCCTTGCCGATGGCATGGATGGCCTTTTCGTAATCGGCGTAATAGCGCTCGGCATCCGACGCGGTCAGCGCCGCCTCGCCCAGCATGTCGTAGGAATAGCGGAAGCCCTTGGCCTCCCACTTCCTGCCGCGCGACAGCGCCTCCTCGATGGTCTGGCCGGAGACGAACTGCTCGCCCATCATGCGCATGGCGATGTCGACGCCCTTGCGGATCAGGGGCTCGCCGCCCTTGGCGATCAGGCGGGTCAGCGCCGACGACAGGCCGGTCTCGGAGGCCGGGCTGACCAGATGGCCGGTGACCAGCAGGCCCCAGGCGGCGGCATTGACGAACAGCGAGCTGCCCTGGCCGACATGGCTGCGCCAGTTGCCGCGCGCCACCTTGTCGCGGATCAGCGCGTCGCGGGTCGGAGCGTCGGGAATACGCAGCAGCGCCTCGGCGAGGCAGAGCAGCGCCACGCCTTCCTGGCTCGACAGCGAGAATTCCTGAATCAGACCCTCGACGCCACTGCCGGCGCCCTTGGCACGCATCGCGCTGACCAGCCGGCGGGCCACTTCCTTGGCGCCCATGGTGATCTGGGTCGGGAAAGTGGCGGCTTCGAGCAGCGCGGGCAGGCAATCGGGCTCAGGGCGACGGGTGGCGCGGGTGATGGCGTCGCGCAGCAGATCGGGATCACGCACCGATTTGGCCAAAATCTTGAACGGGGCGGTAAACTTGCGATCGCTGGCCACGGGTGCTCTCCTAATAGGCGCTCTTTGGGGGCTCGGGAGGTCTAAAGCTGCACACACATAGCCGGTCCCGAAGCGGCGGTCCAGCGCTGCAAAAAGAGCGATCGCCTGTTCATCCCGGACCCCATCCTGTGATAGAAGGAACGACGCGCCGCGGTGTCCTGTTTTAAGGATCGCAACTACCGCCCAGGGCCGATCACCTCCCCCGCCATACGAGTAGCCAACCGCATCTAAGGGACCAACGCATGTCCGACCTATCCACTCATCCGCGCGCCCGCATCCTGATGTGCGCGCCTGAGCATTTCGAAGTCAGCTACACCATCAATCCGTGGATGAAGCCGGACACCTGGCAAAGCCAGGCCGAACTTCTCGGCGCCCGCTCCAACAGCGGCTGGCACAAATTGACCGACACCCTGCGCTCGCTCGGCGCCGAGCTGGAAATGGTGCCGCCCCAGGCGGGCCTGCCGGATCTGGTGTTCACCGCCAATGCCGCGGTGGTGCTGGACGGCGTCGCCCTGGTCGCCACCTTCCGCCATCCGCAGCGCCAGCCCGAGACCGCCGTCTATAAAAAGGCGTTCGAGCAGCTGAAGGCGCGCGGCCTCCTGCGCGAGGTGCTCGACATGCCCGCAGGCATGATCCTGGAAGGCGCCGGCGACTGCGTGTGGGACCCCGTGCGCGATACTTTCTGGCTGGGCTATGGCCAGCGCTCCGATAAGGAAGCCGCCAAGCTGGTACGCGACACCTTCGGCTTCGACGTGGTGCCGCTGAAGCTGGTCGATCCGCGCTTCTATCACATGGATACCTGCCTCTGCCCGCTGACCGGCGGCGAAGTGCTGTATTGGCCGCAGGCTTTCGAAACCGAGGGCAAGGCGCTCATCGAGGAACGCTTCGGCAAGGACAATCTGATCGCCGCCCCCGAAGAGGACGCCTGCGCTTTCGCCGTCAATGCGGTGAATATCGGCCGCGACATCGTGCTGGCCACCGTCTCGGACAAGCTGCGGGGAATGCTGGAGGAGCGCGGCTACCGCCTGCATGCCACGCCGATCAGCGACTTCAATCTGTCGGGCGGATCGGCCTTCTGCCTGACCTTGAAGCTCGACCGCGCCTCGGGCGGCCGTGACATCCCGGCCGAACTGGACATCGTGTCCACCAGCGCCTGAGAAGATTGGTAAGCGTCTTGGGGCGGGAGAAATCCCGCCCTTAATGCTCTATGTGCAGGCGGTCGCCATCCAAGGCGGTGACGGTCACCCCTTCTACCGTGACCGAGCGGCCATCGGTGAGCAGCGACGACACATAATGCTGTTCGTCCGGCGAATGAGGCGCCACCCGGATCGCGCCGTCATAGGTGCCGATTTCGGTATTCACCACATAGACCAGCAGGCCCGAGCCCGACAGGCGTTCGTCGAAACCTTCCGGATGGCGGCTTTCGACCACGACGGCGCGAGTCTCGGTTACCGGCACCACGACGATCTTGTTGCCGCCAGCCCGTTCGATCGGCGTCAGGGCAGCTTCCAGGCTGGCAGGTCCGGCGCAGACGACCTGACTGTCCTCCACCCAGCCCAATTGCCAGCGCTCCCAGCCGAAATATTCGCGGGCAGGAGCGGCGATGTTCCCCATCAGGCTGAAATCGCCGACATAGCTGTTCCAATAGCTATGTTCCGGCTTAAGGCTGGCGAGGTCGACCAGCGACATGGCATGACCCAACTCATGCGGGAGCCATCTCCACCCCCAGCTCATGAGATCGCTGCCCGAGGTTACGCCGTTCAGGATCTCGCGCCCGCCCGCCAGCACGCCAAAGCCGGGCGATGCGGTGAAGGCCGGTCCGTAATCGATCGCCTGCACCCGCGGATTGGTGATCACGATTACGCCCTGGACCCGGCTGTAATCGGCATCCGGCGTCAGAGTGATCGCTTCCTGAAGATAGGCGCGATGGGTCAGGAAATCGGCGCCGCGATGAAGTTGATAGTCGGCCACCGGCTTGCTCATCCGCGTCCAGTGCAAGTGAGGTTCGAGCACCAGCTTCAATTTCCCATAGGAAACGCGGGAGAAGAAGGCCTCGGACAAAGGCGAGATCAGCGAAAAGGCGATTTCAGGCGCTCTCGGCGCCGGCGCGTCGGGAAAATCGACGAACAGCACGGCGAGGTGAAGTTCGCCGGTCGTCGGCAGCCGATTGGCGTTGCGCGGAAAGCCCAGCCCTACGTCGCCGCGCAACCCCTTCTCCGGCAGGCGGCATCGCGCGAGGTCGTCGCCGAACGCGGCGTCGGCAAACGCCAGGCCCGTCGCGAAAGCCAGACTGAGAAAGGCTCTGCCCCGCGGCACGGCTATCGGCACGCCCCCAGCACCCGATCGATCACCTCGCGCGCCGGGGCTTCGTCCAGCGTCGGCGCGTGGCCGGCATCCTCGATCTCGGCGATCACGATGGTGGGACGCCGGCGCAGCATCTCGTCCGCGATCCCTGGCGTCAGCAATTCCGACAATTTGCCGCGCACCAGCCCGAAGGGCATTGGCGGGATGGCGTCGAACACCTGCCAGATCTCGACGGCTTTCGGTTCCAGCGTCTTGAAATTGTCGGCGATGTGACTGTCGAAATCGAGCACCGGCACGCCCTGCGCGTTCTCCTTGTAGAGGGCCCGCGCCACCCGCTCCCATTCCGCCGCTCCATAAGCGGGGAAGGAGTGGCGGAACAGCAGCCGCACATCCTCGACCGCATGATCCCAGCTGGTGACGTTGGTCTCGCGGTCGATATAGGACTGGATCTTGACCAGCCCCTCGAGCGCGACTTCGGGACCGACATCGTTGACGACGATGCCGGCGACGCGATCCGGTATTCCGGCCGCCATCATCATCGCCATCAGCCCGCCCAGCGAGGTGCCGATGATCGCCACCCGCTTGAGCCCGAGATGGTCGAGCAGCGTCACCATGTCGCCGACATAGGTGCCGGGATGATAATTCTCGGGCTTGGGGTCATAGGCCGATTCCCCCCTGCCCCGCTGCTCGGCGCAGATCACCCGGAAGCGGGATGCCAGCCGTTCGGCCACCGGCTCGAAATCGCGGGCGTTGCGCGACAGGCCGGGCAGGCACAGCACCGTCAGCGGCGCGTGGTCGGAGCCATAATCCCGGGCATGCAGGCGCAATCCATCGGGACTGGTGTAGAAGACGTCGCGGAAAAGGCTCATGAAGCTCCCTTCTTCGCCGCCAGCCGGTCAGCGTAAAGCTGCCGGAAACCGGCGGCGATGTAGCGCGGCAGACGCGCCTGGATCGAAGCGTAATCGGAGGAGAGGCACAACCCGTCCGAAAGGCGGTCGATACGGCCGGTTCCGGCCAGGGTCAGGGTCAGGGCGCCGGACAGAAAATCGAAGCCCCAGAACAGATCGTCGTCCGGCGCGCCAGGCATCACCTTGCGCAGGGCCTCGATCAGCTTTTGCGCCACCGGATCGAAAAAGCCCGGCATCACCTGGGCGCCCCATTCCGGCGCGTTGTTGATCTGGGCGATCAGGGCGAAATAATGCCGCCAGCCGGAGTCGCCCGTGGCCAGATAGCGGTAGATCGGATCGACGAAGGCCGCCACCAGCTTCTCGATGGCACAGCCATCCTCGGGCGAGATATCCACGGCTTCCAGCAGATCGAGGCGCTCTTTGTTGACGATGGTGGCGCGGCGCAACAGAACCGCGTCGAACAGCGCTCTTTTGTTCTCGAAATAATAATAGACCAGGGCAACGTCGACATTGGCCGCGGTGGTGACCTGACGCACGGTCACGCCGTGGAACCCGTATTGCGCGAACAACGCCTCGGCGGCATCGAGGATCTGGTCGCGCTTATCGGTGCTGCCGACTTGCCGAGTGGGCCTTCCCGGTCGATTGCTCTTTTCTCGGGTTGGTGAAGGCAATGACTGACGCCTTTCTTGTTGTTTCCGCCGGCAGGGTACCCCGCCGGGTACCCCCCTTCAAGCGTCCTCAGAAATGCGCCGAAATGCTGCTGAGGAAGGTTCGCGGCGCACCGTAGAAGCCCACGACGGAGTTGCCGTAAAGCGCCCCGTTGAGGTTGTAGCCGCCGACCCGATAGCGCTCGTCCGTCAGGTTCGCGCCCTTCAGGGACACGCTCCAATGGCCGCTCGGCGCCGTCCAGATGATGTTGGCGTCGACCACCGTATAGCCGCCCTGATCGATCACCGACGGGGTGTCGTACAGCTGGGTGAAGCTGCGATAGGCGACCGTGCCGCTGGTGGTCAGGCTGCCCATCTTATCGCCCAGTTCGGTGGTGTAGGCGAGTTCCAGGCTGCCGGTCCATTTCGGAGCATATTGGAAGCCCTGCAGCGGCGGAATGCCGTTCAGCACCGGCAGGCTGTCGAACTGGGCATAGGTGTAAGCGCCCGACGCCGTGGCGGTCAGGCCGCCGAACAATCTGGCCACCGCTTCCAGCTCGATGCCCTCGATATGGCTGCGGCCGGCATTCTCGATCACGCTTTCGACGCCGCCCGAAGTCGGCACCTGCACGCCGACCTGCTGCTGGTCGTATTGCGAATAGTAGCCGTCCAGATTGACGCTCAGCTTGTGGTCGAAATAATTGCCTTTGACGCCGGCTTCGTAGGTTTTGACCTTCTCGGGATTGTAGCCGTTGACGGTCTGCGGCGTGAAGGTGCCGTTGCCGCGGATGTCGAAGCCGCCCGAACGGAAGCCCTCGGCGAAGGACACATAGGACGTGATGTCCGGCGTGAATTTGTAGGACAGGCTGACGCGCGGGGTGAAGTCGCCCCAGGACTTGTGGTTGGTGTAGTTGGTGTTGACCAGCAGCGGGTTCTGCGCCGCGCCGCCGAAGGCCGGACTGGCCAGGCCGACGAAGAAGGCGTTGTAGACCTGCCCGGTCTTCTCGTCATAGGAATAGCGGCCGCCGGCCGACAGGGTCAGCTGATCGGTGATGTCGAAGCTGCCGTCGCCATAGCCGGCCCAGCTGTTGGTCAGCACATGGCCCTGCAGATAGTCGGTCAGGCCCAGATTGGCCAGTTGCTCGTCGAAATCGCCGGCCGCGTTGCTGTTCATGTAGAACACGCCCATCACGCCGCGCAGGCGCCCGCCGGTATATTGGGCCTGGACCTCTTCGGACTTCTGATTGTCGGAATAGAAGCCCGGCACACCCAGATAATCGCCCGGCAGACCGTCGAAATCGATGTTGGTCTTGGTGTCGCCCTGGCGGTAGGCGCTGATCGATTTCAGCGTCCATTGAGGATCGATGATCCAGGTGGCGGTCATCGACACGCCCTCGTCCATCACGTAATTGCGGCTCGATTCGCCGGCCAGGGAATCATAGACGTTCGACAGGATCGGATAGCCGCCATAGGCCACTTCCTTGTGTCCCGGATTGGCGTTAGACATGTCCCAGGTCTTGTCGGCGTTGATCTTGACGGTGAAATCGTCGGTCGGCAGGAACTCGACGGTGACGCGGCCGGCCACCATGTCCTTGTTGTCGATCGAGGCGCCGGTGGTCAGATCCTTGCCCCAGCCATCATGGTTATAGTCGGCCACCGCGAAGCCGAGGCGCACCTTGTCGGTCACCGGGGTGCTGCCGCTGGCGACGAAATCATGCTCGTTATAGCTGCCATAGGACACCCGGGCGTCGCCGGTCGGCGTATCGGACAGGTCGGCGGTGACATATTTCACCGCGCCACCGATCGTGTTGCGCCCGTAAAGCGTTCCCTGCGGGCCGCGCAATACTTCGATCTGGCTGACATTGTAAATATCCAGCACGGATGCCTGCGGGCGGGCATAGTAAACGTCGTCGACGTAAAGACCGACGCCCGGCTCGGAGCCCCAGGTCGGGTCCTGCTGGCCGATGCCGCGGATATAGGCGGTCAGGGTCGAGTTCGAACCGCGTCCGACGAACATGCTGGTGCTCGGCGTCAGATAGGTCAGATCGGTGATATCCGCCGCGCCCTGGGTCAGCAGCTGGTCTTCCGAGAAGGCGCTGACCGCCACCGGCGTGTCCTTCAAGCTCTCGGCGATATGACGGGCGGTGACCGTCACTTCCTGCAATTGATCGTCATCTGCGTGCGCTCGCCCGGCGCCCAGCGCGGTGCAAATAAAAGCCGCCGAGGCAAGCAGGAGCGCACGGCGAATCCTTGGATTCGTCTCCGAAGTCATATGGATGTCCTCCCTATAGGACGATTTATATTTATAGGAGCGAAGGATGCACCAGCCTATTAGGCGAGTCAATTTCATATTCAACGATCATTGAGTAAAATTGTAGATATTGACCGGCTGTGTCGCGGCGACCACACTGCCGCCCCGGTCTTTAGCTGGAAAATAATCTTGTCCAATCCCCCCCTGCCCGTTTCGCCCGCCGATGTCGCCGCCGCCGCGGCCCTGCTGAAGGGCCATGTCGTCGACACGCCCTGCATCCCCTCGCGCACCCTGTCCAAGATCTGCGGCTGCGAGATCTGGGTGAAGTTCGAGAATCTGCAATTCACCGCCAGCTTCAAGGAGCGCGGCGCGCTGAATCGCCTGACCGCCCTGACGGCGGAAGAGCGCAAGCGCGGCGTGATCGCCATGTCGGCCGGCAACCACGCGCAGGGCGTTGCCTATCATGCCGGCCGCCTCGGCATTCCGGCGACCATCGTGATGCCGGAGGGCACCCCCTTCATCAAGGTCGAGCATACCGAGAATTTCGGCGCCAAGGTGATCCTGCACGGCAAGGTGCTGGCGGAATCCCAGGCGGAAGCTCTCAGGCTGGCGGAACAGGAAGGCTATATCTTCGTCGCCCCCTATGACGATACCCATGTGATCGCCGGCCAGGGCACCATCGCCCTGGAAATGCTGGCCGCGGCCCCGGACCTCGACGTTCTGGTGGTGCCGATCGGCGGCGGCGGGCTGATCTCGGGCATCGCGGTGGCGGCCAAGGCCATCAAGCCCTCGCTCGACATCATCGGCGTGCAGGTCGCCTCCTACCCCTCGATGCGCCAGGCCCTGCGCGGCGAGCCGGTCACCATCGGCGACGAGACCATCGCCGAGGGCATCGCCGTGAAGAATGTCGGCACGCTGACCTACCAGATCGTCAAGGAACTGGTCGACGACGTGGTGCTGGTCGAGGATTGGGAAGTCGAACAGGCGGTCGCCCTGTTCCTGTCGATCGAGAAGACGGTGGCCGAAGGGGCCGGCGCGGTCGGCCTCGCCGCGGTGCTGGCCGACCAGAAGCGTTTCGCCGGCAAAAAGGTCGGGCTGGTGCTGTCGGGCGGCAATATCGATTCACGCCTGCTGGCCAGCGTGATCATGCGCCAACTGGTGCATGAAGGCCGCATCATCTCGCTGAAGGTCGGCATCTCCGACCGTCCCGGCGCGCTGGGCAAGATCGACTCGCTGGTCGGCGAAGCCGGCGGCAACATCATCGAAGCGATGCATCAGCGCCTGTTCACCACCGCCAACATCAAAGCCGCCGAGCTGGAACTGACCATCGAATGCCGCTCGCCGCAGCATGCCGACAAGGTCATCGCCTCGCTGAACGAGAACGGCTTCAAGGTCCAGCAGATGGAGCGCGACCTGGTGAAGCCGCGCCCCTGATCGAGTGTCTATCCGTGATGCAGAAAGTCTGCATCACTTGTGCGGGGTAGCCTACCCCGCACCCCCGAGGTCGGCTCTGCATTCCCTTCGGTCATCGCTACGCTCCTCCGAGTATCGTGCGTCAAATTTGACGCACGATACTCTACGGCTTTTTGAACTTCAGCACGAACTCGTCGCTCGGCTTGTCGTCCAGCTTGAAGATCGACAGCTCCCGATTGTCGCCGGGCTGACGCAGGAAGTCGGCCTCGGCCTCCTTCTTGAAGCCGGCCGCCTCGACTTCGGCGATCACCGTCGATTCCTCGATGCGGTGCAGGCTCTTGCCGACCGTGGCGCCGTCGCCCGCCTTGGCGGAATGATCGACCACGATATAGGTCCCGCCCGATTTCAGCCCGTCGAACACCGCCTTGTTCATCTTGGCGCGGTCGATCGGCAGGAAGGTGGTGTCGTGGTAGTTCAGCACGAAGGTCACCACGTCGGGATGCACGCCGTCGGGGAAGGCCGCGTCGGGCGGCGCCGACACCAGGGTGACATTGGCCATGACCGGCTTCTTCAGGCGTTCGCCCATATTATTGAGCACGCGCTCGGGCGCGGTGGTCGAATTCTGGGCATAGACCTTGCCGTTTTTGCCGACCGCGCGCGCCAGCAGCTCGGTGGTGTAGCCGCTGCCCGCCATCAGATCCAGCACCGTCATACCCGGCTTGATTCCGGCGAAATCGAGCAGCTTGGCCGGCTCGCGCCGCGCATCCTGCTTGCGGTCATCCTCCGAGCGGTCGGACTGCGCCACCACCGAGGCGCCCACATCGGACGATGCCGCGTGGGCGAGCCCCGTGGTGAAGATCATACAGGCGAAAGCAGCCGCGGCAGCGGTCCGCAGAGAGGTCTCAGCACGCATCCCGTTTCCTCACTATATAATTGAAATGAAAGGAAATATAGGCCCGGCGTCGCCCCAAGTCACGCATTTGACACTTCGTTTCCGCACCGGGATTGCGACAGTTTTAACATCCCCCCGTTGCAGAGAGTACCCTTATCATGAGCACTTATACCGCCGCCCAAGTCATCGCCGCAGCGAATGCCGGCACGCCGCTCTCCGGAGCCACGATTCTAGACAGCGCGGCCGATGTCCAAGCCAACATCGACGCCTTGCAGCCGCTGGCCGCCGCCGGTCAGATCTCCGCCGTCACTTTCACCGATTCCGGATCGCCCACCATCAGCGTGACGACCGCCCAGGACACCGCCGACATGGCGGCGATCAATCTGTTCCAAGGCCAGCGCACCGTCCTGGTGACCGACGCCACCGTCGGCATGACCTTCACCCTGCAGAGCCAGCAGCATGTCGCTTTCGACGTCGTGGACACCGGATCGGCGATCGAGTCGAATATCGACGGGCTCAGCAACCTCGCCAACGAGATTCGCGGCATCACCATCACCGACGGCACCATCCCGTCCTTCTCGGCCAGCCAGATGGTCAATGATTCCGCCGTGATCGGCGGCATTACCGTGGCCGGCATCGACGCCTCGAAAGCCGTCGCCAATGCCAATGCCGTGCTGAACATCCACGGGCTGGCGGTGACCGACAGCGCCGCCAATATCTCGTCGAACATCGACGGGTTGGAAGTGCTGGCCGCCACCGGCAAGCTGAGCAGCATCACCCTGACCGATACCGGCGTGCCCACCGTCGACGTGTCGCCGGCCCAGCTCGGCGCCGACGGCAGCGCCATCGGCACCATCCAGGGCGCCTTCGTCCTGGCGGTCGACGGCACCAACGCCAATCTCAGCCTGAACGGCCCCAACGGCGTCGCCAATGAGCTGGTGCTGGACGGCTCGTCCAACCAGTACTCCTTCCAGGGCGCCGGCGACGGCAAAACCTTCAGCGTCACCGAAACGGCGACCGGGCGCGAAAGCACCGACCATGTCGTCAATTTCGCTGCCGTGCAGTTCGACAATGGCGGCAGCAGCTCGCCCACCCTGGCCATCGTCGCCAGCGACACGCCGACCACCGCCGGCGCCGTCTCCTCGGCCCAGGTGGCGACGCTTTATGCCGCCGTGCTGGACCGCACGCCGGACGTGGCGGGGCTGGTCTATTACGAGAACGAGGCCAATGCCAATGCCGGCCTGTCGATCACGCAGATCGCCACGCAGTTCATCAATTCGAAGGAATATACCAGCAACCCGGCCAATACTTTCGCCCAGACCGCCGCCGGCGAGGCGCAATTCATCACCAATACCTATGAGAATCTGCTGCACCGCGCCCCCGAGGCCGGCGCCGTGCAATGGTACGAGGCCAACCAGATCAATCCGGGCCTGGCCAACCTCACCCCCGGCACGGCCGCCTATGCCGCCGCCGACCAGCAAGCCCACGCGCTGGTCCTGGCCAGCTTCAGCCAATCGGCCGAATTCCGCAGCGACGTATCGGTCACGGCCCAAAATCCGGCCAGTTCGTCGCACTGGCTGCTGCTGATCTGATCCAGATCGCTGGCCGTGGCTCGCCTTTTCGGGCGAGCCACGGCACGACCTCCGTCACAAAAGCTCAACATTTGTTCAAGACAGCGCTGTCACATGGCAGTGATGCAAATTTGTGCATGGTGCGGCGCAGCAAATTACCCGCATTATCTCCCCGATAACGAAATTTGATTCACTTAATGATCATTGCAGTTTCGTAACAGAAGGGTGCGCAGTCGCAACAGACGCACCCCAAAATAATGGGAGCGACGGCCGGCATGCTCTTTTAACGGAGATACATCATGACGTCTTTCGCCAATGTTCTTAAGGTTTCCGCTCTGGCCGCCAGCCTGGCCGCTCTCCCCGCCCTCGCCGACGAAACCCCGGCCGCCTACACCCATACGGTGCTGGCCCGCGTCGCCGACCACGCCATCTATCCGCGCATTGCCTATGTGAATGCCGAGGAAGGCGTCGTCACCGTCGCCGTCACCCTCGACAACAAGGGCAATCTGACCGGCGTCAATGTGCTGAATTCGTCGGGCGTGACCGCGATCGACCTGGCCGCCATCCAGGCCGCCAAGGACGCCGCCCCCTATCCGGCGCCGGCTTCGGCCAACACGGTGGTCAAGGGCAAGATCCGCTTCGCCCTGTAAGCCATCGTTCCAGAAACCTTGCGTGCGGGGGGCACTCGCCGCAGGCCGCCCCGCCAAGGCCCTCGGGTCTTGGCGGGGTTTTTCTTTGGAGGTACCCTTCCTCCATCATGACTGATCTCGCCATCTCCTTCGACGACGTCGCCGCCGCCGCCCGGCGCATCGCCGGCGTCGCGCATAAGACCCCCGTCCTCACCTCCTCGACCGCCGATGCCCTGACCGGGGCCAGCCTGTTCTTCAAGGCCGAGAATCTGCAGCGCATGGGCGCTTTCAAATTCCGCGGCGGCTACAATTCCCTGGCGCAATTCACGCCCGAGCAGAGCAAGGGTGGCGTCATCGCCTATTCCTCGGGCAACCACGCCCAGGCCATCGCCTTGTCGGCCCGGCTGCTCGGCATGCGCGCCGTCATCATCATGCCGGAGGACGCCCCCGCCATCAAAATCGCCGCGACCCGCGGCTATGGCGCCGAAGTGGTGCTCTATGACCGCTACACGGAAAACCGCGAAGAGATCGGCAACCGCCTGGCCGCCGAACAGGGCCTGACCCTGATCCCACCCTATGACCATCCGCATGTGATGGCCGGCCAGGGCACCGCGACCCTGGAACTGATCGAAGAGATCGGCGCTCCCGACATCCTGCTGGTGCCGCTGGGCGGCGGCGGGCTGCTGTCGGGCGCCGCCGTGGTGGCGCGCAAGCTGGCGCCCGGTTGCCGCATCGTCGGCGTCGAGCCGGAAGCCGGCAATGATGCCCAGCGCAGCCTGGCCGAGGGCCGCATCGTCCATATCGACACGCCGCGCACCATCGCCGACGGGGCGCAGACCCAGCATCTCGGCAATTTCACCTTCCCGGTGCTCAAGGAACTGGTCGACGAGGTGGTAACGGTCAGCGACGCCGAACTGGTGGAGGCTATGAAATTCTTCGCCGGCCGCATGAAGATGCTGGTCGAGCCGACCGGCTGCCTGGGCGCCGCCGCCGCCTTTACGGGCCGCGTCGCGGTGGCTGGACGGAAAGTCGGCATCCTGCTGTCGGGCGGCAATATCGATCTGGCCCGCTTCGCCGAACTGATCGCTTAGAGCGGTTTGCGATCCCTTAGAATCGCATACTGCTCACGGCGCCGACTGGCGCCGCGCCGGTCGTCCGGCGAATACGCTGAGCCGGAGGCGATGCGTCATA
>JAJPHO010000194.1 GCA_021325215.1 Alphaproteobacteria bacterium
AGGGCCGTTTGCATCGCACGAGTTTGAACGGGAAGTTGGGAATGCGCGCCGAGATCGAGGCGATCGCCGAGGAAATCCGTCAGAAGCTGGAATTGCTGCGCCGTCATTTGGACTGGGACAATGCCCTCCGCCGGCTGGACGAGTTGAATGCCCGCGCCGAAGATCCGACCTTGTGGGACAAGGCCGAAGAGGCGCAGAAGGTGATGCGCGAGCGCACTCAGCTGGAAACCTCGACCGGCGGTGTCAAGGCCATCGAGAAGAACCTGGCCGACAATCTCGAACTGATCGAACTGGGCGAGATGGAGGATGACGAGACCGTCGTCGCCGATGCCGAGGCCGCGATCAAGGCGCTGCAGGAAGACGTGCGCAAGCGCGAGCTGGAAAGCCTGCTGTCGGGCGAAGCCGACAGCAATGATTGCTATCTCGAAGTTCATGCCGGCGCCGGCGGCACCGAGGCCCAGGATTGGGCCGAGATCCTGCTGCGCATGTATACACGCTGGGCCGAACAGCATGGCTACAAGGTCGAATGGCTGGAAGAGAGCTCCGGCGAAGAAGCGGGCCTCAAATCCGCCACCGTCCGCATCTCGGGCCACAACGCTTATGGCTGGCTGAAGACGGAAAGCGGCGTGCACCGCCTGGTGCGCATCTCACCCTATGATTCGGCGGCGCGCCGCCATACCAGCTTCTCGTCGATCTGGGTCTTCCCGGTGATCGACGACACCATCGACATCCAGATCAACGAATCCGACTGCCGCATCGATACCTTCCGCGCTTCGGGCGCCGGCGGCCAGCACGTCAACAAGACCGATTCGGCGATCCGCATCACCCACATCCCGTCCGGCATCGTCGTTTCGTGCCAGGCGGACCGCTCGCAGCACCGCAACCGCGCCATGGCGTGGGACATGCTGCGCGCCCGCCTGTACGAGGCCGAGCTGCAGAAGCGCGAAGCCGCGTCGCAGGCCGAGGCCGACAGCAAGACCGATATCGGCTGGGGCCATCAGATCCGCTCCTACGTGCTGCAGCCCTACCAGATGGTCAAGGATCTGCGCACCAATGTGGAAACCTCGGATACCCAGGGCGTGCTTGACGGCGATCTAGACCCCTTCATGGCCGCTTCGCTGGCCGCCCGCATCCAGGGCGGTACGGGAGACGCCGCGTAATGATCGGCGGGCGGGCCTTCGCAGGGGTCTGCCTGGCGATGCTCGCCTGTTCGGCTGCTGCCGAACGTCCGGCGGACGGGGCCGCCTCCTCGATCGGCGCCGCGGCCCATGGTTGCCTGCAGGGCGGCGTGGCGCTGCCGGCCGAGGGCCGGGGCTGGCAGGTATTGCGGCCCGACAATAACCGCTATTGGGGCACCCCGGCGCTGATCTCCTTTCTCGAGGATTTCGGTAAATATGCAGCGCCCATGGGCTCTCTGCAGATCGGCGACATGTCGCTGCCGCGCGGCGGCCATATGCCGACCGGCCATGCCAGCCACCAGACCGGGCTGGACGCCGACATCCTGTTCCAGCTGGCCGATCATCCGCTGACCGAGGAGGAGCGCGAGCACCCCGATTTCACCAGCGTGCTGGTCAAAGGCAAGCCGACGCCGGCCCGCTGGGGCAAGGCGCAGGTGACTCTGCTCAAGCTCGCCGCCACCGATCCGCGGGTCGAACGCATCTTCGTCAATCCGGCCATCAAGCGGCATCTGTGCCGCACCGCCGGCGCCGACCGCGCCTGGCTGCACGCCGTGCGCCCCTGGTGGGGGCACGAGGCGCATTTCCATGTGCGCCTGCGCTGCACGGAAGGCGATGCGAGCTGCGAGCCCGGCCCCTATATTCCGCCCGGAGACGGCTGCGACGCCTCGCTGGATTGGTGGTTCACGCCGGAAGCCGGCGCCACCGCCGAACCTGCGCCGACGCCCGGGCCGCGTCCGCGCATCCTGGCGACCATGCCCGCCGCCTGTAAAATCATTCTCGATCCGAAGAACCTGGGATGACTCTCCTCGAAATCGCCGTGGACTCGGTTACCGGCCTGGATAATGCGGTGCGTGGCGGAGCCCAGCGCATCGAACTGTGCGCCGCCCTCGATATCGGCGGCCTGACCCCGACCATCGGCCTGATGGCCGTGGCGGCGGAAGCGCCGGTGCCGGTCTATGCCATGATCCGGCCGCGCGCCGGCGGCTTCGTCTTCGATGCGCGCGAGGAAGAGGTGATGCTGGCCGATATCCAGGCGGTGAGCGCGGTCGGGCTGGCCGGCGTGGTCATCGGGGCGAGTTTGGCCGACGGACGCCTCGACACGGCGCTGCTGGCCCGGCTGATCGGCGCGGCGGACGGGATGGGCGTGACGTTGCACCGTGCCTTCGATCTGGTTCCCGACATGGATGCGGCGCTGGACCAGGCGGTCGAGCTGGGCTTCGAGCGCATTCTCAGCTCGGGCGGACAGCCCAAGGCGCTGGACGGCGCCGATGTGCTGAAGCGATTGGTGCAGCGCGCCGGCGACCGGCTGAGCGTGATGCCGGGCAGCGGCATCCGCGCCGGCAATGTGCGTGAGATCCTGAGCCGCACCGGCGCGCATGAAGTGCATGCTTCCGGCCGTGAAAGGCTGGCGGTGGCCCCCGATGCGAAGTCGTTGGCCTTCGGGTTCCAGACCGCTTCGGCGATGGAGACCGACGAGGACGCCGTCCGCAAGCTGAAGGAAGCGCTGGGGTGAAGAAGAGTATCGTTCTGGCCGCGCTGCTGCTGGCGGCGGGTGCGCGCGCCGATGAGGGCGTCGACGCGCTCAACAAGCGCATGATGCAGCTCTATACCGACGGCTATTACGAACAGGCCATTCCGCTCGCCGCGCAGATCGTGACGCAGCTGGAGCAGAGCGCCGGTCCGGGCAGCGCGGCGGTGGCTTCCGCCCTCAATAACGAGGCCGAGCTTTACAACAAGCTGCACCGTTTCCCCGAAGCCGAGGCGCTCTACAAGCGCAGCCTGTCCATCCGCCAGGCGGTGCTCGGCCCGGACCATCCCGACACGCAGAAGAGCCTCGCCCGCTTGGCCGAGGTTTTTCACGCCGAGGGAAAGGACAATTTGCCGGCGCCGCAGGCTCAGCCTCAGCCGATGCCCCGTCCGGTCCCGCAGCCGCGCCCGGCCCCGCCGCCGCGCGGCCCGTCGATCTCGCAGCAGGAATTCGATCGCGCCATCGAGATGAACAAGCAGTCGGTGCAATTGGGCGCCGATGGCCGCTATGCCGAGGCCATCCCGCTCGGCGTGCAGGCGCTGGCCGTCTTCGAGAAGGCCTTCGGCGCCGACAATCCCAATGTGGCGGTCGGCTCGGCCAATCTCGCCCAGCTCTATGTCCAGGCCGGGCAGTTCGACAAGGCCGAGCCGCTGTACAAGCGCGCCGTCGCCATCCTCGAAAAGCATGCCGATCGGCAGAAGGATGTCAGTTTCATGCTGGCCGGGCTGGCCGATCTCTATACCCGCCAGAAGCGCTATCCCGAGGCCGAGGCCTATTACCGCCGCGCGATCCCGGCGCTCGACAAGGCTTTGGGGCCCGACGACGCCACCAGCGTGGCCATCGTCAACAACTTCGCCAATATCGAGCGGGCCCAGAACAAGGACCCCGACCAGGAAGCGGTGCTGAAGGGGCGCTGGGAGAAGACCGCGCAATTCTCGCTGCCGCGCCAGCGCAATTTCGGCAGCATTTCCGAAGCGGCGCCCGCACAGGGCAAGAACGTCAATCCCGCCGACCTCGACCAATCGCGTGATCTCGATACGCAGATCGCGACGCTGACCAGTCAGAAGAAATACGCCGAGGCCTTGCCGCTGGCCCAGGACCAGCAGGCCTTGGTGGAGCGGATATATGGCAAGGACAGTCTGGCGGCGGCGATGAATCTCGACCAGCTGGCCAGCATCTACCGCAATCTCGGCCGCGGCGCCGAAGCCGAACCTTTGGCCAAGCGCAGTCAGGCCATCCGCGACGCCAGCAAGGCGATCGAGCAGATCAGGCAGTAGAAAAGGAAAAGCCCTACGGGGTACACAGATAAAAGAGATAAACACAGATGGACACAGATAAGCCTGAGTAAGAGCAGCGCTTGGGGCAATCACTCACAACCTTGTGAATTTTAGCCGCGGGCGCCGACGCCTCAAGCCGCATCTGTGTTCATCCCATTCATCCCCTTAATCTGTGTACGCCGTAGGCTACGACGCCAAAGGGCCGTAAAACGCCTGCGGCAACCCGGCTTGCTGCCGGCCTTCATGGTTGAAGGGCGGCTTCAATCCCTTGGGGAAATGCGGCGAGACCAGGCGCTGGTAGGCCGCGGCCTGATCTTCCCCCACCCGGGCACAGACCAGCTCGAACCAGCGGGCGCCGATGGCGACGTGGGTGATTTCGTCGTCGAAGATGCGCTGCAGGACGGCCAGTCCGGCTTCGTCCTTGGCCTGGCGCAGCTTTTCCATCAGCGGCGGCGCGGTGTCCAGCGCCCGGGCTTCGAAGGTCATCGGTACCACGGCGAGGCGGGCCTGCAGATCGTGCGCGGTCTTTTCGGCGGCTTCCCACAATCCGGCATGGGCCGGGAAGGCGCCGTAATCGCTGCCGAGGTCCTTGAGAAGTCCGACCAGCAGCAGGAAATGCTCGGTTTCGTCGGCGGCGACCTTGACCCAATCGTCATAGAAGTCGCGCGGCAGATCATGCGCGGTGAAGCGGGCGATGATGTCCCAGGCCAGGTCGATGGCGTTGAATTCGATATGGGCCAGCGCATGCAGCAGCGTCGCCTTGCCGGTTCCGCCCGGTCCGCGGCGCGGCATCTTGCCGGGCGGCAGGATCTCGGGCCTGTCGGGACGCGCCGGCTGCATCGGCGGCGCCGCCTGGCCGATCCCGGCGATCAAACCGGCGCGCCAATCGGCGGCCAGGGCGGCGGACTTCCGGGCTTTTTCTGTGGGAGGGGCGGTGAGGAGAACCTCGACCGCCCGCTGGGCCAGACTGGTCACGTCACAGGGCCTTCAGGGCTTCCAGCACCTTGCCGGCATGGCCGTCGACCTTGACCTTGCGCCAGGCCTGGCGCACCACGCCCTCCTTGTCGATCAGGAAGGTCGAGCGCTCGATGCCCATATATTTCTTGCCGTAATTCATCTTCTCGACCCAGACACCGTATGAGTCGCAGATCGCGCCGTCGCCATCCGACACCAGGGCGAAATCGAGGCCGTACTTCTTCTTGAACTTGTCGTGCGAGGCCTCGGAGTCCTTCGAGACGCCGATCACCACCGCGTCCGCGCCGGAAAAATCGGGCAGCGCGTCCTGGAAGGCGCAGGCCTCCTTGGTGCAGCCCGGCGTGTCGTCCTTGGGATAGAAATAGAGGATGACGTTCTTGCCGCGCGCGGCGGCCAGGGCCGGGAATTCGGGGGCGGGAGAGCCGGCTTCAATCGTCATTCTTCACATCCTCTTCTGTTGGCAACTGCGCGGTCTCGGCCGCCCGCAAAGTACGAGCGGGACCGTCGATCAGATCACGATAGAGCGCCGAGACCTGCTCGGCCCGTTCCGCCATCACGGTCTTCAGCTCGGCGAAATCGCCGCATTGAGCGGTTTCGGCGAGCAGCCGGCGCACTCTATCGGTAAGCGCCTTTTCGCGGAAGTCGCCTTCATTGGTCAGGCGCAAGGTCTGCTGCAGGCTCGACCATAGCTGCCAGGCGCGATGCAGCGTGTCGGCGTCGGCCAGGGTCAGCAGGCCGAGCGCGCCGGCCTGTTCCAGGGCCTGGCCGAGATTGGTGCGCAGGATGCTCGGATGTTCGTGCGCCCAGCGCAATTGCAGATATTGGGTGATGAATTCGACATCGACCAGCCCGCCGCGGCGATGCTTCACGTCCCACGGCGAATTGGCGCGGTGATGGGCGGCCAGCCGGTCGCGCATGTCGGCGACGTCGAGGATCAGCTTGGCCGGATCGCGCGCGCCGGTCAGGGTCCGGTGGATCACCGCGCGGATCTGCTCCCGCAGGCGGGCGCTGCCGGTGACGATGCGGGCGCGGGTCAGCGCCATATGCTCCCAGGTCCAGGCCGCCTGCGCCTGATAGCGGTCGAAGGCGGCCAGGCTGGTGGCGATCGGGCCCTTGTTGCCGGACGGGCGCAGCCGCAGATCGGTGGTGTAGAGGCTGCCCTCGGCGGTGCGCACGGTCAGGGCGTTGAGGAAACGCTGCGCCAGTCTGCCGCTGTAGGTCATGCCGTCGAGCGGTTTCGGTCCATCCGACTGCACATCCTCGTCGGACAGGTCATAGACCATGATCAGATCGAGGTCCGAGCTTATCGTCATTTCGCGGCCGCCCAGCTTGCCCAGCGCCACCACCGCCATGCCGTCGCCCGGCAGGCGGCCATGCTGGCGGGCGAAATCGTTCTCGACCTCGGCCTGCAGCGCCGCCAGCGTCGCATCGGCGAGGTCGGACAGATGCCCGCCGATGGCCGGCGCCGGCAAGCGGCCTTGCAAGGTCTGCACGCCGACGCGGAATTTGCGCTCATTGACCCAGCGGCGGCTGACGTCGAGCACTTCCTCGGTGTCGTCGGCTTCGGCCAATTGCTTGGCCAAGCCCTCCGCCAAGGCTTCGCGCGGCGGCAGGGGGTCGAAGAACTGGCCGGTCAGCACGTCTTCCAGCAGGATCGGATTGGCGGTCAGCGTCTCGGCCAGATGCGGCGCATTGCCGATGATTTCGGCCAGCAGGTCGATCAGCGAAGGGTTGTTGGCGAACAAAGCGAACAGCTGCACGCCGGCCGGCAACCCGGCCAGCAGCGTGTCGAAGCGGATGAAGGCGGCGTCGGGTTCGCTGGTGTCGGCCAGCGCCTGCAGCAGGCGCGGCGTCAGTTCGGTCAGCATTTCGCGGGCGCGGGCGCTGCGGGTGGCGCGGATGCGGCCATGATGCCAGCCGCGGATCTGGCGGATCACCGTATCGGCGCCGGTGAAGCCCATCGAGGTCAGGGTCGCCAAGGTGTCGGGATCGGCATCCTCGCCGGTGAACACCAGATTGCCCGGTCCGGCCAGCGGCGGCGCATCCTCGAACAGGCCGGCGTAATGGCGCTCCACCTGGCGGAACAGCGCCTCGGTCTTGCTGCAGAAGCTATGGGCGTCCGGTTCCGCCATGAAGCAGGCGATCGCCTCCAGCCCCTTATCGTCCTCGGGCAGGCTGTGGGTCTGGCGGTCGTCGATCATCTGCAGCCGATGTTCCAGCGAGCGCAGCGCACGGTAAGCGGCGGACAGCTCGATGCAGGCCTCCTGACTGACATGGTCGGCCGCGGTCAGGGCGGCCAGCCCTTCCAGCGTGCCCCGCACCCGCAGATAGGGCTGGCGGCCGCCCCAGATCAGCTGCTGGGTCTGGACGAAGAACTCGATCTCGCGGATGCCGCCGCGGCCCAGTTTGACATTGTGGCCCTTGATGGTGACTTCGCCGCCGCCGCGATGGGCGTTGATCTGGCGCTTGATCGAGTGGATGTCCTGGATGGCGGCGAAATCGAGATGCTTGCGCCAGATGAAGCTCTTGATGAAATCGGCGAAGCGCGCACCCGCCACCGGATCGCCGGCGACCGGGCGGGACTTGATCATGGCGGCGCGTTCCCAATTCTGGCCGAAGCCTTCGTAATAGGTTTCGGCGGCCAGCAGGGACAAGGCGGACGGGGTCGAGGCGGGATCGGGCCGCAGGCGCAGATCGACGCGGAACACATAGCCGTCGCCGGTGCGCTCATCGAGGATCTGGGCCAGGTTGCGGGCCAGGGCGACGAAGAATTCCTGCGGCGAGCGGCGGCCCTGATAGCGCACCCGTTCTTCGTCATAGAAAACGATCAGATCGACATCGCTGGAATAATTCAGCTCGAAGGCGCCCAGCTTGCCCATGCCGAGCACCAGCAGGCCGGAGCCCGTTCCGGGTCCTTGGGGTCGTCGAGCAGCAGGTCGCCATCGGTCGCCGCCTTGTGCAGCAGCCAGCGGCTGGCGGTGCGAATCGTGGTGTCGGCCAGCAGCGACAGGGCCATGGTCACCTGGTCGACCGGCCACGAGGCGGTCAGATCCGCCAGCGCGATCAGCAGCGCGCCCTGCTGCTTGGCGATGCGCAGCTGCTTGCACAGGCCGGCGCGGTCGATGTCGAGCGGCAGGCCGGCGACCTCGGACAGCAGATGTTCGAAAGGCCGGTCGGCCCCATCCGACAAAAAAGCGCCGAACAGTGCAGGATGACGCGTCAAAAGCTGTGAAAGATAAGGGCTGTTGCCGAAGATCGCGGCCAGCAGCTCTCCGCCCCCGGCGGGTTGCTCGACCCCGGCCGAGGCGAGGGCATCGCGCCAGCGGTCGAAATGGCGCTCGGCCATCGCGGGATCGGCTATCCGCGGCAGGCTGCCGGTCATTGTGGCGAAGCTCACAGGGGGACTATTCCGGTTGTGTTTTGCGGCAGACTGGGGCAAATCTCCGATCTAGGTCAAGATAAGCTGTATGAGGGTTTGAAGAAGGTGGTGCACGGCACCGTTCGCGGGTTGTTCAGGCTGTTGGGTGCTGTCGTCACCATGGCGCTGGTCCTCTCGGCGTGGGCGGCGCACCGGCTGTCGCAGGGGCCGTTGTCGCTTTCGGGCCTGACGCCCTATATCGAGCAGGCTCTTTCCAACCCCAACGGCACTTTCCACGTCAAGGTCGGCGAGACGATTCTCAGCTGGAACCGCGACAATCATTCGGTCGAGATCCGGGCGCTGGACACCCGCATGATCGGGCAGGATGGCCGTCAGCTGGCGGTATTCCCCGAGATGTCGGTGGCGCTGTCGGGCGCCGCGCTGCTGCATGGCGTAGTCGCGCCGCGCTCGGTCCGCCTGATGCATCCGGTGCTCCATCTGGTGCGCGACGAGGCCGGCAAATTGTCGCTCGGCATCGGCGGCGGCGAGACCGAGGCGGCGTCCGGGGATAGTGCCGGCGTCGTGGCGACCGCCGGGTTCGACGCGCTGATGGAACCGCAAGGCCGCGAAACCCTGACCGGCCAGTTGCAGCGTATCCAGGTGGTCGGCGGCGCGGTCACCATCGAGGACCGGCTGCACGGCGTTTCCTGGAAAGCGCCCAATTCCGATTTCTCCTTCCGCCGCGACGAGCGGGGCTTGGCGCTGCAGGCGGCGCTCGACCTCGACATCGAGGGGCAGCAGGGTCATCTGGTCGCCAGCGGCGTCTATCTGACCGCCGACCGCGTCATCGACCTCGCTCTGTCGGGCGGCGGCATCAAGCCGGCCAGCCTGACCCGCCTGGCGCCGCAGCTCGACGTGCTGGCCGCCATGCAGGTTCCGGTCGGCGGCTCGGTCAAGCTGCGCTATCAGCTGGGCCAAGGCATTACCGCCCTCAATGCCGATCTGGCGGCGGGCGAGGGGCTGTTCGACCTTACCCCGACCGCCGGTTTCGCCCTGGCGGTCAAATCGGTGCGCGTGCGCGGCGATTTGCAGGGTGATCGGGTCAAGCTCGAGGAATTCCGCGCCGATCTCGGCGGTCCGATCCTGACCGCCACGGCCACCGTCGACGGGCTGTCCGGCGACACCAAACTGGCGGCGCAATTCCAGCTCGACGGCGTGCCGCTCGACCAGCTGCCGGCGATCTGGCCCAAGAGCCTGGCGCCGCATCCGCGCGCCTGGGTCACCACCAACCTGACCCATGGCGCCATCGGCGGCGTGGCGGCGACCATGGCCGGGCATATTCCGGCCGGTCATGGGTTCGGCGATCTGGCCATGGACAGCCTTAACGGCGCGATGACCGTCGAGGATGCGACCGTGCGCTATATCCCGGAAATGCCGGCGCTGCAGCATATGAACGCCTCGATCAATTTCGATGCCGATGCCTTCACCATCGCCTTGACCGGGGGCGGGGTGTCCAATCTTGCGTTGCCCCAGGGAAAGGTGGTGCTGTCCGGCCTGTCGAAGGCCGACGGCCAGCAAGCCGACATCCAGGCGCACATCACCGGCAGCCTGACCGACATCCTGCGCTTCATCGACAATCCGCCGCTCGGCTACACCAAAAAGCTCGGCATCGATCCGGCGGTGGTGAAGGGCGACGGAGCGGTCGATCTGTCGATGCGCTTCCCGCTGATCGAAAATCTGACCCTCGACAAGCTGAAGATCCGCGTCGAGGCCGACACCAAGGGGCTGTTCCTGCCCAAGGTGGTGCAGCAGCTCGATCTGGCCGATGGCGCGCTGCATCTGTCGATCGACAATGACGGCATGGACGCGGAAGGGCCGGTAACCATCGATCATCGTCCGGGCCACCTCAAATGGCGGGAGAATTTCTCGGCTTCGGCCCCGTTCCACAGCCGCTATCAGGTGGCCGGGCAATTGTCCGACGAGGGGCGCCGTCTGGTCGGGCTGGCGTCGACGCCGTTCCAGCCGCCTTATCTGGCCGGTCCGACCCCGGTCGACGTCACCGCCGTGCTGACCCGCGAAGGACGCTACGACATCTCGGTGCGCGCTGATCTGGGCACTGCCGTGCTGTCCACGCCGGGCCTCGATTACACCAAGCCGGCCGGAATTGCCGCCGAAGCGACCGCCGATTTCCAGGTGGCCGACGACAAGCTGCTGCGGGTGCAGCGCTTCCATGTCGGCGGCAAGGGGCTCGACGTGACCGGCGACGTCTCCTTCGACAAGGGCGAGGTGCGCAAGGTCACCTTCGCCAATGCCGTCTTCGGGCGCACCCACGCCGCCGGCAGCCTGTTGTTCCGCGGCGATGGAACGCTGGCCCTGACCGCCGAAGGCAGCAGCTTCGACGCGCGCGAGATCGTGCATGGCCGCGCCGCCGATCCGGCCACCGACAAGCTGCCGACCACGCCGCCCGCCAGCCCGCCGCAGCACATCCATCCCGATCCGCGTCCGGAAGTGACGCCGCTGGTGATTCAGGGGCGCTTCGGCCGCATCTGGCTGTCCGATGCCGGCTGGATCTCGAACGCCGCCGCGGATCTATCGCGTGATCATTACGATTGGCGCACCGTGCATGTCTCGGGCGAGGTGGGCGACCATGCCTCGGTCAAATTCGATATCGCGCCGGCCGACTCCGCCCATAGCGGCTTGACGATCAGCAGTTCCGACGCCGGCTCGGTGTTCCGCGCCATGGACATCTTCGACAATGTGATCGGCGGCGAGCTGTCGGTCACCGGCCTCTATGACGACCGCAATCCGGCCCGTCCGCTGTCCGGCGTCGCCACCATCAAGGATTTTCAGCTGGCCAAGGCGCCGGTGCTGGCGCGCTTCCTGACCGTCGCCGGGCTGACCGGCATCGGCGATCTGCTGTCGGGCCAGGGCATCCATTTCAACGGGCTGGAAATGCCCTACACCTATGTCGACGGCCAGCTCGAGATCAAGGATGGCGAGGCGTCGGGCAGCGCACTGGGTTTCACGGCGCGCGGCCATGTCGATCTCGACAATGACAAATTGGGGCTGGAGGGCACCGTGGTGCCGGCCTATGCCATCAACAGCGCGCTGGGCAATCTGCCGCTGGTGGGCGGCATCTTCTCGGCGGAGAAGGGCGGCGGGCTCTTGGCCATCAATTACCAAGTGAAAGGGCCGATGAGCGATCCCGACTATATGGTCAATCCGCTCTCGGCCCTGACACCCGGTTTCCTGCGAAACCTGTTCAATATCTTCGACGACAATAAGCAGCCGTCAGGAAGCGACCCGCACAAGTAGGTGGCGCTTCTTGCCGGCGGTCAGCTTGATCACGCCGTCCTTGGCCTGATCCACGCCGATCACCTGAGTCTCCTCGGCAATGGTCTGGTCGTTCAGCTTGGCCCCGCCGCCCTTGATCAGGCGGCGCGCTTCGCCGTTCGAGGCGGCCAGGCCGACCCGGGCGAACAGAGCGAAAGCGGGAATGCCGGCGGCCAGCTCGGCAGCCGGAACATCGACGGTCGGCAGGGTATCGGCGGCGGCACCTTCCTCGAAGGTCTTGCGGGCGGTCTCGGCGGCCAGCTCGGCGGCGGCCTGGCCATGGGCGAGGCGGGTCGCCTCGTTGGCCAGGATCTTCTTGGCTTCGTTGATCTCCGAGCCCTGCAGGGCCTCCAGCTTGGCGATCTCGGCCAGCGGCAGCTCGGTGAACAGCTTCAGGAAGCGGCCGACATCGGCGTCTTCGGTATTGCGCCAGAACTGCCAGTAATCCCAGGCACTCAGCTTGTCCTCATTGATCCACACGGCGCCCGAGGCGGTCTTGCCCATCTTGGCGCCCGAGGCGGTGGTCAGCAGCGGGGTGGTGACGCCGAACAAAGCCTTGTTGTCGACGCGGCGGCCCAATTCGACGCCATTGACGATATTCCCCCACTGATCCGAGCCGCCCATCTGCAGCGCGCAGTCGCGGCGGCGGGCCAGTTCGAGGAAATCGTAAGCCTGCAGGATCATGTAGTTGAATTCGAGGAAGCTCAGCGGCTGCTCGCGGTCGAGGCGCAGCTTGACCGAATCGAAGCTCAGCATGCGGTTGACCGAGAAATGCCGGCCGTAATCGCGCAGGAAATCGATGTAATTGAGCTTGTCGAGCCAATCGGCGTTGTTATCCATCACCGCGTCGGTCGGACCATCCCCGAAGGTCAGGAACTTGGCGAAGACCTTCTTGATCCCGTCCATGTTGCGGTTGATGTCTTCGGTGGTCAGCAGCTTGCGCGCCTCGTCCTTGCCCGACGGATCGCCGACCTTCGTCGTTCCTCCGCCCATCAGCACGATGGGGCGGTGTCCGCTCTTCTGCAGGTGCCGCAGCGCCATGATCTGCATCAGGCTGCCGACATGCAGGGAGTCCGCCGTGCAGTCGAAACCGATATAGGCGCTGACCACCGAGGTCATGAGCTTTTCGTCGAGCCCTTCGAGGTCGGTGCCCTGGTGGATGAAGCCGCGTTCGGCTAGAGTGCGGAGGAATTCGGAGCGGTATTG
>JAJPHO010000015.1 GCA_021325215.1 Alphaproteobacteria bacterium
GCCGCCGCCGTCGGCCAGGCGGCGACGCGCCGCGATCCGATGGCGATGCTGCCCTTCTGCGGCTACAACATGGCCGATTATTTCGATCACTGGCTGTCGATCGGGGCCAGGCTGGCCAACCCGCCGCCGATCTTCCGCGTCAATTGGTTCCGCAAGGGTGCCGACGGCAAGTTCCTATGGCCGGGCTTCGGCGAGAATATGCGTGTGGTCGAATGGATCGTCGACCGCGTACGCGGCCGCGCCGGCGCTGTGGAAGGCCCGCTCGGCCTGATGCCGAAGCGCGACGATCTGTGCTGGTCCGGACTCGATTTCCCCGAACAGCGGTTTGCCGAACTGATGACGGTGGACCGCGCCGCCGGCCTCGACGAAGCCGAGCAGCAGCTCGACCAGTTCGGCCCCTACGGCACCCGCCTGCCGGCCGAATTCGTACTCGAACGCAAGCTGCTCGAAGCACGCCTGAACCGTTCGCCGGAGAGCTGGCGCCCTTAGCCTTCAGCCTCGATCTGGTCGAGCCGATCGACCTTTCGCAAGCTGCGGAACAGCGTGCTCCATACGGCCACCACCAGCAGGGTTCCCACCCCGCCCAGCACCACCGCCGGGACGGTGCCGAACCAGCTGGCGGTGACGCCGGATTCGAATTCGCCCAGTTCGTTGGACGCGCCGATGAAGATCATGGTGACGGCCGAGACGCGCCCGCGCATCTCGTCGGGCGTGTTGAGCTGCACCAGATTCTGCCGCACATAGACGCTGACCATGTCGCAGGCGCCCATCGACATCAGCGCCAACAGCGACAGCGGCCAGAAGCGCGACAGGCCGAAAATGATCGTGCCCAGGCCGAAACCGGCGACGCACAGGAACATGGTGCGTCCGGCATGGCGCTTCAGCGGATGATGGGCCAGCCACAGCCCGCAGGTCACCGCCCCGACCGCCGGCGCGCTGCGCAACAGCCCCAGACCCCACGGCCCGACGCTGAGAATGTCTCGGGCATAGACCGGCAGCAGCGCGGTGGCGCCGCCCAGCAGCACGGCGAACAGATCGAGCGAAATGGCGCCGAGCAGGATCGGCCGGTGCCAGACGAACTTCACCCCGGCCAGCAGCCTTTCCAGCATCGCGCTGTCGGCCAGAGCCGGCGGCGGACGGCGCGACAGGCGCAGCAGGAATCCCACCGCGATGGCCATCAGGGTCGCCGAGGTGCCATAGACCGCCTGAGGCCCGAAGCCGTAGAGCACGCCGCCCACCGCCGGGCCGACAGTGCCGGCCATCTGCCAGGTACTGGAATTCCACGCCACGGCCGAGGGCAGCTGCTCCTTCGGCACCACCGCCGGCACCAGCGAAGTCGAGGCCGGCCGCAGGAAGCTGTTGGCGCAGGCATAGATCAGCAGCACCGCGAAAATCGGCGTCACGCTGTGCACGCCCAGCAGCACGAAAGCGAACAGAACCGCCGCGCAGCAGCCGAGAATGGCGAAGGTAACGATCAGGATCAGCCGGCGATCGACGATGTCGGCGACATGACCGGCCGGCAAGGTCAGCAAAATCTGCGGCAGGAACAGACTCAATCCCACGAAGCCGAGATGCAGCGGATCACGCGTCAGGTCATAGACATGCCATCCCACCGCCACCATCACCATCGGCAACGCCAGGCTGGAGAGCGCCCGCGCCGCCAGCAATAGGCGGAAGTCACGGATCTTAAAGACCTCGCGAGACTTAGCGGATTTATTCATGAAGCCCTCAGGCGCCGGGCGCGCATTCCATGCGCTGGGCTACCGCGCCAAACTACGTTGCCTGTGTGATCGAGGCTGTCGGCAGCGCGGCGGCCCCTGGCCGCGGAACGATTTCGGTAAAATCGTTCCGTCATTTCTCATCCACCCATGCGGCAATGTCGGAGGTCGGAACGTCGCCATGCAGGTCGCGCAGCATCATGTGATAGTCCTGCGGGTAATATTTAACCTCGATCGCGGCCGGCAGGGTCTCCGTCATGGCCTTGGTCGCGTCGGGCGGAATCACCTCGTCCTTGTCCGGGACCAGGATCAGGGTCGGCGGCTTCAGCGCCGGAGCCGAGCGCATGGCGTCGTCCATCAGATCGCACAGCCCTTTGATGGCGGCGACCCTGGTCTCCTTGAGCACCAGCGGATCGCGGCTCATCTTGATCAGCACTTCGATATTGTCGGTCGCGGTGATGTGCAGGCCGCGCCCGGTCAGGGTCATCCACGGCACCGTGCGGGAGGCGACCCACAAGGCCGCCGACTGATACCAGGGCATGGTGTCGCGCGACCACACCGCCGGCGCCACCAGGATCGTCCCGGCCAGTTTCGGCAGGTCGGCATCGGGCCTGGTAAGCGCCGTCATCACAACGGCACCGCCCATGCTTTCGCCCAGCACGAACAGCTTCTTGCCGGGATGCTTCGCCGCCACCAGCCGCAGCATGGCGTAGAGATCGTCCTGCATCACCTTTTCGCCGAACCAGCCGCCCGGCTCGGGCGAGCCGCCGAAGCCGCGCTGGTCGTAGGCGTAAGTGGCGATGCCGGCATAGGCCAGGCGCTCGCCGGGAATGTCGAAGAAGGCGCGATAATCGTTCATGCCGTGCACGGCGACGATCACGGCGCGCGGCTCGCCCTGCGGCAGCCACGAGCGCACCGGCAATCGGGCGCCGTCGGCGGCGACGAAGGCCTCGTCGGTCAGATGCGGAGGCTCGATGGCGGGACCGGAGGTTTGCAAAGTCGGGGTGCAGGCGGCCAGAGAAAGCACGAAAAGAACGGCCGCCAGCGCCCTCATTCGGCCGTAGCGTCCGCGTTGGTCAGGCGCAGGAAGATATCCTCGAGATCGGCCTCTTCGGTCGAGAGGTCGACGATGCCGAGATGCGCCGCCTGCAATCCATTCAGGATATCGCCCACGGCGGTGACGCTGGGCTTGTACTGGAACACCAGGCGGCGCTCTTCCGCCAGGGTCGGGGCGAAGGGCACCAGCGCCTCGGGCACCGCCGCCAGGCCGCGGTCGAGCGTCACCGTCAGAATCTTGCTGTCCATCTTCGAAAGCAAGGCCTTGGTCTCGTCATGAGCGACCACTTTGCCGCGGTCGATAACGGCGATGCGATCGCAGAGCGCCTCGGCCTCTTCGAGATAATGGGTGGTCAGCACCACCGTCGTGCCGGCATCGCTGAGGCCCTTCACATAGTGCCACAGCTGACGGCGCAGCTCGATATCGACACCGGCGGTCGGCTCGTCGAGCACCAGCACCGGCGGAGAATGCACCATGGCTTTCGCGACTAGCAGGCGCCGGCGCATGCCGCCCGACAGCGAGCGGGCATAGGCATGCGCCTTGTCGGCCAGGCCGAGCGCGGTGAGGATCTCGTCGGTGCGGCGCTCCTTCTTCGGCACGCCGTAGAGACCGGCCTGCACTTCCATCAGCTCATAAGGCGTGAAGAAGGGGTCCAGGTTCAGTTCCTGCGGGACCACGCCGATCGCGGTGCGCGCCTGGCGCTGCTGGGTCTCGCTGTCATAGCCCCACACCCGGGCCTGGCCCGAGCTCTTATTCACCAGGCCGGCCAGGATATTGATCATGGTCGATTTGCCGGCGCCGTTCGGGCCCAAGAGGCCGAAGAACGAGCCGCGCGGAATCGACAGCGACACATTGTCGAGCGCCAGCTTCGCCGGCATCTTGCCGCGCGGAGCGTATTTCTTGGTCAGACCGTCGATCTCGACGGCATATCGGGGGAGAGCGATCTCGGGAATTTTAACGCGACCTTGATCCTGGGGCGACAATCGTTATCATCCGGCGCTGCGGCTGGTCAACGCCCAGCACTCCCAACTTCGAGGCTGTCACCCATGTCGAAAGACGTCGTCACCGTCACCACCGCCACCGTTTCCTGCGAAGGCAACGGTCCGGTCACCGGCCACCCCAAGGTCTATCTGACCTTCAAGCCCGGCGAAGAAGAGATCGTCTGCCCCTATTGCAGCCGTACCTTCAAGCTGGCTCCCGGCGCCCATCCCGCTCACGAGCACTGATCCCCTTTGATGAGCGAGCAGCAACGGCAGCTCTGCCTGGTCGACGGGTCGGGTTTCATCTTCCGGGCCTTCCACGGCCTGCCCATGATGACCCGGCCGGACGGCACGCCGGTCAATGCGGTCTATGGCTTCACCACCATGCTGATGAAGCTGCTGCTCGACAATAAATGCTCGCACCTGGCGGTGATCTTCGATGCCGGACGGGAAACCTTCCGCAACAAGATCTATCCGGAATACAAGGCGCACCGCCCCGAGCCGCCGGAAGAACTCATCCCGCAATTCGGACTGATCCGCGATGCGACCCGGGCGTTCGGCGTGCCCTCGATCGAGATCCCCGGCTATGAAGCCGACGATCTGATCGCCACCTATGCCAAGCTGGCCGAGGCCGACGGCGCCGAGGTGGTGATCTGGTCCGCCGACAAGGATCTGATGCAGCTTGTGCGCGACGGCGTGTCGATGATGGACCCGCTGAAGAACCGCGCCATCGGCCCGGCCGAAGTGTTCGAGAAATTCGGCGTCACCCCCGACAAGGTGATCGACGTCCAGGCCCTGGCCGGCGACCCGACCGACAATGTGCCCGGCGTGCCCGGCATCGGCGTCAAGAC
>JAJPHO010000181.1 GCA_021325215.1 Alphaproteobacteria bacterium
CATCCTGATCGAAGACGGCTCGCCGGTCGAATATGGCGAACCGCTGGTCATCATCGAATAATGTTCAAGAAAGTCCTCATCGCCAATCGCGGCGAGATCGCCCTTCGCATCCATCGCGCCTGCCGCGAGATGGGTATCAAGACGGTCGCGGTGCACTCGACCACCGACCATGACGCCATGCATGTGCGTCTGGCCGATGAGTCCGTGTGCATCGGCCCTGCACCCGCAAAGGACTCCTATCTGAACAAGGCGGCCATCATCGCCGCCGCCACCATCACCAATGCCGACGCGATCCATCCGGGTTACGGCTTCCTGTCCGAGAACGCCGATTTCGCCCAGATGGTCGAAGAGCACGGCATCGCCTTCATCGGCCCGTCGCCCGACCATATCCGCATGATGGGCGACAAGATCACCGCCAAGCAGGCGGCGATCTCGGTCGGCATTCCCTGCGTGCCCGGTTCCAAGGGCGGCATCGACACCGAAGAGCAGGCGCTGGAAGAAGCCGCCCGCATCGGCTATCCGGTGCTGATCAAGGCGACCGCCGGCGGCGGCGGCAAGGGCATGAAGCATGCCGGCAATCCCGAAGAGCTGAAGGAAGCCTTCCGCCTGGCCCGTTCCGAGGCCAAGGCGGCGTTCGGCAATCCCGACGTCTATATGGAGAAATATCTCCAGAAGCCGCGCCACATCGAAATGCAGGTGCTGGCCGATTCGCACGGCAACGTCGTGCATCTGGGCGAGCGTGACTGCTCGCTGCAGCGCCGCCACCAGAAGGTGCTCGAAGAGGCTCCCTCGCCCGTCCTGTCGCCCGAAGCGCGCGCCAGGATCGGCAAGATCACCTCGGACGCCATCAAGAAGCTCGGCTACCGCAACGCCGGCACCATCGAGTTCCTGTACGAGAATGGCGAGTTCTACTTCATCGAGATGAACACCCGCCTGCAGGTGGAGCATCCGGTGACCGAAGCCATCACCGGCATCGACATCGTGCGCGAGCAGATCCGCATCGCCGCCGGCGAGGAACTGGGCTACGGCCAGGAGCAGGTCCGCTTCCAGGGCCACGCCATCGAATGCCGCATCAATGCCGAAGATCCGCAAACCTTCGCCCCCTCGCCGGGCAAGATCGGCAACTACCATGCCCCGGGCGGCCTGGGCGTTCGCGTCGATAGCGGTCTCTATACCGGCTACAAGGTTCCGCCGAACTACGACAGCATGGTCGCCAAGCTGATCGTTTACGGCACCGACCGCGACGAGTGCCTGCGGCGGGCTCACCGCGCTTTGGGCGAATTCGTGATCGAGGGCATCAAGACCACGATCCCCCTGCACCAGCGCCTGGTCCTGGCCGAGGATTTCATCAAGGGCGACTACGATATCCACTGGCTCGAAGGCTATGTGGAAAAGCAAAGCTGATGGGCAAGCAGAGCTAAACATTAAAATTTTAACTTTTACCCGGTAGCCTGCCAGGCCCACGACGGAGTTTGTTTGTCGATGCGCCGCTGCCGACTATTCATAGCCCTGCTGGGCGTCCTGTATCTGGCGGGCTGCGCCGACAAGGAGGATGTGGCTTTACCGCCGCCTCCTCCGCCGGCGCCCCTGCCGGCGCCGGAACCCGAGGCGCCCGAGCCGCCGACGCTTATTCCCCCCGTCCCGCCGCACAAGCCGCCAATTCCCAAGCTGCCGGAAAAAACCGTCTATCTTCCCGACGAACTGATCGGCCTCGACCAGCCCGGGGTTACCCGGCTGCTGGGAAATCCGGTGGACAGCCGCGACGAAGGCGCCGCCCACGTATTGACCTATCGCGGCAAGAACTGCCAATTGGACGTGATATTGTTTCTCGATGTGAAATCCGGCACCGAGAGAGTGCTGTCCTATGACCAGCAACCCTCGGCTGGCAAGGTCGCCGCCGCATGCTACGCGGCCCTAAGAGGTGGACGATGACGGGGAAGAGCCCGAACAGGCTGGTCCTGGTCGACGATGATGAATTTCTGCGGGAAGTGCTGGCGGGCAACCTGGCCCAGGCCGGGTATGAGGTGCAGTCCTTCTCCGACCCGCTGTTGGCGCTCGAGGCGATTCCCGGCGGCCAGGCCGAGTTGCTGATCCTCGATTGGAAGATGCCGGGCATGAGCGGACTCGAATTGCTGCAGGCCCTGCGCGGTCGCGGCGTCGCCACTCCGGCCCTGTTCTTCACCTCGCACAACGACACCATCTATGAAGAGGCCGCCCTGGCCCTGGGCGCCGCCGATTTCGTCGACAAGACGCGCAGCTTCGCCATTCTCGAACGGCGCATCTCGATGGCCCTCAATCATAACGAGGAGCCGCGCCGCGAGGCCGGCCCGCCCGGCGAGCACAGCGTCGGCGCTCTCAGCCTGAACCCGGCAAGCCACGCCGCCACCTGGCAGGGCCGTCCGGTCGAGCTGACCTTCGGCGAATATCGCGTGGTCGAATTGCTGGCCACCTCGGGCCGCGACCTCAGCTACCGCGAGATCTACGATGCGCTGCGCGGCGAGAATTTCATCGCCGGCGAAGGCCCGGACGGCTATCGCGCCAATGTCCGCGCCTTGATCAAGCGTATCCGCGAGAAGTTCCTGGCGGTCGACCCCGCCTTCGCCGCCATCGCCAATTATCCCGGCTTCGGCTATCGCTGGGCGTCGGAGACCGCCGATGCTTGACCGCACGGTCGCGTTGGCGCGCACCGTCAGCCGCTCGCTGACGGGAAAATTCGTCGCGGTCGCCCTGGTCTTCCTTATCGTTCCCGTCATTCTCTACAGCAAATTCGCCGAGGCCGACGCCGAGCGCCAAGCCTTCCTGCTGCGCGCCTTGCAGGCCGAGGGTCTGCTGGTGGCCCAGGATCTCCGCCCCTCGCTTGCCAGCTCGAGCGGCCGCTCGCTGCTGGACGTGGCGCGGGTGGTGCACGATCTGTCCGCCGACCAGATGCGCGTGAAATTGCTGCTGCGCCCGGCCGGGCAGAGCGACAGCTTCTTTCTGGTCGCCTCCAACCCGCCGGTCGAAGCCGCCAATCTCGACGAGGAGCGCCGCCGCCTCGACGCCGCCGGCGTACTGCCGCGCCTGGATGAAAGCTGCGACGGCGACCGCACTTTGTCGATGCGCTATGAAGCCGCCAGCGGCGCCGAGGAACTGCTGACCTCGATGTCGCCGCTGCACAGCCCGGCCGGCTGCTGGGTGGTGCTGACCTCCTACGCCACCGGCGACCTGCTGGGCGCCTCGCTGGCGCGCCCCTTCACCGAAGCGCCGGAAGTGCAGCTGGCACTGGGGTTCTATGGCTTGATGGCGCTGCTGATCGTACTGACCGTGGTCGGAACCTTGTTCGATCTCAAGGGTTTCGCCCGCGTTGCTCGCAACATCCGCGAAGGCGGCGCGTTCGGCAAACCCTCCTTCGCCGCCATCGCCGCCGTGCCGGAATTGAGGCCGGTTGCCCGCGAGTTCGACCGCATGGTGGCGACCCTCGACGCCTCGGCCAGCGCGCTGCGCGAAGCGGCCGAGGACAATGCCCACGCCTTCAAGGCGCCGATCGCCGCCATCACCCAGGCCATCGAGCCCCTGCGCGACATGGCGGGAACCGACCAGCGCGCCAATCAGGCGGTGGCCGCCATCCACCACGCGCTGAAGCGCCTGGGATCGCTGGTGCAGGCGGTGCGCCGGCTCGACGAAGCGGCCGCCGAAGTGATGTCCTCGCGTCTGCAGCCGCAGAATCTGGGCCGGCTCGCCATACAGATGACCGAGGCCTATGACCGGGTCTCGCTGGCCCGCGGCGTGCGCGTCGCGATCCAGGCCGACGACCACGCCATGGTGTCGGCCACCGCAGAAAGCCTGGAAACGGTGATCGAGAACCTGCTCGACAATGCGATCAGCTTTTCGCCCAAGGGCAGCACCGTGCACGTCACCGTCCGCCGCGAGGGACGGCGGGTAACCTTGGCCGTGGCGGATGAAGGCCCGGGCGTACCGGTCGACCAGCTCGGCTCGATCTTCCGCCGCAATTTTTCCTACCGTCCCAAGGATCATGAGACCGAAGGCGCCGAACATTCGGGAATCGGCCTCGCCGTGGTGCGCCGCACCGTCGAATTATTGGGCGGCGAAGTCGGTGCCGAGAACCTGCAAAGCCAGGGATTCCGCGTCTATCTGGCATTCCCGGCGGCCTAGAGTCTTTGTGACGCATCGCCTCCGGCTCAGCGTTTTTGCCGGACGACCGGCGCGGCGCCGGTCGGCGCCGTGAGCAATTTGCGAGTCTCAGAAATCGCAAATCGCTCTCGTAAATCCTGTAACAGGAATCTCACAACTTCATTGCAAGCCCGTACACCTGGCGGTCCGTACAGTTCACTTACGCCAATCCTGACGTGAGAGCAGAACCGACATGGAACCGATGCTGCCCCTGAAACCGCAACTGATCCGCCAGGTCCAGCTGCTCTCGAATTCGCTGACCCGGCTGTCGCTGATGTCGGTGGTGATCCCCAACCTCTCGCGCCAGGCGACTGTCGCCGCCGTGCTGGCCGCGGTCACCTCGACCGATCTGGTCGGCATGCTCGAAGACGGCAGCATCGGCGTCTTCTCGCTGCGCGCCCCCAGCGCCGATCATGGCGGCGGCCCCGACGAACGTTTCCTGCCGCGCCTTCAAGCCGCGCTGGGCAACGCCTTCTCACCGGGCTTCGGCTCGAATGTGAAAATCTGGTTCCGCTCGGTTCACCGCTGGGCGTCCGAATTGTCCGATGGCGAAGAGCTGGTCGATGCGCTGTTCGCAGCCTCGTCCCGCGTGGTCGGCATCGGCATGCAACCCGTTCCCCCCGCCACACTGCTCCCCTTCCGGAGACCCCGACCGGTCGGTCCGGCAGCGTGGCCACAATAAACTCACCCCACTAAGCTCTCCCTCAAGAGCGAATTTCGGGCGCCGTCATGCCATCGCGGCGCCCGCTTTTTTTGGGGGTTTCGTCGTCGACTCACGGCGGATCAGCGAATGATCCAGCAATTCCTGCGGCGGCTCTCCCTCGCCCGCCTTGCGCCGCGCGCGCAGTTCAGCCACCAGCAGCGACACCGCGGACCGGCCCATGGCGCCGATCGGCTGGCGCACGGTGGTCAGGGTCGGCCAGATGGTCGAGGCGATCGGCGCGTCGTCGAAGCCGGCCACCGAAACATCGTTCGGCACATGCAGCCCCAGCCGGTGCGCGGTCGCCACCGCGGCCGCGGCCATGTCGTCATTGGCCGCGAAGATCGCCGTCGGGCGCGGCTGGACATGCAGCAGACGGTCGGCCGCCGCCAGGCCCGAGGCATAATCGAAATAGCCCTGCTCGATCAGATGCTCGTCCTGGCGCAGCCCGGCCTCGGCCATGACGTCGAGAAAGCCCCGCAGGCGCTGGTCCGAGACGCTCTGATTGGGATGTCCCTTGATGAAGCCGATGCGGCTGTGGCCCAGTTCCAGCAGATGGGCCGTCATCTTGCGCGCCGCGTGATAATTGTCGATGCGCACGGTGGGCATCTCCGGATTGGGCTGGCCGGGGGCGACGGCGACAGCCGGCACCTGCATCTCGGCGATATGCGACAGGATCGTCCTGGCCTCGCACAGCGGCGCCGGCAGCACGATGCCGTCGACCCCGCTCTGCATCAGCTTGCGCAGCCCGACACGCTCGGCCTCGGGCGAGCTGCCGCATTTCTCGACCACCAATGTGTGGCCGCAGCGCGTGCTCTCGTCCAGCAGGCCGAGCAGGAACTCGGACAGGAAGCCGGCGCTCGGATTGTTGTAGAGCAGTCCGATGCGGTAGAACTCGGCGCCGGCCAATCTGCGGGCCGTCGGATTCGGCACGTAATTCAGCTCTTCGATGGCTTTCAGCACCACCTCGCGCGTTCCCGGCGCCACGCTGTCTTCGTGATTGATGACCCGCGATACGGTCATCAGCGATACATTCGCAAGAGCGGCGACGTCCCGCATGGTGACCGTTCGGCCGCCACGCCGCCGCCCGCCTTCCCCCATTTCCCTATCGGCCATTATGTTTCTCCGGCCTTATTTTTGATGGTTCGGACGTGCCGGGCGGTCAGCCGCCCGGGGAAACCTCCGTCTTCAGAGCCTTGTCGAAGAAGCCCACTTCGCGCTGATCGAGGCGCGAGCGCAGGGTCGGGTCCGGCAGCTGGTGCGTGCCGGGCAGCAGCACCAGCTCGTAAGGCTTGCCGGCCGCGAACAGGGCCTGGGTCATCTTCAAGGTGTGTTCGAAATAGACATTGTCGTCGGTGACGCCGTGAATCAACATCAGCGGCCGCGACAGCCTGTCGGCATAGGTCAGGGCGCTGGACAGGCGGTAACCTTCCGGATTCTCCGACGGCAGCCCGAGATAGCGCTCGGTATAGCCTGTATCGTAATCCTGCCAATCGATCACCGGAGCCCCGGCCACGCCGGCCTTGAACACATCCGGCCGCAGCAAGGTCGCCATGGTCGAGAAATAGCCGCCGAACGACCAGCCATAGACACCGGCATGGCTGAGATCGATCTCGGGGAATTTGGCGCCCAGCGCCTGCAGCCCCTCGACCTGATCGGCCAGAGCCACCTCGATCAGATTGCCCTTCACCGCGCGGCCGAAATCATGGTCGCGTCCCGGCGTGCCGCGATTGTCCACGGTCACCACGATATAGCCGTGATCGGCCACGCATTGCTGTGCCAGCACGCGGCGGCGCACGGCCACCACATTCTTCAGGGTCGGGCCGGCATAGACGAAGAGCAGCACCGGATAATGCTGGCCCGGCTGGAAGCCGTGCGGACGGATCACCTGGGCATCGAGCTCATGCGCGCCGACGGTCAGCCAGGTCACGTCCGGCAGGCTGGCCGGCTGTTCGGCGGCGCTCGGCAGGGTCGCCAGCACTTTTCCGTCACGATCGACCACACGGACGCCGCGCTGGCCGTCGGCCCAGCTGTAGGAGTTGACGAACAGATCGTGGCCCTGGCCGAATTCCGCGCCATTGGCGCCGCGCTCGGACACCAGGGGAACCGGCTTTCCGCCCGACAATTTCACCTTGTAGAGCGCATTCGACAGGCGGTCGGGACCGCCGGCGACGACGATCTCGCCGCGCTTTTCGTCGATGTCGGCCAGACCGCCGATACGGAAGCCGTCCGGCGTCACCTTATGGGCCAGCGAACCGTCGGGCTTGTGCAGCTCGATCTGCCATTGTCCCGAACGCTCGGTCGCCCACAAAAAGCCGCTGCCATTGTCGAGCCAGCGCGGGAAGATGCTGGGCGAACGGCCGTTCCCGGCGTCGGGCGCCAGTTCCAGCCAGGCCTTGTCCTGCTCGGCCAGCACCAGCTTGGTGGCGCCGGTGGCGGGATCGACCGAATAGAGGCGTTCCTCGGTCTGGGCGCGGTTCATCACCAGGATCGAGAGCGGGCCCTTCTTCGGCCAGGTCACCCGGGCCAGATAGGGGAACGCGGTATTGTCCCACTGCGCCCAAACCGTCTGGCCGCCCTTGGCCGAGACGATGCCCAGGCGCAGCTTGGGGTTCTCGGTGCCGGTGCGCGGATAGCGGTATTGGTCCGGCGCGCGGGAAGGATCGAGCGGGCTGGCGATGTAATGCGGTTCCACCGCCGAGCTGTCGGTTTCCTCATAGGCCAGGAAGCGCCCGTCGGGCGACCACCAGGCGCCGTCCTGGCGGTCCAGCTCTTCGGCGGCGACGAAATCGGCGGTGCCGCGCTGCACGGTCTCACCGGCGCCGGAGGTCAGCGCGGTGACGGTGCCGGCGGTCAGATCGATGGCGGAAACGTCACCGCCATGCACCGCCGCCAGATGGGTTCCATCGGGCGACAGGCGCGGCGCGCCCCAGCCCTCGCCGGGCACATTCCGCACCGAACCGTCGGCGCGCGAGACCAGATAGAGCTTGCCGCTCAGGCCGACCAGAACGGACGAGCCATCCTCGGTCAGCTGAAATTCGGTGAAGCCCTTGGCGGTGATGCGGGCGCGCTCACGCCGCGCCTTTTCCTCGACCGACAGGACTTCATCGGCGCCGCCGAGCAGCTTTTCCGGCGTCACCAGCTCTTTCTCGCGGCCGGAGGCCAGGTCGTATTCGTAGAGATGCTGGGTGGCGTCGCGGGCCGAGGCGCGCAGGTAAATCACCGCCTTGCCGTCGGGAGTCGGCATCGCCTTGGCGGCATAGCCCAGCTCGTAATTGCGGGTAGCCGCCAGATCGTAGAAGCAATCCGGGGCTTCAGCCGCCGCTGCCGGCACCCCCGCCAGCAGCGCCGCGGCACAAATCAACCGCCTCACGAAATACGGCTCAGGAAGCGGCTGAGGCGCAGACCCGACAGCCAGGTCCAAACCGGTTCCTTGGTGATCGGGAAATCCCACGAGCCGAGGATGAATTCGGCGCGGCCGACCAGATTTTCGGCCGGTACATAGCCGACGCCGCCCTGCTCGGGCGGGACGCGGCTGTCGAGCGAATTGTCGCGATTGTCGCCCATCATGAACAGATGGCCCGGCGGCACCACATAGACGTCGGTGTTGTTGACCGAGCCGCTGCTGGTCATGCGGTAGATCGGATGCTCCTTGCCGTTCGGCAGAGTCTCGATGAAGCGCGGCAGGGTGATGGCGTTGCCGTCCTGATATTCCATCGGGCCGGTGCCGTCCTCGCGCACGGGCAGTTCCTGCTCGTTGATCCACAGGCGCCCGCCGATGACCTGGATCCGGTCGCCGGGCAGGCCGATCACGCGCTTGACGTAGTTCTGGCTGGGATCGCGCGGCAGACGGAACACGATCACGTCGCCGCGTTCAGGCAGGTTTTCGAACAGGCGGTGCTCGGAGGCCGGGCCCCAGCCGAACAGCATGGAATAGCGGCTATAGCCATAGGCGAATTTGCTGGTGATCAGATCGTCGCCGATCGCCAGGGTGGGTTCCATCGAGCCCGAGGGAACGTAATAGGGCTCGGCCACCACCACGCGCACGGCCAGAACGGCCACGACGATAAGGACAAACTGCCGGATCTCGCTGACCGCCTTCGAGGTGGTCGCGCCGAAAAGAAATTTCATGCTGGTTCCCGATTTTCCTGAACTCATCCGGCCTTTTTAACACTTAGATCGGCGTCCCGCCATCTCTTGCCGGACGAGCCCGCCGGGCTTACCTTAGGGGGACATGGAGAAGGGAGGCCGTATGTCGTCGACGCTGACCGCCGATCAGATCCTGCGGGCCTATGCCCTCGGCGTCTTCCCGATGGCCCGCCAGCACGACGACCCCAAACTCTATTGGGTCGACCCGGAAAAACGCGGCATCCTGCCGCTGGCGGATTTTCATCTGCCCCGCTCGCTGAAAAAAGTGTTCAAGCGGGAAATCTTCGATCTGCGCGTCGACACCGCCTTCGAGCAGGTTCTCGAACTGTGCGCGGAATCGACGGCGCGGCGCCCGGAAACCTGGATCAATGCCGAGATCGTCCGCCTGTTCACCGACCTGCACCATGCCGGCCTGGCCCATTCGGTGGAAAGCTGGCAGGACGGCCAGCTGGTCGGCGGGCTTTACGGGCTGAGCTTGGGCAGCGCCTTCTTCGGCGAAAGCATGTTCTCGCGTGCCACCGACGCCAGCAAGGTCGCCCTCGCCTATCTGGTCGCCCTGATGAAGAAGGGCGGCTATACCCTTCTCGACACGCAGTTCGTTACGGATCACCTGGCCCAGTTCGGCGCCATCGAGATCCCGCGCCGCGATTATCTGCGCCTGCTGGCCCAGGCGCTCGACCGGCCCGCCAGCTTCAATGGCGACCTGTCAGCTGAACAAGTGATCAACCAGCTGGCATAGTCTATTTTTTAGGCACTTATTGCGGTGCACCATTTTTGCGCATTCCCGGTTGACAGAAGCGGGACGCTCCCCTATTGGTGAAGGCACGGGACATCCTTTCGGGGATGGGCGATAGCGCTGAGACGCAAGGGCATTCGGGGGGATGCAGGCTCGCGCTATCGCTTCCTACTATTCCCTCCCGACTCGATCCCGCCTTTCCTTTCGCCACACCGCCGGCGTCACGCCCATATGCAGCTTGAAAGCGCGCTGAAAGGCCGCCTCGGACTGATAGCCGACATCCTCACCCACCGCACCCGTCGACAAGGACGGATTTTCCAGCATCTGCGCGGCCAGGGTCATGCGGATATCGGTCAGCAGATCGGCCGCCGAGCGGCCCAGGCTGTCCTGGAACTGACGCGCCATGGTCGCCCGCGACATGCCGCACAGATCGGCCAGCTCCGGCAGGTTCCAGGGATGTTCCGGCCGGGTGAACATCGCCGTCAGCGCCGGCGCCAGACGCGGATTTCCCGCCAATGCCAGCAACCCCTTGGGCGCATTGCCGCTCTCGGCCGCCCGCCGTAAAATCAGGGCGAACATCGCCGTCGACAGGGCATTCAGCATGGCCAGCCCGCCCAGCGTGTCCGACGCCGTCTCGCCGCGCATCAGCCCGACCAGCGCTTCCAGCTGGCTGGCCGCCCCCGCCCGCACCACCAGGCAGGACGGCAGATAAAAGCGCATCCAGCGGTCATAAGGCGGCGGCACGACGAACCGGCCGCACAGCATGTCCAGCCGCTCGCCGCCGCCCGAATTCTCGCTGAGAATCATATTGAGGCGCGGAGTCTGGCGCGACGGCTCCGCCTCCTCCCCGCCGCCGTCATGCAGCCGGTGCGCGCCGCCATGGCTCATCACCATGATGTCGCCCGCTTCCAGCCGGCGCGGCCGCTCGCCGCCGCTTTCCAGCATCGCGGCACCGCTCAGGATGGCGTGATAGGGAAGCTCGCCGGGCGGCGAATCCTCATAGGCCACCAGCCACGGCGCGCCATAGAGACAGCGCAGCTCCAGCCGGCCTTGTACCGGCACCAGGTGAAGAAAACGGCTCAGCCAATCCATATGAGACGATCAGGCATATCAATGCGACCTGCGAACATTAACGGTCTCGCCCTCTCCTCGTAAAGTCCCGCCACGTTCATTGCATATCCCAAACAAGGAGAGTTCATCATGTCGCGTATCGATACCCCCGCCCTCGACACCGCCACCGGCGCCACCGCCGAGGTCTATGCCCAGATCAAGAAGGCCCTCGGCACCGTGCCGGGCACCTATGCCACGGTCGGCGCCCTGATCCCCGAGGCCCTGAAAGCCTATCTCGCCACCGAAGGCGTCCTGGCCCATGGCACCCTCGACAAGAAGGACATCGAGACCATCCGCATCGTCGTCAGCAAGGGCACCGGCTGTGACTATTGCCAGGGCGCCCACACCATGGTCGGCAAGCTGGTCGGCCTGCCGCTCGACACCCTGCGCCAGCTCAATGACGGCCAGGCGACCGGCGACGCCAAGCGCGACGCGCTGGTGGATTTCGTCAGCACCCTGGTCGAAACCCGCGGCACCCTCTCCAGCACCCAGTTCGCCGCCATCAAGGAGGCCGGCTATACCGACGTCCAGCTGGCCGAGATCAGCCTGACCATCGCGCTGATCATCTTCACCAACGTGTTCAACCGCATCAACGATACCGACGTCGATTTCCCGTCGGTCCTGTAAAAAATGAAGGCCGCGGGGGGATGATCCCTCGCGGCCTTGGTCGAGATGCCGTCCCGATAAACAAAAGCCCGCCGTGGATCGCGGCGGGCTTCTTTTACGGCTGCGGCTTGTTGTCCGGCGGCAGCGGTCCGGGCGTGGCCGGCATCGGCTGGGTTTCCGGCTGCGGTTTGTCCAGCGGCACCGAGCAATCGACCACCCAGACGTCATAGACCGGATGTTCCAGCGCCGACAAAGCCGGGCTGGACGCGAACATCCAGCCGCGGAACAGGCTGGTCGCCGCCTGTCCGGTCTTGATCTCCCAGATATCGAGGAAAGCCGCCGATTCCGGGGTTTCCTCCGGCGGGCGCTTGCGGCAGGTGCGGGCGATGATTTCCAGGGTGCCATAGCGCACCGACTGCCCGACCGGCGCTTCGAATTTGATGATCCGGCCGGAAATCTTGTCCATCCCTTGCAGGATGGCCTTGTCGTAAACGAGATCGGCGGCGCCGGCCGATGCGGCGCCCGTCAGGCCGGCCGCCAGCAGAGCGAGACGCAGCCCCCGTCTCATTTCTGGGCGCCGGGCTTGCCGGAATCGGTGGCCAGGAAGATGATCTTGCCGACCTGCTCTTCGAGCGACTCGAAATTCTTGGCGTTCTCGATGGTGCCGCCCTCGGCGATCTTGTCCTGGGCATGGCCGGGCTCGAGCTTCAGGAATTTCGACCCCAGCAATCCCTCGCTGGCGATGCTGGCCGAAGTGTCCTTGGGCAGGTGGATCGTCGGGTTCATCGAGAACTTCACGACGGCGTTATAGGTGTTCTGGTCGATGGTCTGGCTGGTCACGGTGCCGACCTTGATGCCGTTGATGCGCACGTCGCTGCCGGTCGACAGGCCGCCGACGCTGGCGAACGAAGCCGACAGGCTATAGCCCTTGACCACGCCGAGATCCGACTGCGACAGGGCGAAAGCGAGGAAGATGCCGGCCACCGCCAGCACCACCGCGCCCATGATCGTTTCTACGAAAGTGCGACCCATCAGATGTCGGCGGTCACTTGACCACCCCTCCTTCCGCTTTGCTCCCATGCGCGCTTTCGCCCTGGGAGATGACCATGTCGAGCAGATCCTCCAAGGAGAGCGAGCTTTGCGTGTAAGCGATCTCCTCGCCGGTCTGCAGGTTCTTCTCGTCGCCGCCCGGCTGCAGCGCGATGAATTTGCCGCCCAGCAGTCCGTCGGTCTGCACCGCGGCATTGCTGTCCTTGGGCAGCTTCACCGCGTTGTCGAGCTGAAGCGTAAGGACGGCGCGGAAATTATCGTCGAGCGCCTGGCGCGTCACCTTGCCGACGGTCACGCCGGCCAGACGCACCTGGGTGCCGACGGCGACACCTTCGGCCTTGTCGAAACGGGCCAGCAGCGGATAGCCGCTGGTCTTTTCGCGCGCGCTGTTGATGTGAATGGCGACGAGGCCTGCGACCAGCGCCAGCAGGACGCCGGCGCCGATCAGGATATTGCGGTTTTCTTCCTGAGCGGCCATGGACCGCGCTCCCGACTTACGGCTGCCAAGCCTCGTAATCGCCGGTCGCGGCGGCACGCACGCCGCCGCGGCGGTCATGGCCGGGCGGCAGATAGGCGCCGGCGGTGCCGGTCAGGTTGGGGATATGCTCCTTGACCCACGGCTTGTCGGCGGAGGGGGTCAGCGGCGCATCGACGGTGTAATGCAGCCAGGCATGCCATTCCGGCGGAACGGCCGAAGCCTCCGCCTTGCCGGCGAACAGCACCCAGCGGCGCCGGCGGCGGCC
>JAJPHO010000059.1 GCA_021325215.1 Alphaproteobacteria bacterium
GGCCGAATCGGTCGAGATCGAAATGAGCAATGCCGTCGACGAGGTATCCAGACGCACGGACGGAATGGCTGCCCACGCCGGCCAGATGGCCGATTCCGCCGCGGCGGTGAGCGGAAACTCGCAGAATGTCGCCACCGCCGCCGAACAGACGATGAGCACTGTCCAGAATGTGTCGGCGGCGACCGAACAGCTGTCGGCAGCCATCAACGAGATCGGCCGCCAGATCGTCACCAGCTCCAATCTCAACAATCGCGCCGTATCGATGGCGAAAGACGCCGGAACCACCATCGGCCGTCTGGCCGAAGCGGTGAACCGCATCGGCGAGGTCGCGGTGCTGATCAACGACATCGCCAGCCAGACCAACCTTCTGGCCCTCAACGCCACCATCGAAGCCGCGCGGGCGGGCGATGCCGGCAAGGGGTTCGCCGTGGTGGCGGGCGAGGTCAAGCAGCTGGCCAGCCAGACCGCGCGCGCCACCGACGATATTTCACGCCAGATCGATGAAGTCCAAGCCGCCACCCGGCTGGCCGTGGAGGCTGTCGCGTCGATTACCGGCGTGATCCATGAGGCCGACGGCATTTCCTCGGCCATCGCCAGCGCCGTCGAGGAGCAATCCGCGGCCACCTCGGAAATTTCGCGCAACCTCACCGACACCGCGGAAGCGGCCAACGAAGTGTCACAGCGAATCGCCGAAGTATCGCAGGAGGCCGGCAATAGCGGACGCAGCGCCCGGGAAGTGTCGGCCGGTGCGGTCGACGTCGCCCGCTCGGTCGAACATTTGCGCGGCGTCCTGACCCGTGTCGTGCGGACCGCCGCGCCGGAGGTCAACCGCCGCCGCTATCCGCGCTACCTGCTGGATAAACCCGTCACGATCGAGCTGGGCGGCCAGTCATTGACCGTCAAACTGGACAATATTTCGATGGGCGGCGCCCTGCTGGAACTGGGCTCGCTCGGCATAGACGAGACCGTGCATCTGTCGATCCCCGGCCTGGCGGCCGGCCTGAAGGCCAAAGTGCTCGCCAATGCGAACGGCCGCTGCCATGTCTGCTTCGAGGATGACATGGCCGAAGACGGCGACTTCGCCAAACGCTTCGCGGAAACGGTGGAAGGAATGACCCCGCTCGGCGAGGCCGCCTGAGCGGTCAGTCCTTCAGGCGCTGCTCGAAGCGTCCGGCATCGATGGGATCGAGCCGGACCACCACATGGGCGACCTCCTCGTCATCGGTGCGGGTCACCACGTCGCCATGCTGGTACAGCCAGGCCATGGCCGCGCCATCCTCGTGCGGCACGTCATAGCTGCGCACCACCCGCTCGGCCGCCAGAATGTCGTCGAGACGGTTGACCAGGACGCCGACGCCCTCACCCGTCACGGCGGACAGGGTGATCACCTGCTTCTCGCGGCGCGCCTGGTTGAGGATTTCCTCGGCCCCATGCTCGTCCAGCAGATCGATCTTGTTCCAGGCCTCCAGCAGGCCGCGATCGACCGTCTCGGCCAGGCCGAGGTCGCGCAGCACGCCTTCAACGTCTTCGCACTGCTCTTCGCTGTCCGGATGGGCGATATCGCGCACATGGACGATCAGGTCGGCTTCCAGCACTTCCTCAAGGGTGGCGCGGAAGGCGGCGACCAGTTCGTGCGGCAGGTCGGAGACGAATCCCACCGTGTCGGACAGGATGACCGGACGGCCGGACGGCAGATGCAGCAGGCGCATGGTCGGGTCCAGCGTCGCGAACAACTGATCCTTGGCCAGAACCTCGGCGGAGGTCAGGCGGTTGAACAGGGTCGATTTGCCGGCATTGGTGTAGCCGACCAGGGCGACGATCGGATAAGGCACGCGCTTGCGGGCTTTTCTATGCAGTTCGCGCGTGCGCTTGACCTCGACCAGCTCTTTCTTGAGCTTGACGATGCGCTCGCCGATCATGCGGCGGTCGGCCTCGATCTGGGTTTCGCCCGGGCCGCCCAGGAAGCCGAAGCCGCCGCGCTGGCGCTCCAGGTGGGTCCAGGACCGCACCAGGCGGGATTTCTGATAGGTCAGCGACGCCAGCTCGACCTGCAGCGTGCCTTCCCGCGTGCGGGCCCGCGCGCCGAAGATCTCGAGGATCAGGCCGGTGCGGTCGATGACCTTGGCATTGAGGATTTTTTCGAGATTGCGCTGCTGGCCGGGGGACAGATGGCTGTCGACCACCACCAGGGTGATCTCGCCTTCCCTGACCACTTCGGCCAGCCGGTCGACCGTGCCGCTGCCCAGCAGCGTAGCGGGGCGCGGCCGCGACAGCGGCACCACCTCGGTGGCGACGATATCGAGGTCGATGGCCTGAGCCAGACCCACCGCTTCCGCCAGACGCGCTTCGGGCAACCGTCCCTGATCGCCGCTTCCGGATTTCGCCGGATGGACGACCAGCGTACGGGATGCTCCCATCTGATTACTCGTCCGCGCCCTCGCCGGCCGACTCGAACAGGGCCACCGGCCCGCCGGGCATCACCGTCGAGATGGCGTGCTTGTACACCAGCTGGGTGTGACCATCGCGTCGCAGAAGAACGGAGAAATTATCGAACGAAGTCACGATGCCTTGCAGCTTGACGCCATTGACCAGGAATACCGTGACCGGCGTTTTATTTTTGCGGATGAAATTGAGAAAGACATCCTGCACGTTCTGGTTCTTTTCATTCGTCATATTGGCACTCTTTTTAAATCGTTGGGCCGAACAGAAAACGACCGGGATACCAACGGATTTGGTTAACACCAAACCCGTATTTAGGGAACCGGAATTTCGTCGAGGAAGCCCGCGAACGCGCCCCACGATTGAAAAAACCGGTCCGACGGATGGATCTTGAACCCTTCATCCATCACATCGTCATGCCGCACCACCAAGCCGCGTATGCCGGCATTGGCGGCGCATTCCATATCCACCGGCGCATCGCCGATGAACCATACATTCCTGTCGGCCGGCACGCCGATCACCTCAAGCGCCCTGCGCACGGGAAGATCGGACGGCTTGTCGGCCTCGGCATCGCCGGCGCCCATCAGATGCCTGAAATAGGACGACCACCCCAGATGAGCGACCTCCTTGCGGATGAAGGGACCGCTCTTGTTGCTGACTATCCCCATTGGAATGCCGGCTTTATGCAGCCTTTCCAATATATTGGGAGCGCCTGGCAACGGTTTCAAGTGCGCCAGATGGATCTCGGCGAAACTGTCGTAATAGATCTTGCGGGCGTCCTGCCAGCGATCGCCGAACAGCGCCGGGAAACTGTCCTTCAGCGACAGCGCGACGCGGCGGCGGGTTTCCGCCATATCCCACGGCGGATGCCCCATCGCTTCCAGAGTTCGGTTCAGCGCCCAATGGATGCTGTCCCAGCTGTCGACCAGGGTATTGTCCCAGTCGAACAGGATCGCGGCCGGCCTGGTCACAGGAAGCTCCCCGAGGAGAGGCCGAAGCCGGCCAGATAACCGGCCAGCAGGGCGCGCGTGATTTCGCCCGGATGGCCGTTGCCGACCGGCTGGCCGTCGATGGCGACCACCGGAATGACATGACTGGTGGTGCTGCTGATGAAGGCTTCCTTGGCCTTGCGCGCCTCGTCCACCGTGAAGGGCCGCTCTTCGACCCTGATCCCCTGCTTGCGGGCGGCGGCGAGCACGCCCAGGCGGGTAATCCCGTTGAGGATCGCGTCGGCGGGCGGATGGGTGACCAGCACGCCCTCCTTGGTGACGATCCAGGCATTGGTCGAGGACCCCTCATGCACCACGCCGTCCTCGCCGACCAGCCAGGCTTCGTACGCCTTGTTCTCGCGCGCGGCCTGCTTGGCCAGCACATTGGGCAGCAGCGAGATGGATTTGATGTCACGGCGCAGCCAGCGTATGTCCGGCGTGGTGATTACCCCGACGCCCTGTTCCACCGCCTGGGAACTCGGCCCCTTGATGCGGCGCGCCGTCACCACCAGGCTAGGCTGCGCATTGGCCGGAAACGGATGGTCGCGCCGCGCGACGCCGCGGGTGACCTGCAGATAGACGATGCCCGAGGTCAGGCGGTTGCGGCGCACCGTTTCGCGCAGCACATGGGACAGAGCCTTGCGTCCCATCGGCTGGGCGATGCGCAATTCGCGCAAAGAGCGCTCCAGGCGCTCGTGATGGCCTTCTTCGTCGAGGAACGTGCCGCCGATCAGGGCGATCACTTCATAGACGCCGTCGGCGAACTGATAGCCGCGATCCTCGATGTGAACGCCGGCCTGGGCATGCGGAACATAACGGCCGTTCACATAGGCCACGCGGGACATCAGAAATACTCCAGGCTCACCGAGAACATTTTCTCCACCTTCTTGATGGCGGAGGCCGGGGCGAACAGCACCACCCGGTCATTGACCTGCACGACGGTGTTGCCGCGCGGATTGATCACCTTGCCGTCGCGCACCACGGCGCCCAGCAGCACGCCCGGCGGCATGCGGATGTCCTTCAAGGGCTTGCCGACCAGCGGCGAGGTCTCCAGCGCATCGGCCTCGATCAACTCGCCGAAGCCCTCACGCAGGCTGTGCACCGAATGGATGCGGCCGCGCCGTACATGGTGGAGGATGCGCGACACGGTGATGGCGCGCGGATCGACCACGACGTCGACGCCCAGCTCGCTCATCAGGGTCGAGTAGTCGCCCTTATTGACCAGCGCCATGACCCGGCCGCAGCCCATGCGCTTGGCCTGCAGGGCCGACAGGATGTTGGTCTCGTCGTCATTGGTGACCGCCACCACGGTCTCGGCGGCACCGACATTGGCTTCCGCCAGCATCGCGCCGTCCAGCACGTCGCCATGCAGCACGATGGAATTGAGCGCCTTGGCGGCCTCTTCCGCCTTGCCGCGGTCCTGCTCGATCATCTTGGCGGTGACCCCCGAAGGCAGCGCCTCGATCTCCTGCACCAGGCACTGGCCGATATTGCCGCCGCCGAACACGACGATGCGGCGGGCCTCCTCTTCCTCATGGCCGAAAGCGGCCATGGCGCGGGCCATGTGGCGGGTGTCGGCGACGAACATCACCTCGTCGCCGGGCAGCATGCGGTCCTCGGCGGTCGGCACGATGGCGCGGCCTTTGCGGACGATGCCGATGATGACGATGTTGAGGTCGGGGAACAGCACGGTCAGCTGGCGCAGCGGCGTATGCACCAAGGGCGTATCCTCGGTGCAGCGCACCCCGATCAGCCGTACCTTGTCGTCGGCCAGCGGAATCACCTCGATGGCGCCGGGCACCTGCAGACGGCGGGTAATGGCGCGGGCGACCTCGATTTCGGGCGAGATGATCACGTCGATCGGCAGGCGGTCGCGCGAGAACAGATGCGACCAGATCGGCTGCAGATAGCTTTGCTGGCGCACGCGGGCGATGGTCTTGGTGACGTTGAAGAGCGAATGCGCCACCTGGCAGGCGATCATGTTCACTTCGTCGCCGGCGGTGACCGCGATGATCATGTCGGCATCGGCGGCACCCGCCTGCTCGAGCACCGTCGGGTGCGAGGCGAAACCGGCCACGCAGCGCACATCCAGGGTATCGCCGATCTTGCGCAGCAGCTCGGGCCGCTGGTCGATGACGGTGACCTCGTTATTCTCGTTGGAGAGATAGCGGGCGATGGCGAACCCGACCTGTCCGGCGCCCGCAATGATTACTTTCATCGCCCGAGATCCTTATTTTCGGTCGTCGGAATTAATGCCCAGCAGCTTCAGCTTGCGATGCAGCGCCGAACGCTCCATCCCGACGAACGCCGCGGTACGCGAGATGTTCCCGCCGAAGCGGGTGACCTGGGTCAAAAGATATTCGCGCTCGAACACCTCGCGCGCGTCGCGCAGCGGCAGGGTCATGATCTCGCCGGACTTTTCCCAGCGCAGCACCGACGGGGTGATGGCTCCGATTTCCGGCGGCAGCATGTCGGCGCGGATCGGTTCGCGCGAATCGCCGCTCGCCATGATCAGCAGCCAGTCCATCACATTGCGCAGCTGGCGTGCATTGCCCGGCCAGTCATAGGCCTGCAGAGCGGCCATGGCGTCGTCGCCGATCGGACGCGCCGGCACGCCGGCATTCTTGGCGGCCCAATCCATGAAATGCTCCGCCATCAGCGGAATATCCTCGCGGCGCTCGCGCAGGGAAGGCAGCTTCAGCGGCACCACATTGAGGCGATAGAACAGATCCTCGCGGAACCGCCCTGCCCCGATCTCGGTCGGCAGATCGCGGTTGGTGGTCGCCATAACGCGGACATCGACCTCGACGCGCTTGGAGCCGCCGACGCGCTCGAACGTCTGTTCCTGCAGCACGCGGACGATCTTGCCCTGGGTCTCCAGCGGCATGTCGGCCACTTCGTCCAGCACCAGGGTGCCGCCATGGGCCTGTTCGAAGGTGCCGATCTTGGTCACGCCGTCGGCGATGCGCTCGACGCCGAACAGCTCGGATTCCATCGAATTGGGCTGCATCGCCGCGCAATTGACCACGACGAACGGACCGTCGGACCGCTTGCTGGCCAGATGCAGGTGGCGCGCCACCACTTCCTTGCCGACGCCGGCCGGGCCGGTGATCAGCACGCGCGAGCCGGTCGGGGCGACGCGCTCGATGGCCTGGCGGATATGGTTGATGGCGGGCGAGATGCCCAGCAATTCCTCTTCGCCGCCGGCGCGGCGGCGCAGTTCCTCGATCTGCCGGCGCAGGCGGGCCGACTCGATGGCGCGCTCGACAGCCAGCAGCAGGCGATCGGCCTGGAACGGCTTTTCGATGAATTCGTAGGCGCCCTGCTTGATGGCGGCGACGGCGGTCTCGACCGTGCCATGGCCGCTCATCATCACCACGGGAACGTCGAAATGATGCCGCTTGATCTCGGCCAGGATGCCCAGCCCGTCCAGCCGGCTGCCCTGCAGCCAGATGTCGAGCAGCACCAGGCTGGGCCGGCGCGCGCGAACGGCGTCCAGCGCCTGGTCGGCATTGCCGGCTTCGCGGGTGGCATACCCCTCGTCGGACAGGATGCCGCTGACGAGCAGTCGGATGTCGACCTCGTCGTCGACGATCAGGATGTCATGCGCCATCGTTTATCGTGCTCACAGCGTCGTCGAATTCCACTGGCCGGAAGACCAAACTGACCCTGGCTCCACCGCCTTCGCGGTCTTCCAGAATTAATTCACCGCCATGGTCTTCCATGATTTTCTTGACGATGGCAAGGCCCAATCCGGTTCCCTTGGCCCGGGTCGTGACATAGGGCTCGGTCAGCCGGTCGCGCATCTGCTCGGGCAGGCCGCGGCCATTGTCCTCGACCGCGATGGTCCAGCTTCCCTGGCTCTCGAACAGCTTCACCGACACCTGGCCTTTGGTTTCCCGGGGTTCCGGACTTTCCTCGGAGGGCAGAGTAGCCTCGACCGCGTTTTTCAGCAAATTGGTCAGCGCCTGGCCGATCTGGCGCGAATCGCAAGGCTGCCGCGCCGGCTCCTGCGGTAGATCGGAGGAGAACTCGACCTCGGGATAGCCGTTGCGGGCCAGGAACACCGCCTGGGTCACCATGGTCTTCAAATCCTCGCGCTTCATCACCGGCTGCGGCATGCGCGCAAAAGCCGAGAATTCATCGACCATGCGGCCGATGTCGCCGACCTGGCGGATGATGGTGTCGGTGCAGGCGATGAAGGTTTCCTTGTCGTCCGCGACCTGCTTGAGATAACGCCGCTTGAGGCGTTCCGCCGACAGCTGGATCGGCGTCAGCGGGTTCTTGATCTCATGGGCGATGCGGCGCGCCACATCGGCCCAGGCGGCCTGGCGCTGGGCGGCCAGCAGCGCGGTGATGTCGTCCAGCGTCACCACGTAACCGGTCACTTCGGACCCGGCGCGCTCGGCCACCACGCGCACCAAAAGGGTCCGCGCGCGGCCATGGCGCAGCAGGGTGACTTCGTCCTGCACCGGCTTTTCCGGCCGGTCCTCGGCGGCGCGCAGCAAAGGCGCGGCCTCGGGCACGATGTCGGTGAAGGGGTTGCCGATCATGCCGACCGGATCGACCATCATGTAATCGATCGCCGTGCGGTTGGGCAGCTCGACATTGCCCTCGCGGTCCAGGCCGATCACGCCCGCCGAGACGCCGGCCAGCACGGTTTCAGTGAAGCGGCGGCGCTCGTCGAGCTGGCGATTGACGTCCATCAGGTCGGTACGCTGCGCGGCCAGCTGGCTGGTCATGCGGTTGAAGGCGCGCGACAGCGAGGACAATTCGTCGGTGCTGTCCGGCTCCTCCACCCGCGCCGTCAGGTCGCCGCCGCGCACCCGCTCGGCGGCATCGATCAGGCGGATGATCGGCGTGGCCAGACGGGTCGCCAAGGTCAGGCCGAACCACATCGAGCCCAGCAGCACCAGCAGCGCTACCACCGCGAACAAGGCCGAGAACGTTATTTCAAGACCTGAGCGTGTTCCTTCAAGCCTTTGATATTCCTCGACCGCCCGATTGGTGCGCGTCATATGGTCGAGCACCTTGGGGTCGATGAAACGGCCGATATAGAGAAAGGCGTCGGGCGAGGTTCCGTCGAGATGAACCAGGGCGCGCATGCGCTGGTCGCCGGGATTGGTCAGGATCGCCACCTCGCCGGCGCGCGCCTGGCTGACCGCCGATTGCGGCAGGCGGTCGAGCGACATCTCCATCGAGAAGGCCAGGCCGGTGCGGGCCAGGATGCGGTTCGAGCTGTCGAACACGATGGCCTCGGTCAGGCCGCGCACGGCGGCCTGGCTTTCCACCACCTGATTGAGCCAGGCCGGATTGCCCATCAGCACGAAGCCTTCGCGGCTGATGTCGTTGGCCATGGCGACCGCATCGCCGCGGATGATCTGCTGATGCTCTTCGAGATAGGCGTTGGCGACGGACAGGCTTTCGTCCAGCACGGTGTGGACCCGGCTCGAGAACCATTGCTCGACGCCGATATTGATCAGGATGCCCGAGAACAGCGCCACCAGGATGGTCGGCAGGATGGCGACGATCGAGAACATCATCACCAGCCGCACATGCAGCTTGGCGCCGGCCACGCCGGCGCGCCGTTCCGCCCAGACCCGGGCGATGCGGCGGCCGATCAGCGCGATCAGCGGCAGGCTGAGCAGCAGATCGAGCACCAGCAGCGAGAAGACGGTGCGCGTATTGGGGCCTTCCAGCGGTCCGGTGCGGGTCAGCGCCGCGAACGTCGCGGTGCCCGACACGAACACGGCGATGGTCAGCGCCAGTTCGAGCCGCCGCGCCAGATCGGCCTCGCGGCTCCAGCGGTTCACTCTCAGCCAGACGCTTTCGCTCGCCATGGATTACTTCAGCCTGTGCCCCGACGAGGGACCGAGCATCGGTTGGCCGCGCACGACCTCGATGTCGAGTTCCCGGATTTTCTTGCGCAAGGTATTGCGGTTCAAGCCCAGCAGGGCCGCCGCCTTGATCTGATTGCCGCGCGAAACCTCCAGCGCCAGGCTGAGCAGCGGGCGTTCGACCTCGCGCAACACGCGGTCATAGACGCCGGCGGCCGGCAGGCCATCGGCGTGGGCGGCGAAATAGTCGCGCAGATGACGCTCGACGGTGGCCGACAGGCCCTCGCCCTCGGTTTCGTCGCTGCTCTCGGCCGGCGGAGCGCCGCCCGACAGCTCGCTTTCAACCACCTCGATGCCGATCACTTCCTGGGAATAGAGCGCGGCCAGGCGGCGCACCAGATTCTCCAGCTCGCGGACATTGCCGGACCAGCGATGGCGCTTGAGCCGCTCCATCGCCGTGCTGTCGATCACCTTCAGCGGCAGGCCCTGGGCGGCGGTCTGGGCGAGGAAATGGCGCACCAGTTCCGGAATGTCCTCGGCGCGCTCACGCAGGGGAGGCAGCCGGATCGGCACGACGTTCAGGCGGTAATAGAGGTCTTCGCGGAACAGGCCCTGACGGATCGCCTGGGTCAGATCGCGATGGGTGGCGGCGATGATGCGGACATTGCCCTTGATCGCGGTGCGGCCGCCGACGGTGGTGTATTCGCCTTCCTGCAGCACGCGCAGCAGGCGGGTCTGCGCCTCGGGCGGCATGTCGCCGATCTCGTCGAGGAACAGGGTGCCGCCCTCGGCCTGCTCGAAGCGGCCGGCGGAACGCTGGGTAGCCCCCGTGAAGGCGCCCTTCTCATGGCCGAAAAGCTCGCTCTCGATCAGTTCACGCGGAATCGCGGCCATATTGATGGCGACGAACGGGCCGTTGCGGCGCTTACCGTAATCATGCAGCGCGCGGGCGACCAGCTCCTTGCCGGTGCCGGATTCGCCGGTGATCATCACCGTGAGGTCGGTCGACATCAGGCGGGCCAGGGTGCGATAGATCTCCTGCATGGCCGGCGACCGGCCGATCAGCGGCAGCTTTTCCTCGCCGTCCTCGCCGGCGGATTCCGCACTGGGGGCGCGCGGCATGGCCAAAGCGCGCTGTACCAGATTGACCAGCTGGCGAATGTCGAAGGGCTTGGGCAGATATTCGAAGGCGCCGCGCTGGGTCGCCTTGACGGCGGTCAGCAGCGTGCTCTGCGCGCTCATCACCACGATGCGCAGATCGGGACGGATCTTCTTGATGCGCGGCAGCAGGTCGAGGCCGTTCTCGTCGGGCATCACCACGTCGGTGATGACCAGATCCCCCTCGCCGTCCGACACCCAGCGCCACAGGGTCGCGGCGTTGCCGGTCGTCCGCACGTCGTAGCCCGCGCGCCCCAGCGCCTGGGTCAGCACCGTGCGGATGCCGCGATCGTCGTCGGCGACCAGAATCGTGGAGCCGGTCATTCGGCGTCTTCCTCTCGCATTTGTTCCTGAGGCACCATGGGCAGCATCACGCGGAAAATGGTCCGGCGCGGCTGGCTGTCGAATTCGATCACCCCGCCATGGTCACCGACGATCTTGGCGACCAGCGCCAGGCCCAGCCCGGTTCCGGTGCTCTTGGTGGTGACGAAGGGATCGAACAGATGTTCGTGCAGATCCTTGGGGATGCCGCCGCCATTATCCTGCACGGTGATCATCAGCGGCAGATGGACGCGCGACTCGCTGCCCGGCACGGCCAGGCGGACGCCGTGCTGAAAGGCGGTGCCCAGCACGATCTCGCCGCCGTCGGGCGGAACCGCCTCGGCGGCGTTCTTGACCAGATTGAGGAAGACCTGAATCAGCTGGTCGCGGTTGCCCAGCACCGGCGGCAGCGACGGGTCGTAATTCTCGACGAAGCGCACATGGCTGCCGAAACCGGCGGCGGCGATGCGGCGGACATGCTCCAGCACGCTGTGGATATTGACCGCGCCCGGTTCGAGCGGCAGCTGCTCGGAAAAGATCTCCATGCGGTCGACCAGCGCGCAGATGCGGTCGGCTTCGTCGCGGATCAGCTGGGCCAGCACCCGGTCGTCGGGCGCGCAATATTGTTCCAGCAGCTGGGCGGCGCCCCGAATGCCGGACAGCGGATTCTTGACCTCGTGGGCCATGATGGCGGCCATGGCGCTGACCGAGCGGGCCGAATTGCGGTGCGACAGCTGATGGCCCATCTTCACCGCGATCGATTGCTCGTGCAGCGCGACGGCGACCCAGCCGCGCCGTTCGGGCAGCGGCGAGACTTGGATGTCCATGATGCGGTGCCCGATGCGCGGGTTATCCAGCACCATGCCGTACTCGACCAGCGGCGCGTCGGTCTGGCGGGCATGCTCGATGACCGAGAACAAGGGGGAATCGCCGGGCAACAGATCCTTCAGCTCGAAACCGACCAGATGCGCGGTCGACAGCTCGAAGAAATCCTCGGCGGCCCCGTTTACCTGGGCGATGAATCCCTCTTCGTCGAGCACGACGACGGGCGATACCAGGGCATTGAGGATCGCCGACGCTTCCAGCGGTGGAACGCTGGGCGCTTTGCCGACGTAAGCCAGCTTTCGCGTCATGCCGCTATGCGCTCGAGCAACGGATCGTAGAACGCGTAAATCATCTGCTTGACCTCTTTGGCCGACAGAGATTTGTTCACTTCATTGCGGAATTCGGCCGAGGCCGGCAGGCCCTTGGTGTACCAGGCGACATGCTTGCGCCCGAGGCGGCAGCCGGTCTCCTCGCCGTAATGCTCGATCATGCTGTCGAAATGCTCGATCAGGATGTCGTACTGCTCGCGCAGCGACGGATCGGCCTTGTGTTCGCCGGTGGCGAGGTAATGGGCGACCTGGCCCGGGAACCACGGGCGGCCATAGGAGCCGCGCCCGACCATCACGCCGTCGGCGCCGGACAGGCGCAGCATCTCGGTCGCGTCCTCGAAGGTGTTGATGTCGCCATTGCCGATCACCGGAATCGACACGGCTTCCTTGACCTTGCGGATGAAGCCCCAATCGGCGTGACCGTTATACAGCTGGTTGCGGGTGCGGCCATGCACGGTGACCATCTGCACGCCGGCATCCTGGGCGATGCGCGCCAGGGTCGGCGCATTGCGGTTGTCCATGTCCCAGCCGGTGCGCATCTTCAGGGTGACCGGCAGATCGACCGCCTTGACCACCGCCTCGATGATGTCGCCGGCCAGCTTCTCGTTGCGCATCAGCGCCGAGCCGGCGTCGCCATTGACCACCTTCTTGACCGGACAGCCCATATTGATGTCGATGATCGCGGCGCCGCGATCCTGGTTCAGCTTGGCCGCCTCGGCCATCACCTCGGGCTCGCAGCCGGCCAGCTGCACCGACATGGGGAATTCCTCGGCGCACGAGGTCGCCATCTTCATGGTCTGGCGGTTGGCGCGGATCATCGCCTGGCTGGCGATCATCTCGGAGACGACCAGTCCGGTGCCGTTGCGCTTGGCAAGGCGGCGGAACGGCATGTCGGTGACGCCCGACATGGGAGCCAGGATGACAGGGTTGTCGAGGGTAATCGGTCCGATCTTCAGGGTCATTTGCGCAGGCCAGCGGTTCCAAAAAAGCGGTGCATAATAAGTATGCAGCCCTTTTTGAGCAATTGCAAAAATTGTCGATTTTTTAGGCGAATGAAACCGGCCTGCCTACGACAAAAGCACCTGTTTGACGAATTTTACGCCAAAATAGCCCAGCAGCACGAAAGAATATGCCACCAGCAGCAGCCTGACTGCCACTTGTCCGCGCACACCGCCCCAGCGGCGGCCGGCGATCAGGGCGCCGATCAGCGCGAAGGCGAGCAGCGAAAACAGCGTCTTGTGGTCGAACACCAGCAGACGGCCGGTCTCGGAAAATTCCGTCGCCATGCCCGAGGCGACTCCGACGGTCAGCACGGCCTCGGACAGGATCAACAGGCCTTCATAAAGCCGTTCGCTGTCCGTCACCGAGGGAAGCTGGCGCGACAGGCGGTTCTGCGACTTGTTCTTCAGGGCGCGCGCCTGGATGAAGCTGGCCAGCGCCGCCGCCGCCGCCAGGGTCAGCAGCCCGAGCGTGGTGACCGAGACCAGAATATGCAGATCGACCCAGGCCGACGGCGCATAGCCGCTGACCGCGACCGGCCCCTGCGAGGCGGAGAAACAGCCCAGCACGGCCAGGAAGATCAGATAAGGCATCATCAGCACGCCCAACCGCCAGGCCTGGCGGTTGAACAGGGCGGTCATGCCGAACAAGATCAAAGCGGCACAGATGGTGACCCACAGATCGGCGGTCAACGCCGCCGACCAGCGTCCCCACATCAGATGCCAGGTCATGAACATGGCCCAGACCAGGGCGATACCCAGATTGCGCCAGAACGGCCAGCCGGGCCGGGCTTCGCCGATCCACGGCGCCAGCGCCGCGGGCAGCATGAAGAAGGTAGCGATGCAGCTGAGCAAGGCGGCGGAAATCATGCGTCGGACTATAACGACGCGTCCAACCCCTTGGCAAGGAAGCGCGGGCCGCCTATAGGAATGCGTCCAATCTAGTGAGGGTTCTTGAGATGGCGCGTGTCGTAGCGTTGGTGGTGGCCGCGGGCCGGGGCAATCGTTTCGGGGGCGACCTGCCCAAGCAATGGATGGAGCTGGACGGCCGCCCGCTGCTGCGCCATTCGCTCGGCATCCTGGCCGCCCATCCCGACATCGCCGAAGTGCGCGTGGTGATCCATCCCGACGACCGCGACCGCTACGAAGCCGCCGCCGCCGGTCTGCGCCTCAATCCGCCGATCCATGGCGGCGCCACGCGCCAGGAATCGGTGCGCCTGGGCCTCGAAGCGCTGTCCGACACCACATCCGGGGGGCCGCCAGACGCCGTGCTGATCCATGACGGCGCCCGCCCCTTCGTCGATCCGGCCATCATCCACCGTGTGCTGAAGTCCCTGAAGACCAGCAAGGGCGCCATCCCGGCCCTGCCCGTTCATGACACGCTGAAACGCGGCAAGGATGGCATCATCACCGGCACCGAGCCGCGCGACGGCCTGTTCCGTGCCCAGACGCCGCAGGGCTTCCAGTTCGCCGCCATCCTGGACGCGCACCGCAAGGCCGCCGGCCGCGAGCTGACCGACGACGCCGCCGTGCTGGAGGCCGCCGGCCAGCAGGTCGCGCTGGTCGAGGGTGCCGAGGACAATGTCAAGATCACCACCCGCCAGGACCTGGCCCGCGCCGCCGCCCGCTTCGACCGGCCCGGCGAGGTGCGCGTCGCCTCGGGCTATGACGTGCATCGCTATAGCGAGGGTTCGTTCGTCACCCTGTGCAATATCGAGGTGCCGCACTCCCACGGCCTGCTCGGCCATTCCGACGCCGATGCCGCTTTGCACGCCTTGACCGACGCCCTGCTGGGCTGCATCGCCGCCGGCGACATCGGCCGCCACTTCCCGCCGACCGACGAGCGCTGGAAAGGCGCCGATTCGGCGATCTTCCTGCAATATGTCGCCGAACTGGTCGCCGCCGCCGGCGGGCGCATCCAGCATGTCGACATCACC
>JAJPHO010000182.1 GCA_021325215.1 Alphaproteobacteria bacterium
CGCCGCCGTGCCCGAGAAGGACCGCCTGACCCAGCCGCCGCGCTGGCGCGTCGAACACGCCCAGATCGTCGCGCCGGAGGATATTCCGCGCTTCGCCCAGCTGGGCGTGATCCCCTCGATGCAGCCCAGCCACGCCATCGGCGATCTCGATTTCGCCGGGAAACGTCTTGGTGACGCCCGCCTGAAGGAAGGCTACGCCTGGGCCGACCTGATCAAGGCCGGCTCGATCATTCCGGGCGGCTCGGACGCGCCGGTGGAAAAGGGCGATCCGCGCATCGAATTCTACGCCGCCGTTTCCCGCAAGGCGCTCGACGGCCATTCCGGCCCCGGCTGGCATCCCGAGGAAGCCGTCGACCGCGCCACCGCGCTGAAGATGTTCACCGTCTGGCCGGCCTATGCCTCGTTCCGCGAAAAGGAACTGGGCGCCATCAAGCCCGGCATGCGGGCCGATTTCACCGTGTTCTCCAAGGATCTGATGACCGTGCCCGAGCCTGAGATCCTTCAGGCCCAGGCGCTTTTGACGGTGCTGGACGGCAAGGAGGCCTTTCACGCGCCCAATTGGTAAATAACCAGGAGGATCTTGATGAGCCGTTTTCTGATTGAACGCCGCGGTCTGATGATGATGACCGCGGCGGCGGGTCTGACTGCCGCCATGCCGCGCCGTTTGTGGGCCGCCGACCCGATTTCCTTCGGCGGAGACCTGTCTGCGGTCAAGGCCGCCGTCGAAAAGCAGCAGCCCGAAGCCATCAAGCGCCTGCAGGACTGGATCGCCCTGCCCTCCATCGCCGCCGAGAACCGCAACATGCAGGAAGGCGCCCAGCGTATGGCCGACCTGCTGAAGGAGGCCGGTTTCCAGACCGCCACCATCATGCCGACCGATGGCCAGCCCGGCGTGTTCGCCACGCTGGATGCCGGCGCCAAGCGCACCGTCGGCATGTATTTCATGTATGACGTGAAGCAGTTCGATCCGTCGGAATGGAGCTCGCCGCCGCTGGAAGGCCGCATCGTCGACAAGGCACCGTTCGGCAAGGTGATGATCGGCCGCGGCGCCATCAATCAGAAGGGCCCCGAGGCGACCTTCCTGGCCGCGCTGCACGCGCTCAAGGCCGCCGGCAAGAAATCGCCGGTCAATATCGTGCTGGTAGCCGAGGGCGAGGAAGAAATCGGTTCACCGCATTTCGGCCAGGTGGTGCATAAGCCCGAAGTACTGAAGGCGCTGTCGAAGTGCCACGAGGTGTTCATGCCGTTCGCCTCGCAATCGCCGCAGGGCAGCGTCGAGGTCTATCTCGGCGCCAAGGGCCTGATCGAAGTGGAACTCACCTCCTCGACCGAGAAATGGGGCAAGGGCTCGAAGGACGACATCCATTCCAGCTACAAGGCCGCCCTCGACAGCGCGGTGTGGCATCTGGTCAAGGCGCTCAACACGCTGGTGTCCGAGGATGGCAACGATCCGGCCATCGATGGCTGGTACGAGCATGTGAAGCCGCTGACCGACCGCCAGAAGCAGCTGATCGCCGAGAAAGTCGCCAGCAGCAAGGAAGAGGACGTGAAAAAGCTGATGGGCGTGCAGCACTGGGTGCGCGACCTCGATTACCGCGCCGCCCTCGAACGCCTGGCCCAGGAACCGACGGTCAATATCGAGGGCATGATCTCGGGCTATACCGGTCCGGGCGGCAAGACCATCCTGCCGTCGAAAGCCACCGCCAAGCTCGATTTCCGCCTGGTGCCCGACCAGACCGCCAAGGATGCCGAGGCCAAGCTCAGGGCCCATCTGGCCAAACGCGGCTTCGGCGACATCGACGTCAAGGTGAGCGGCGGCTATGACCCGACCCAGACCGACGAGAATTCCTCGCTGATCAAGGCGTCGGTGGCGACCTACAAGGAGGAAGGCATGGCGGTTTCGCTGGCGCCGCGCCTGGGCGGCTCCTGGCCGGGCTACATCTTCACGGGCGCGCCGGTCAGCCTGCCCGCCGGCCATTTCGGCACCGGCCATGGCAGCCGCGCCCATGCGCCGGACGAATATTACGTGATCGAAAGCAGCAATCCGAAGGTGCAAGGCATGGCCGACGCCACCCTGTCCTACATCAAACACCTCTACGCCCTGGCCTCGGTTTGAGCCTGCTGTCCTCGTTCCGGCGGAAGATCGCGCTCGCGGTCTTCCTGCCGGGCCTGGCCCTCGCCGCCAATGGCGACGGGCCATCGACCGCCCAGCCCAATGTGCTGATCCCGACCGAGAGGCTGGCGATGCCCGGCCTGGATCGCGAACGCGGGTTGCGCATCTATGTGCCGCCGGATTATTCAGCCCATCCGGAGCGCCGCTATCCGGTCATCTATATGCATGACGGCCAGAATCTGTTCGACGCCAAGACCTCCTACGCCGGGGAATGGGGCGTGGATGAGACGCTCAACGAGCTGGCGAAGACCGACCATTTCGAAGCGATCGTCGTCGGTATCGACAATAGCGACAAGCGCATGAGCGAGCTCAATCCCTTTCCGGGGCCGGAGCTGAAGGTGGCGGAAGGGCCGGAATACACCCGCTTCATCGTCGAGGTGGTGAAGCCCTATATCGACCGCACTTACCGCACCCTGCCCGACCGCGACCATACGGCGATGATCGGCTCATCCCTGGGCGGGCTGATCACCCATTACGCGCTGCTGGCCTATCCCGAGGTGTTTTCCAAATATGGGGTGTTCTCGCCGTCCTACTGGGCTTCGCCGGAGCTGGTGTCCCGGGCGGAAAAGACCCCGGTGCCGGCCGGCACCAGGATCTATCTGTTCGTGGGCCATCTGGAAGGGCCCGTCATGGAAGACCCGGCGAAGAAGATGTTCGACACCCTGGCCGCCGAGGCGGCGCCGGGCAGCGTGACCTATCACGTCGGTCCGCAGGCCAAGCACCATGAGAGTTCCTGGAGCCCTGAATTCCGCACCGCGGTGAGATGGCTGTTCGAGGGAAAGTGACTATTTGCTGATCGTCTGCAAAGCCGGCCCCCCCGAATAGGAGAAGTAGAGCTTGTCCTGACTGTTGGCGATCAGCACATGGTGCGCCAGCAGGAAGTCCACACCGAGCACCGCGTCGAAATCGAAATACTCGACGCCCAGGCGCGAACCGACCTCCGGCCGCGTCTTGGGCGTCGGGGTGATGCGGAAGCGGGCCGGCTTGATGGTTTCCTGGTCGAGCTGAAGACTGCCGAAATTGGCTACGGTCTGGCGTGTGACCGGGTTGTAAGGGGACTCCAGCGTTCCGCCGAAATGAATATCCGCGCTGGGGCGGTTGCGGGTTCCCAGGCCGTAGGTAAGCGCGGTCAGGGACAGCAGGTCGGTTGCCTGCATGTCGGGATGCCAGACGTCTGCGGCGATTTCGGCGCCGAGCGCCCCAGCGGCCAACGCGGCGCGGCGCGTCAGAGTCGAAAAGGGCGAACCGCTGTCGAGGATCGTGGTCAGCTCGTGGCCGTTCAGCTCGGTCGTGAAGCGCGACTGGTAATTGCTGGTGTGGGTATCCAGCACATTGTAGCCGTCGGTCCAGTAAGCGAGGCTGAGGCCGTCGCACCCCGAGCTGCGCAGCAGGCCGATCTCGCGCTTGGCCAGATCCACTTCGACGTCGAATTGACGCCAGAAATCATTGCCCAGCACCGCGACCACGTCGGGGGCGCCGAAGCTGTCGCGCTCTCCGAACATCGCGAACAAGGCATGATGGATCGCATGGCCGTCGAGATCGAACTCCGGGGCAATCGCGGCTCCCACGGTCTTATGCTCCGAATAGAACCGCGGCGCGCCGGAGCCGAAATCGAGGAGCGAAAGACCCAGGCGCTTGGCCGTCGGGCCCATCACCACGCTGGCCGGAAAACTCGTATCGAACAGGAACTTCACGGTCTCCCCGCCGAGTTTTCCGGGGATCAGGATCTGGTTCCCCTCCACCACGACATGCAGCGTGACGGCGCGGGTAACCTCGCATTTGGCTTCGGCGCGGCCGCAGGCCAGCGCCGTAGCGCACAACAGGAACGATGCCATCTTCCGCAGGATCATGTCGGATACCTTCTGTCGTTACAGGAGAAGAACGTGCTTTCCCTCGTTACAGGCGTGCGGGGGAAGCTCCATCTTTGTGCCGAAACCGGCCATTGCCGCGGCGAGAAACATCGCCACCAGCAGGATCTGGGTCAGAGACATGGGTACCTCCCTCGTATGGAGAGGAAGCCCCGCGGCCGCCTAGGGGGAGCTGCCGCGGGGCCTGCGCGCCCAGCGCTCTACTGGGCGCTTCTCGCGCTCACCGACTGAAGGGCGGGTCCGCCGGTGTGCGAGAAGTACATCTTCATCTGGCTGTTCGAGATCATCACACGGTGCGCCAGCAGGAAGTCGACGCCCAGCAGGACGTCATAGGTGAAATATTGCTGGCCCAGGCGCGAGCCGACCTCGTTGGTCAGACGCGGCGTCGGCACTACCCGCAGGCGGGCCGGCGCGATGGTTTCCTCATCCAGGGTGAAATTATTGAATTTGGCGAGCCAATAGCCGGTCCGGTAGTCGTTGTTCTTGACCGGCTGATAGACGCCGAAGCTACCGACATCCGGCCCGGGCTGAGCGATGCCGATGCCATAGCTGATCTTGGTCAGCGACAGCAGGTCGGTCGGCTGGACCTCGGCCATGCGCGGCTCGTTCTGCAGGATGCTCTTCTCGTCCTTGGCGGCGCCGAGCTCGCCGGCGGCGCGCTCGGTCAGGTTCGAGAAGCGGGTTCCGGTGTCGAGCAAGGCGGCGACCTCATGGCCGTTCAGCTTGGCTTTCACCATCATCTGCCAGCCGCGCTTTTCCATATCGACCACGTTGTAGGCGTTGGTCCAATAAGCCAGGTTGGTCGTGGCGCAGCCATCCGGATGGTAGAGATTGATCTCATTACTTTTGAGGTCGATCTCGACATCGTATTGGCGCCAGAAATCGGTGCCCAGCACGGCGACGGTATCGGGAGAGCCGAAATTGTCGCGGGTGCCGAACACGCCGAACAGGGTCATCCGGACGGTATGACCGTCGAGATCGACGTTCTGCACCTGGGTGGTGCCTTCGGTGACCTCGGCGGTATAGAGGTTCCAGCCGGTCAGCAGGGCCGTTTCCAGATTGTTGAGGTTCTGCACGTCGATGCCCAGGCGCCGCGCGGCGGCGGCCGGGATGATGCTGGCCGGGAAGCTGGTGTCGAACAGAAAGCTGACCTTATGGCCGTTCAAGGTTCCCGGGATCAGGATCTGGTTGTTGTCGACGACGGGGTGAAGGGTGGCGACCTTGGCGAGACGGCATTCCGCTTGCGCCGAAGTCGCGGGCAGCGCTGCACCGAGCGCGGCGGCGGCCAGATTGGCCGACAGAAGAATTCGAGCAAACACGGCGATTCTCCCCTTGGTTCTATTTCATGAACCGAAGGTAAACTCACCGGTACTGAGGCCGCTACTGTGATTCATGACACCGGATAGCTGCGGACTATCGCATCGATAGCTTCCGGCCCGGATGCTTTGCTGACACTCTGATGGCCTGTTCCTCAACCACAGGTGTCCGCATCATGACCTCCCCCCTGACCAAGTCCCTCGGCCTGCTGATCGCCGCCGGCATCATCTCGGCCGCCGCCTCCGCCCAGGCCGCCGAAGAGGAAAAGTACGAGCATTGCTACGGCATCGCCAAGGCGGGCCAGAACGACTGCCAGACCTCGACCCATGTCTGCGCCGGCAAGAGCAATGCCGACCGTGACCAGCACGCCTTCATCTCGGTCCCGGCCGGCACCTGCGCGAAGATCGCGGGCGGCACCACCACCGAGCCGGCCGCTCCGGCCAAGAAGTAATTCACCCGGCCGGATTTGCGCCGCCTCAAAATCGGCTCGCTCCGGCCGGCTAGAATGCTCCCTGTCGACCATTTTCACGGGGAAGCATCATGTCATTCAATCGATCGGCGTGGATCGGGGCGGCCATCGCGGCTCCGATCCTGCTCGTATCCTGCGCCAATCCTCCCGCGGCCCCGGCGGTTCCGGGCGCCAAGCCGCCGCCGGCCCCGTTCTATGTCGATGCCGGCCTCGGCAGCGAACACGGCAACTTCATCGCCGTCCAGGATGGCGAGAGGACCGGCCCCGGCGGCGTCCATTGCGTCACCTATGCCTGGGACCGGCCGCTGACGGCCCAGACCGTCCTGCGCCTCCGGTCGGAATCCTGCGAGGTGATCAACCATCCGGGCATGTATGTCGCGCACGAGCTGGAGCGGATGGAGATCCCCATGGCCTCCAGCACGTTGACCCGGGGGAATTAGCGCCGCGCAGGCGACTCGGACAGAGTCAGCGCCGTCGTATATTTCACCTTTTCCAGCACGATCGAGGATTCCGTCTCGGCGATACCCTCGATCGTGACCAGCCGGTTGCGCAGAAAGTCGCGCAGCGCGCCGACGTCGGCGACGCGCAGATGCAGCAGGTAATCATGCGCGCCGGATACCAGATAGCATTCGGTGATCTCGGGCATGGCGCGCACCGACCGGTCGAACTTGTCGATCGTCTCGGCGGTCTGGTTCCGCAGGCGCACCGAGATGAACACCGACAGGTCCAGCCCCGCCTTCTTTTCGTCCAGCAGCGTGACATAGCGCTGGATCAGCCCGTCATCCTCGAGCCGCTTCACCCGCCGCGCGCAGGGCGTCGGCGATAGGCCGACCTGCTCGGCCAGCTCCAGCGTGGTGATACGGGCATTCTCCTGCAGGATGTTGAGAATCCGCACGTCGAGAGCGTCGAGATCAGTCACTTTCGGATTACCTTGGAGATATTCGCCAAAAAATTATGTTTTCTGAGTGAACTATCTCACGTTCATACGGTTTTGCAACCAGCCTTTGACGACTTTCCCTCTGGTTTCGGTGTTACTGTCTGCGCAAGCCGCACCGATGGAAAAGCGGGTGGCGAACGGGTTTGGAGACACGCCATGAAAAATACCGCCAACAGCGGGTTGCACGTTCCGGAGCCGACCGCGCGTCCGGGCGACAAGGTCGATTTCAGCTATATCGCCATTCCCCCCGCCGGCAGCGTGCGCATGCCCGACACGGCGGTCGATCCCAGCGAAATCCGCGATCTGTGCTATGACCTGATCCGTGTGATGGACGAGAACGGCCAGGCCGTCGGCCCGTGGAATCCCAAGCTGTCCGCCGACGATCTGCGGCGCGGCCTGCGCGCCATGACCCTGACCCGGGTGTTCGACGACCGCATGATGCGGGCGCAGCGCCAGGGCAAGACCACCTTCTACATGAAGTGCACCGGCGAGGAAGCCGTCGCCGTCGCGCAGGGTATGGCGCTGCGCCGCGACGACATGTGCTTCCCGACCTATCGCCAGCAGGGCCTGCTGATCGTGCGCGACTGGCCGATCCTCGACATGATGTGCCAGGTGTTCGCCAACACCAAGGACCGCCTCAAGGGCCGTCAGCTGCCCATCATGTATTCGACCAAGGAAGGCGCCTTCTTCTCGATCTCCGGCAATCTGGCCACCCAGACCAGCCAGGCGGTCGGCTGGGGCATGGCCGCGGCCTACAAGCACGACCAGCGCATCGCCGCCACCTGGGTCGGCGACGGTGCCTCGGCCGAGGGCGATTTCCACCATGCCTTGACCTTCGCCGCCGTCTATCAGGCGCCGGTGATCCTCAACCTGGTCAATAATCAGTGGGCGATCTCGTCGTTTCAGGGTTTCGCCGGCGGCGACCGCACCACCTTCGCCGCCCGTGCGCTGGGCTATGGCATTCCGGGCCTGCGCGTCGACGGCAACGACTTCCTGGCCGTCTACGCCGTCACCGCCTGGGCCGCGGAACGCGCCCGCGCCGGCCTCGGCCCGACCATGATCGAGCTGTTCACCTATCGCGCCTCGGCGCATTCGACCAGCGACGACCCCAGCAAATACCGCCCCGCCGACGAAGCGGCATGCTGGCCGCTGGGCGACCCCATCGACCGCCTGAAGAAGCATCTGATCGCCCTCGGCGAATGGTCCGAGGACCAGCAGAAGGCGCTGGAAGAAGAATTGACCGAATACGTCACCAAGACCGCCAAAGAAGCGGAATCCTACGGGACGCTGGATCAGGGCGTCGCCCCCAGCCCCGCGACCATGTTCGAGGACGTCTACAAGGAAATGCCCTGGCACCTGCGTCGCCAGCGCCAGGAAGCGGGGATCTGACCATGCCGGCGATGAATATGATTCAGGCCGTGAATTCGGCGATGGACATCATGCTGGCCCGCGACAACGACATCGTCATTTTCGGTGAGGATGTCGGCTATTTCGGCGGCGTGTTCCGCGCCACCGAGGGTCTGCAGAAGAAATACGGCCTCGACCGCACCTTCGACACTCCGATCGCCGAAGCCGGCATCCTGGGCGTCGCGGTCGGCATGGGCGCCTATGGCCTGCGCCCGGTCGTCGAGATCCAGTTCGCGGACTACATCTATCCGGCGCTCGACCAGCTGGTGTCCGAAGCGGCCCGCCTGCGCTACCGCTCGGCCGGCGAGTTCACCTCGCCGCTGACCGTGCGCGTGCCCTGCGGCGGCGGCATCTTCGGCGGCCAGACCCACAGCCAGAGCCCGGAAAGCCTGTTCACCCATGTCTGCGGCCTGAAGACGGTGATCCCGTCCAACCCGTACGACGCCAAGGGCCTGCTGATCAGCGCCATCGAGGATGACGATCCGGTCATCTTCTTCGAGCCGAAGCGCCTCTATAATGGTCCGTTCGACGGCCATCACGACCGCCCGAGCGGCATCTGGGCCAATCATCCCCTGGGCGAGGTGCCGGCCGATTACTACAAGATCCCCCTCGGCAAGGCGAACATCGTGCGCGAGGGCAAGGACGTCACCATCCTGTCCTACGGCACCATGGTCCATGTCGCGCAGTGCGCCACCGAGGAGACCGGTATCGACGCCGAAGTGATCGATCTGCGCACCCTGCTGCCGCTCGACATCGACACCATCGTCGAGTCGGTCAAGAAGACCGGCCGCTGCGTCATCGTCCACGAGGCGACCCGCACCAGCGGCTTCGGCGCCGAGCTGTCGGCCCTGGTTCAGGAAAACTGCTTCTATCACCTGGAAGCGCCGATCGAGCGCGTGACGGGCTGGGACACTCCCTATCCCTATTCGCTGGAATGGCACTACTTCCCCGGCCCCGACCGTGTCGGCGCGGCCCTTAAGCGCGTGATGGAGGGCTGAGCCATGGGTAAGTACATCTTCAAGCTGCCCGACGTCGGCGAAGGCACCGCCGAGGCCGAGATCGTCAAATGGCACGTCGCCGTCGGCGATATGATCAAGGAAGACGCCCTGCTGGTCGACGTGATGACCGACAAGGCCACCGTCGAACTGACCAGCCCGGTGTCCGGCAAGGTTCTCGAACTACGCGGCGAATTGGGCGAGATGGGCGTGGTCGGCGCGCCGATCGCGGTGTTCGAAGTCGAAGGCGCCGGCAATGAAGGCTCGGTAAAGGACAGCGCTCCGGCCAAGAAAGCCGAGCCCGCTCCGGCGCCTGCCCCGGCTCCCGCTCCTGAGCCTGCTCCGGTCGCGGCGGCTCCCGCTCCGGCTCCGACTCCGAAGCCCGTTTCCAAGCCGGCGGCAACGCCTCGTCCGATCGGGCAGAAGGTTCTGGCGCCGCCGGCGGTGCGCCGCCGCGCGGAAGAGCTGGGCATCAATCTGCAATTCGTCGGCGGCAGCGGTCCGGCCGGACGCATCACCCATGCCGATCTCGACGCCTTCCAGCAGAGCGGCGGCGCGGTCGCCCAGCCCGGTGGGCTGGTGCAGCGCCATGGCGCCGAGCAGGTCAAGGTGATCGGCCTGCGCCGCAAGATCGCCGAGCGGATGGCCGACGCCAAGCGCCGCATCCCGCATTTCAGCTATATCGAGGAAATCGACGTCACCGCGCTGGAAGAGCTGCGCCAGCACCTCAACGCCAAATATGCCGGCAAGCGCGAAAAGCTGACCTTCCTGCCGTTCCTGATGCGGGCGCTGGTCAAAGCGATGCCCGATTTCCCGCAGATCAACGCCACCTTCGACGACGAAGCCGGCATCGTGCACCGCCACGCGCCGCTGCATATCGGTATCGCGGCGCAGACCCCCGGAGGCCTGATGGTTCCGGTGGTTCGCCACGCCGAGGCGCGCGATCTGTGGGATGCCGCCGGTGAAGTCTCGCGTCTGGCCCGCGCCGCCCGCGAAGGCACCGCGACCCGCGACGAGCTGGCCGGTTCGACCATCACCATCTCGTCCCTGGGCGCCATGGGCGGCATCGCCGCGACGCCGGTGATCAATCCGCCGGAAGTGGCGATCCTGGGCGTCAACAAGCTGGTCGAGCGGCCGATGGTCAAGGACGGCCAGATCGTCATCCGCAAGATGATGAATTTGTCCTCGTCGTTCGATCACCGGGTGGTCGACGGCTGGGACGCCGCCAGCTTCGTGCAGGCGGTCAAGGGCCTGCTCGAATTCCCCGCCACTCTTTTCATGGAATGATGCGATGAACTGCAAAGTCCTGGTAATCGGCGGCGGGCCGGCCGGCTATGTGGCGGCGATCCGGGCCGGACAATTGGGTCTGGAAACCATCCTGGTCGAAGGCGACCGCCTGGGCGGCACCTGCCTGATGCGCGGCTGCATCCCCTCCAAGGCGATGATCCATGCCGCCGGCCAGTTCGCGGCGATGACCCGCGCCGCCGGCAAATCGCCGCTCGGCATCTCGCTGTCGGCGCCGCCGACGCTCGATCTGGGCCAGACCGTGCGTTGGAAGGACGGCATCACCGACAAGCTGTCGACCGGCGTCGGCGCCTTGCTGAAGCGCGCCAAGGTGCAGGTGGTCAATGGCTGGGCGACCATGGTCGACGGCAAGACCTGCGAGGTCGCGTCGGCCAAGGAAACCATCCGCATCACCGCCGAGCATGTGATCCTGGCCACCGGCTCCGAGCCGGTCGCCCTGCCGCACATTCCGTTCGGCGGCGTAGTGATGAGCTCGACCGAGGCGCTGTCGCTGAAGCAGCTGCCCGAGCGCCTGCTGGTGATCGGCGCCGGCTATATCGGCCTCGAACTCGGCATCGCGTTCCGCCAGCTCGGCAGCGCGGTGACGGTGGTGGAAGCCGCCGACGAGATCCTGCCGCTCCACGATAAACAATTGACCGATCCGGTCCGCCGCTGGCTGGACCGCTCCGGAGTGGCCGTCAAGACGGGCTGCAAAGCCGTCGCCCTTACCCAAGATGCCAAGGGCGCGGTGGTCACCATCGAGGATCAGACCGGACGCCGCCAGGACGTCGCCGCCGACAAGGTGCTCGTCACCGTCGGCCGCCGTCCCAAAGTGACCGGCTGGGGCCTGGAAAATCTCGACCTCGACCGAACCGGTCCCTTCGTCAAGGTCGACGACCAGTGCCGCACCTCGATGAAGAACGTCTGGGCGATCGGCGACCTTGTGGGCGAGCCTATGCTCGCCCACAAGGGCTCCGCGCAGGGTGAGATGGTCGCCGAGATCATCGCCGGCAAGCGCCGGCATTTCCGCCCCGTCGCCATTCCCGCCGTATGCTTCACCGAGCCGGAGATCGTCACCGCCGGCCTGCTGCCGCATGAAGCGGAAAAGCAGGGCATCGAGGTGGTGGTCGGGCTGTTCCCCTATGCCGCCAACGGCCGTGCGCTCAGCATGGAGGCCGGCGACGATAACGGCTTCGTGCGCGTGGTCGCCCGCAAGGACGACCATGTGATCCTGGGCGTTCAGGCGGTCGGCGCCCATGTGGCGGAATTGTCGGCGGCCTTCGTGCAGGCGCTGGAAATGGGCGCGCTGCTGGAAGACATCGCCGGCATCATCCATGTCCACCCGACTCTGTCGGAAGCGTTCCCCGAAGCGGCCCTTAAGGCGCTAGGGCAGGCCATCCATATCTAAGGGTGACCCGCCAGAAGAACGGCGAAATCTTCTGGCGGGACCCAATTCTTGAAGGGCTCGACGAATTCGGCCCAGCGGGAATCGTCGGCCAGAAGCGCGTCCACCGCGGCGATCGCATCCTTGCCCGACTGGTCCGACGAACAGGCGACGCCCGCTTCGGCCCGCGCCACCCCGCCCCGGATCGGCAGGACGGCCAGTTTCTCGCGCGCCGTCTGGTCGGTGTAGAAGAAAACATCCATCGGCAGGACGAAGGCGTAATCGATCCGTTCGGCCTGGATCAGGTTGAACAGCAGCCCGTTGACCAGGACGCTGGTGACCCCGTTGCCGTCATGCGCCTGGGTGAAGTCGGCGATCGGTGTGTCGTAATGGCGCATATGGGTGTAGCCCCCGGTCACTCCGGGCAGCGCTCCCAGCTTATCGAGATCGACCTCGCCCTTGACCAGCGCCGGCCCCAGCGCGGCCAGCCTGTCCTTGCGGGTGACCAGATGAAAGCCCGGCAGGATGATGCGGCGCGCCGAGAATGTCGCGAACCGCTGGCGCTCGGGGGTTACCAGCACGCCGACCTTGCAGACGCCCGTGCCGTGCTGCAGCTCGTGATTGGCGCGCGCGGTGCTGACGCGGACGATGTGATGGGTGAAGGCCGGAAGGTGCGAGGTGAGGAAAGCCAGTTCCGCGCTGTCGATGGTCTCGCTGGAATGCGGCACCGGCTGGGTATCGGTCACCCAGGTAATAGATTCCGACCGCGCCGCGCTGGCGGCGAGCAGAGAAAGCGCAAAAACGAGACCCCCGAACCGCAAACGCCGACCCCAACGCGATGGCCTGGGGTCACTATGGCACGCGGCGGATGGACGCGAAAAGAGCTAAGAGTTACAGTACCGGACAGCTAAGCCCGCATCCTTGGGCGGAGGATGGTGGTTGAGCGCGATGTCACCCTCTTGCTTGCAAAGGCGACCGACATGGATGCTTCACCTGCTGCTCCGCGACCTCTGATCCCGGCATTTCGTCCGTTACAGGAGGCCCTTTCCCCGCTCGGCGAACCGCTGGTCCGCTTCTCTACCGGCCTGTTTCTGATGCCGCACGGCGCGCAAAAGCTGTTCGGCTGGTTCGGCGGCCAGGGGGTCGATGAAACCGGCACCTACTTCGTTACCGTCTACAGCCTGCCCGGCTATCTCGCGCTGATCGCCGGGCTGGTCGAGTTCTTCGGCGGCATGGCCCTGGCCCTCGGCCTCGCCACCCGTCTGGCGGCGGGCATGATCGTCGTGCTGATGGCGGTGGCGATCATCGAAGTCCACTGGGCCAGCGGATTCTTCTGGAGCCAGGGCGGGTTCGAATATCCGCTGCTGTGGGCGCTGATCGCGTTCAGCTTCCTGCTGCGCGGCGGCGGGCGCTATTCGCTCGACGCCGCTCTCGGCGTCGAGCTCTAGGAACTGTGGACACTTATCGTAGCCACAAGACGATAGCGGCGAGCGTTACGACGGCCAGGTAATTCCTGGCCGTCTTCTCAAAGCGGGTAGCGACACG
>JAJPHO010000042.1 GCA_021325215.1 Alphaproteobacteria bacterium
ACATTGTGGGTCAGGTGGTCGAGATAGGTCAGGCCGGTCGAGGCCTTGGCGACGCGGTCCTGCCAGTCGGGATGGAAGACGAAATCGACGTCATAGATGGTCTTGTCGCCATAGCGGTCGACCAGATAGAGGCGCGAGCCGCCGATGCCTTCGATGGCGGGAATGGCCAGCTCCATCGGGCGGGCTTCCTCGAGGATCGGCTTGGCGCCGAGCGACTTGGCGCGCTCGAAGGCGAAAGCGGCATCCTTGACGCGGAAGGCCATGGCGCAGGCGCTGGGGCCGTGGATGCGCGCGAAAGCCTGGGCGAAGCTGTCGGGCTCGGCATTGATGATGAAATGGATGTCGCCCTGCTTGTGCAGGGTCACGTCCTTCGAGCGGTGGCGGGCCACTTCGGGAAAGCCCATGCGCTCGAACGTGTCGCGCAGCAGCTGCGGATCGGGCGCCGCATATTCGACGAATTCGAAGCCGTCGGTACCCATCGGATTTTCGAAACCGAGAGGGGAGTTGGGGGCTTGGGTCATGGACGCGATCTCCGAAAAATGGTGTGCTTTGATTAAGAATGATAATAGTTGCAAGTGAAACTAAACTCAAGGGCGGCAATGGACCTTCTCGACCTCGAACATTTCCTTCCCTATCGCCTGTCCGTGCTGACCAACCATGTCAGCCGCGGCTTCGCCCGGCTGTATGAGGAGCGCTTCGACCTCAAACTGCCGGAATGGCGGGTGATGGCGGTACTCGGCCGCCGCCCCGGCATCACCGCGCGCGAAGTGTCGGAACTGACGGCGATGGACAAGGTGGCGATCTCGCGCGCGGTCGCCCGCCTCATGCAGATGGGGAGGGTTGCGGCGGAAACCGACAGCGCCGACGGCCGCCGCCAGAAATTGTCGCTCAGCGAGGCGGGCGAGGACATCTACCGGCAGATCATTCCCCTTGCCAAGCGCATCGAAGGCGCGCTGGTGGCCGGCATCGAAGCCGACGACATGGCCGTTCTCGACAAATTGCTGATCCACCTGACCGCGGCGGCCGAGCGCATCGATCACGATTGAGGCGCACTACCAGGGCGTGTATGTTTCATTTGTCATGAGCATCGCGGGGAGTGCGGCAATCATGAGCGTCACGACAGCCCAGATGATCACGCTTCTCGAATATGTTCTGTTCGAGACGCCGGCGGAAGCCGCCGCCAATGCGCCTTACTGGCTCGGTCTCCAGTCCGCGGATTCGACGGTGCCGACCTTCGCCCCCATCCTGGGCGCCTCGCTCGAAGCGCAGGTGCCCGAGCAGGTGATCCGTTTTTACGAAGCGGCGCTCGGGCGCGATCCCGGAGCGGCCGAGTTGGTCTATTACACGGCCATCGCCGAGAACGGCATCGACCCCTCCTTGCTGCGCGGCAAGGGGATCGCCGCGGTGCCGGCGGCGGCCTGGAACCAGATCGCCGCCGATTTCGCCAATTCGCCGGAATTCACCGCCGACCTCTCCGGCCAGGATGCGGTCATCGTGCTGTATCAGAACATCCTGGCCCGCACCCCCTCGGCGGCGGAAGCGGCCTATTACCATCAGGAGATCGCCGCCGGCGCGAGCAACGCCCAGCTGCTGCAGGAATTCGTCGATTCACCGGAATTCCAAAGCAATGTCGGAAGCGGCCATCTCGGCACGGTCCTGACGAATTACGGCGAAAACAACGCCGTGGGGCCCGCGATCTTCACCGGTCCCGTCACGTATTATGAGCCGCTGCCCCAGAACTGGCCGCAGGCCGGCCCCTGGTACAATGTCGCCCCCGCGCTGGGCGTATCGTGGGTGGGCCAGACATACCTGCTGACCGACACGGCGCGTCTGGTCGTGGATGCTCCGACAATTTTCGGCGCTTCGGTCAAGACCTCCACCGACGCCATCCTCGCCCTCGAATCGGGCATCGGCGCCCATCATGTCGCCTCGGGCATCTATGACGGCAATACCTTCATCGTCGAAAGCCAGACCGGCGTGCCCGGTCCCAGCGACACGACGATCATCGGGCTCATCGGCGTCCATACATTCTACAGCCCGGGCCCCGGCACGCTGGTCGTGTCCGCCTGACGGTGACACCCCTCGCAATCGCGCACCGGGCCGTGCGGCAGGCCGGCCCGGCTCCTTTCGGCATGGCAGTCGCGGCAGAAGGCGTGGAAGCGCGGCTCGACCGACAGCTTTATGGCGGGATCATCCATTCGGTGGCAGGCGACGCAGGGGATCGTCTGCGTCATCCCCACCACCTTGTGATGGCAGGACAGGCAGGTCTGCTGGTCATGCTTTTCGTGCGGGAAGACCAGGGGCAAACGGGTCTCATGCGCCGCCAGCACCGTGCGCGACGGTCCCGCCGCCAGCGGAATCGTCAGCGCCGCCAATCCCAGCAACGCCACTATGGCGGCCAGCAGGCGCGACATTCAGGAGTCCTTCGGTGCGGGGCGGAGCAGCCCGGCGATGGCCGCCGCCCCGATCGCCGCGCAGACGACCTGCTTCCACACAGTGTCGGCCACCAGGCCGGCGCCGGCCACATGCACCAGGGTGGCGGGCAGCAGCAGGGACGACAGGATGACATGCTGGGCGCGGAAGCCGAATTTCGTGCGGGCCAATCCCTGGCGGGCATCGTGCCGGCTGGTCATGGCCAGGATCGCCAGCAGCACGAGGGCGAGCAGCCCGGCCAGCATGTAGACCGGCGCGGCCGGCGACAGATAGCGCAAGCTTGCCGGCTCGATCAGCGGATAGAGAAAACCATGCAGCAAAGCCAGCAGCAGCGCGCAATCGGCGACGGCGCGATGGCGGGCCAGCGACAGGGCGCCGCCCGGCATCAGCCGGCGCACCCGCAGCGGAAACAGGAACAGATGCAGGAAAGCCAGCAGCGCGCCATAGCCGGGCAGGGTCAGCAGCAGCACCGTCAATCCGGTCCAGGCGGCCAGCGGGGGCAGAACGGCCAGCAGCAGAAGCAGCACGGCGGCGAGGCCGAGCAGGCGGAGGGTCTGGCGCGGGGTCTGTTTCAGCTGGCGGCTTGCCGGACGGCAACCCCGGCCTGGCGCGCCGCCATCAGTCCGGTCAGCCAGCGGCGGAAGGCGGCCACGGCGGGATCGCCCCACAGATCGCGGTGCGCCACCAGCATATAGGGCTTGGCGGGGGCGGCCGGCAGCGGGATGTCGATCACCTTCAGCTGTCCCTGGCTGATATAGGGCTCGGCGATCAGCTCGTTGGACAAAGCGATGCCCTGGCCGGCCTTGGCGGCTTCGAGGGCGAAATAGGTGTTCCAGGCATTGGGGCCCGACGGTTCGATGCGCTCCTCGATGCCGTGATCGGCCAGCCAGGCGTTCCAGCAATCATCCTCGGTCTGGATCAGTCGGCAGCGCCGCAATTCCGAAAGGTTGCGCGGCCGCTTGTTGCGCTCGAGCCAGGCCGGGCTGGCCAGCACATGGATGGCCGGGCGGCACAGCTCGACCTGGCAGACTTCCGAGGCCGGCGAGATGCCGAAGCGGATCTGCACGTCGGCCTGGTTCTCGGAGAAATCCGGATCTTCCTCGGACGGACGTAAAGACACTTCGACGCCGGGATAAAGCCGCTGAAAATCGGCCAGGCGCGGGGTCAGGATATGGGCGGCGAAGCCCGAGCGGCTCCAGATCGACAGCGAGCCGGCGCGATGGCCGCGATGCAGGTCGCTGGTCGCCGTATTGATCTCGAGCAGCGCCCGGCGGACCGCGGCGGCATAGCGCTCGCCGGCGGCGGTCAGCACCACGCCAGTCCGGGTGGTGCGCACCAATTGGGTCTGCACCGCCAATTGCAGCGATTTCAGATGCCGGCTCACCGCCGTATGGTCGATGCACAGCTCCTCGGCCGCGCTGCGGATGCTCGTGTGGCGTGACACGACTTCGAAAACCCGGAGCGGCAGGAGAGGAGGCAGTTTCATAGCTTCGACCTCTGTCGGCGTTATGAAGGGGAGTGCTTAAATTTTGCGCATAAGTGTGATCTCACAGAAAACGCACAATTTTTAGGCTTATACCGAGCGTAACGCAACGGTAATTTTTCCAGACAGGCCAAGGATTTCGCGGCAAGGCGGTGACTTTTACGCACCAGGTGGGGCCGTCTTGACGCCTTCCGCACCCTGCTGCGATGCCAGCATCATGACATTTCCGGATTGGCAGGAGGGATGAGAGATGAGCAAGCGGAGGGTGCAAAGCTTCGTATTCGGCCTGGCGGTCGCCTTGTCGGCCGCCGCCGCGCCGCTGGCGCCGGCGGGTGCGGTGGACCCCGAAATCAGCGACGTGGCGACTCTGCCGCCGAACGGTCCGCACCGCTTCTTCGTCAATGGCTTCCGCGACGCCGCGTTCAACATCTTCGACGCGGACAGCGGCAAGATGGAAGGCAGCATCCCGGCCGGCTATGTGTCGAACCTCGCCATCGCGCCCGACAACAGCCAGTTCTACGTCTCCGAGACCTATTGGCATCATGGCGCGCGCGGCCAGCGCGACGACATCGTCTCGGTCTATGACGCCAAAACCTTGAATCTGCTCAAGGAAATCCCGCTTCCGGGCCGTGCTTTGGCCAGCAAGCTGCAGAATTTCGACATCAGCGCCGACGGGTCGAAGGCTTATGTCTACATCATGCATCCCGCCGCTTCGGTGGTGTGGGTCGATCTCAAGAAACAGGAAGTCGGCGGCACCGTCGAAGTGCCCGGCTGCGCGCTGGTCTTCCCCTGGGGCGCCGATGGCTTCTCGTCGCTGTGCGGCGACGGATCGCTGGCCAGCGTGACCATTCCCGCCTCGGGGCCGGCCAAGGTGACCCACACCAAGCCCTTCTTCGACGCCAACAAGGACCCGATCTACGAAACCAGCTTCGTCGACCGCAACACCGGCAAGGCGGTGTTCCTGTCTTATAGCGGTCTGGTTTACCAGGCCAAGCTGGGGGCGGAAACAACGGTCGAAAAGCCCTGGTCGATCGAGGAGGCCGCCGGCTACAAGCCGGCCGGAACCGGCGTGCAGGAACTGGCCTGGCGCCCGGGCGGCTGGCAGCTGGCCGCCTATCACAAGGCCAGCGGCAAGCTGTTCGTGCTGATGCATATCGGCCCCTACTGGACCCACAAATGGGGCGGGACCGAGGTCTGGGTGCTGGATACCAACACCAAGAAGCTGGTTTCGCGCTTCCCGCTGCAGCCGGTGCCGTCTTCCGGCCTCGGCAATGACCGGGTGCCCTATTACGCCAATATGGGCGTCTCGCAGGACGAGCATCCGCTGATCTATCTGCTCAGCGGCGAAGGCAACGACGTGGTGATGGACGCCGCCACCGGCGAGATCAAACGCAAGATCGAATTCGCCGGCGGCGAGATGATCTGGGTTCCGGGCTATTGAGGAGGCATCCATGAGCGAGATCTCCTTTGCCATCCGCGTCCTGGTCGGGCTGGTCTTCCTGACCGCCGCCTGGGGCAAGTCGCGCCACCGCCTGGAATTCCAGGGCGTGGTCGCCAATTACCGGCTGCTGCCCGATGCGCTGGTCGTGCCCTTCGCCTCGGCCTTGCCGCCGATCGAAGCGGTGATCGGCCTGCTGCTGCCGATCGGCATCTTCTCGCCCTGGAGCGAAACGGCGGCGGCGGTGCTGCTGACCCTGTTCGCCGGGGCGATGGCGGTCAATATCCGGCGCGGCCGCACCGACATCGATTGCGGCTGTTTCCAGAGCGCCCTGAAACAGACGCTCGGCTGGACCCTGGTGGCGCGCAATGCCGGGCTGGTTCTGCTGCTGGGCGTGGCCGTGCTGCCGGCGCCGCGAGTGCCGGCGTGGGCACTGGCCGAAGGGCTGCTGGCCGGCGGCGCGGCGTTCGTTCTTCTGCAAAGTCTCAATGTTTTGTGGAGCGTGCGGCCGGCCTGGCGCCAGGCCCACGCTCATCACGGGGGAGCAGGCAAATGACGATGATGATGATTTCCCAGGGATTGCTGTGGGGGGTGGTGGTTCTGCTCTCGCTGACCGTGCTGGCGCTGGCCCGCCAGATCGGCGTGCTGCATGAGCGGGTCGCCCCCGCCGGCGCGCTGATCAACGGTGCCGGGCCGGGGGTCGGAGAGCAGGCGCCGCGCCTCGAGGTGCACGCCATTGGGGGCAATGCCGTCACCGTCGGGGCGCGGCTTGCCACGGGACGCGCCATGCTGATGCTGTTCGTCTCGCAGACCTGCCCGATCTGCAAGAAGCTGATCCCGATCGCCCAGGATTTCGCCCGCAGTGAACGGCTCGACGTGCTGTTCGTCGGCGACGCCGACATCGTCGAACAGCAGAAGCTGATCACCCAGTTCGGCATCGACGAGCATTGCTTCGTCAACGGCCCGGAGGTCGGCATGGCCTTCCGCGTCGACAAGCTGCCCTATGCGGTGCTGCTCGACGATGAGGGGGTGATCTCGGCCAAGGGGCTGGTCAACAGCCGCGAGCATTTCGAGAGCCTGATCATCGCCAAGGAGACCGGCTACGCCACCATCCAATCCTATCTCAAAGCCCAGTCGGAGGCCGCGGAATGAAGTCCCCATTCGATAAGATGAGCGAGCGGGTCACCCGCAAGCTGGCTTCCTATTCCTCGCGCCGGTCGTTCCTGTCGCGCTTCGGCACGGCGATCGTCGCGGCTCCGGCGGCCTTCCCGCTGCTGCCGGTGGCGCGCGCCAAGGCGGCCGAACCCCAAGGGACGCCACAGACCGATTTCGAGCGCTATTCCCAGGACAGCGACCCGACCAAATGCTCCTATTGGAAATATTGCGCCTCGGACGGCGTGCTGTGTTCCTGCTGCGGCGGCGGATCGCATACCTGCCCGCCGGGGGCGGAACCGTCGCCGATTTCGTGGATCGGCACCTGCGTCAATCCGAAGGACGGCAAGTCCTATGTGATCGCCTATCGCGATTGCTGCGGCAAGCCGGTCTGTTCGGCGGGCAAATCCTGCTGGTGCGACGGCGCCGACCGCGAATTGCCGACCTACCGCGCCCAGCTCAACAACGACATCATCTGGTGCTTCGGCAACGCCTCGGCGACCTATCACTGCTCGACCGCCGCTTTGGTGGGGTTGGCCGGCTGATGCGGAAACCGGGTCTTCTGATAGCAGGCGCCTTGTTGGCCGGTTCGGCTTCGGCGCAGACACCCGACGGCGCTTTCGTGTTCAGCCAGAATTGCGCGATGTGCCACCAGAGCGGGGGAGCCGGCCTGCCCGGCCAGTTTCCCCGCCTGGCCGGCCGCGTCGGGCCGATCAGCGCCAAGCCGGCCGGCCGCGCTTATCTGGTCGATGTACTCACCTACGGCATGGTCGGGCAGGTCAGCGTCGACGGCCAGCCGATCATCGGCGTGATGCCGCCCTTCGCCAGCCTGCCCGACGAGCAGGTGGCGGCGGTGCTCGGCTATCTGCAAAGCCTGGGCGGCGCGCCCAAGGAAGCCTTCTCCGCCGCCGAGGTCACCGCCGGCCGCGCCAAGGACAAGAAGTCCGGCTCGGACGTGCTGGCCGAGCGCCAGTCTCTCGTCACGGCGGGAGTGGTCAAATGAAATCCGGCCTCGCCGCGCTCGCTTTGCTGCCGGTGATGGCCAGCGCCGACATGGCGCCGATCCCCGCCGCGCAGCAGGCCTATCTGCTCGGCTGCGGCGGCTGCCACGGGATCGACGGGGTGTCGAACTCGCAGATCGTGCCCGACCTCAAGGATCAGGTCGGCTGGTTTCTCAATCTGCCCGAGGGGCGGCGCTATCTGGCGCGGTTGCCCAATGTGGCCTTTTCCACCAATACCGACCAGGAACTGGCGGCGCTGCTGAACTACGCCGTCTTCACCCTGGGCGGATCATCGGTGCCGCAAGGGGCGAAGCCCTATACGGCGCGCGAAGTGGGTGAGCTCAGGAAGCAGCCGCTGACCGAGACCGCCCTGTTCCAGTACCGCAGCAAAATGGTCGAGACGCTGGTCGCCGATTACCGCGCCGCCCCGTCTCTGCGCCGCTATGGCGAGGACATGTACGGAAGCAAAAACCAATAAAGAACCAAGGGGAAGGGACGTCCGCGATGCACAAGGCTTGCAGGGGGAATTATGCAAAAACAACGCACCGCGAAGGCGACCCGGACGCTTCTCACCGCCACCACCGCGCTGATCGCGCTGGCCGCCCTGACCACCACATCAGCCGCGCTGGCCGACGCCGATAATCCGCCCGAGAAGGATGCCGGTCTCGAGAACATCATCGTCACCGCCAACAAGCGCGCGGAAAACATCCAGACCGTGCCGACCGCGGTTACCGCCATTTCCGCCGAGCAGCTGAAGGATTATGGCGTCACCAACGCGCTCGACATCGCCCAGTTCACCCCGGGCGTGCAGGTGATGGCGGTCAATTCCGGCACCACCAACTTCTTCTCGATCCGCGGCGCCACCGAGGACGATTTCGCCGAGCATGAGGAAAGCCCGGTCGCCGTCTATATCGACGGCGTCTATATGAGCACCGCCTCGGGAACCTCGTCGCTGCTGTTCGATACCGAGCGCGTCGAAGTGCTGCGCGGGCCGCAGGGCACCCTGTTCGGCCGCAACGCGACGGCGGGCGCCGTGCAATATATCTCGAAGGCGCCGACCGACACGCCGGACGGCTATATCGAGACCTCCTACGGCAATTACAATTCGAACCATACGGAAGGCGCGTTCAGCGACGCCATCACCAAGGATCTGTCGTTCCGCATCTCGCTGGCCAACGATTACATGGACCCTTGGCAGCACAACGCCTTCTATGGCGGGCGCTACGATTCGGGGAACAGCAACTCGCATGCCGGCCGCGTGCAGTTCCTCTACAAGCCGACCGAGGATTTCGACGCCACGCTGAACCTGCATGGCTCGAACCTCAATGTGCGCGCCGGCCTCTACAAATACGGCAACGTCACCACCGATCCGAACAATCACGGTCTGACCGTCTTCGCCGGGCCGAACAATGGCGACAATCTGGCGGACGCGCTGGGCTATTGCCAGAATTGCCAATATCCGTCCGGCTCGAACTATTACACCAGCGCCGCCGAAGTGCTCGGCCATAACCGCACCGACATGGTCGGCGCCACCGGCACCGTGCATTACCGCTTGGACGGCCTGACCCTGACCTCGATCTCGGACATCACGCACTACACCAAGAACTACACCGAGGATTCGGAATCCTCGCCCTATCCGTCCCAGCAATTCTGGACCGGGGTCAACACCCAGCAATATTCCCAGGAACTGCATATCGAGAATGACAGCGACGAGCGTCTGCGCTGGGTCGCCGGCTTCTATTACCTGCAGATGGATGGGCGCTTCGAGCAGGGCTCCGGCTCGGCGTCGGGCACCGACATTCCCAATGCCGGGCCGAACGGCATCGGCATGGAGGATCTTTATACCGGCGGCGCCTATGCGCCGGGCACCTGCCCCAGCCAATATCTGTGCGAAGGTACCGACGAGCGCTATTCGATCGATACCAAAAGCTGGTCGGAATTCGCCCAGGCCGAATTCGACATCACCAAGGATCTGACCCTGACCGCCGGCGGGCGCTGGGCGACCGACACGCGCACCCTGAACTACAAGGTGTGGGGCTCGGACTCGCCCTATAATTGGGGCGCCTATGTTCCCGGTCCGCCGCTGTTCTCGATCTCGCCCTCGGGCCAATCCTGCCTGGGCGGCCCCTGTCTCGACGGCAACGGCAATCCGTTGACGCTGAAGGGCAGCCCGAAACTGATGAAGAGCGACTGGTCGGGCAAGGTCGCGCTCAATTACAAGCTGACCGACGACATCATGCCCTATGTCAGCTGGAGCCGCGGCATCAAGGCGGGCGGGTTCAGCACGGTGTCCTCGCCGGCCCTGATCGCCGCCGGGGCGTACAAATATGGCGAAGAGAAAGTCTATGACTACGAAGCCGGCGTGAAGTCGGAATTCATCGACCACCGCCTGCGCGTCAATGCCGACGTGTTCTATTACGACTATGTTGGCTATCAGGCCTTCAACACGCTGGAAACCGCCTATGGCCAGCAATCCTTCATTTCCAACAACAACGCCAAGATGCGCGGCGGCGAGCTGGAAATCTCGATGCGCCCGATTCCCGAAGTGGTCATCCACCAGGGCCTGGCCATCCTCGATGCCGATCTCGACGACATCGTCGCCCCCGACGGCACCCTGCGCAATGTGCATCCGGTGCAGGCGCCGCGCGCCAATTACACCGGCTCGATCGATTATACCTGGGCGGTGCCGGGCAGCCTGGGATCGGTCATGTTCGGCACCGATTATTCCTGGCGCGGCACCTATTATTACGACGTGCAGAACGATCCGGCCGCCCGGCAAGGCGCGTTCTGGCTGGTCAATCTGCACGCCGAATACACCACCGAGGATGGCCAGTGGAGCATCAAGGGCTATGGCAATAACGCCACCGGCACCAAATATCTGACCAACGTCATCGCCGGCGCGCCGTTCTATCAAGGCGTCTGGGGCTCGCCGGCGCTGTATGGCGTGCGGCTGAGCTATCACCTGTGAGGAAAGCCGCCGCCGCCTTGCTGATGCTGGCCGCCGCCGCCGCCCAGGCGGGCGAGGCGGGGCGCAGGCCCTATCTGATGGGCTGCGTCGGCTGTCATGGCGAGGCGGGGGTGACGATTTCGCAGAAGGTGCCCGATCTCAAGGATCAGATCGGTTATTTCCTGCATCTGCCGGAAGGCCGCGCCTATCTGGTGCGGCTTCCCAATGTCGCCTTCGCCCCGATTTCCGACGGCGAATTGGCCGAGATGATGAACTATATGGTGTTCACCCTGGGCGGCTCATCGGCGCCCAGGGACGCCAAACCCTATACCGCCGCCGAGGTCGGAAAGCTGAGGAAACAGCCTCTGACCGAGGTGCCTTTGTTCCAGTACCGCTCCGAGATCGTCGAGCGCCTGATAGCGGACTATCAGGCGCCCGAAGCGATGCGGCTTTACGGACAGGGGCTGTACGGGCAGTAGTTACTGCGCCGCCGTCCAGCGGTTCATCCACCCCAGCGATTCGTCGTACCACTGCACGACGTTCTGCGGCTTCAGCACCCAATGGTTCTCGTCCGCGAAATAGAGGAACTTGCTGGGCACGCCCTTCCTCTGCAGCGCGGTGAAGGTGGCGATCGCCTCTTCCTGCGGAACGCGGTAGTCCTTGCCGCCTTCGACCACCAGGGTCGGAACCTTCCAATCGGCGACATGGTCGGCCGGGTTGAACTTGGTGTAGTCGGTGTTGGGCTCATAGGGCGTGCCGCCATTTTCCCATTCCGCGAACCACAATTCCTCGGTCGAATAGCCCATGAAGCGGGCGTCGAAGATGCCGTCATGATTGACCAGGCACTTCCAGGGCTGGTTCCAGTTGCCGGCGATCCAATTGATCATGAAGCCGCCATACGACCCGCCCAGGGCGCAGGCGCGGTTGCCGTCGAGGAATTTGTAGTGCGACAGGGCGTAATTCCAGCCCTTCTGCAGATCTTCCAGCGGACGATCGCCCCAATGGCGGCTGATCGCGTCGGTGAAGGCCTGGCCATAGCCGGTCGAGCCGTGGAAATCGACCATCACCACCGCATAGCCGGCGCCGGCGAAGGCTTCGGCGTTCCAGCGGTAATGGAACAGATTGCCGAACGAACCCTGCGGCCCGCCATGGATCAGGAAGGCGACCGGATAGCTCTTCGAGGCGTCGAAATTGGCCGGCTTGACGAGATAGCCATGCACGGTCTCGTCATTCCAGCCCTTGAAGCTGAATTGCTCGGCCGCACCCCAATCGACGTCCTTCAGCTGCTCGGCATTGACGTTGGTCAGGGCATGCGGATGGCCGCCCTTGAGATCGGCGGCGAAGATCTGCGCCGGGTGCGACAGATCGTCCTGCACATAGACCAGGCCCTTGGCCGAAACGTCGAACGCGCTGACATGGCCTTCGCCGGTGAGCGCCACCGGCTTGCCCGACTTCACATCGATCGAGAACAGCCTGGTCTGGCCGACATCCTCGGCGGTGACGTACAGGCTCTTGCTGTCCGCCGCCCATTTGATGGACCCCGCCGAACGATCCCAATCGGCGGCCAGCTCGCGCTCTTCGCCGGTCTTCTCGTCACGCAGCATGATGTGGAAGCGGTCGGCCTCGAAGCCGGGGCGCACCATGCGGCGATAGGCCGCCCATTTGCCGTCGGGCGAGAAGATCGGCGCCGCGTCCCAGGCCTTGTTGGACTCGGTCAGATTGACCGGCTTGGCGGAACCGTCAAGCTTCACGCCGTAATCGTCGAAATTGGTGGTCCAGGGCTCGTCATGGCCGGCGATCTTCACCGAATAGACCAGTTCCTTGCCGTCCGGCGTGATCGAAAAATCATCCTCGTCGCCGAAGGGCTTGTTCGGGGTGTCGCCATCGATTCCGGCCATCAGGTCGACCGGCTTGCCCAGCGCCTGGCCGCCCTCGGTCAAGGTCAGGGCGAACAGATGGTTGCGGGTGCCGTCGGCCCATGTGTCCCAATGGCGGATGAACAGGCGGTCATAGACCACGCCGCTGGCCTTGGTCGCCTTCTTGGCGGCCAGGCGCTGCCTGGTGCAATCCAGGTCGGCGCAATCGGCGAACACCGCCTGGCTGACCACGATGGTCTTGCCGTCGGGGGCGATCTTGAAGGCATCGACGTCGAACGGCATGTCGGTCACCTGGACCGCGGTCCCGCCCTGCAGATCGGTGCGGAACACCTGGGCGGTATCGTCCTTGCGGTTGCGCAGGAAATAGATGGCCTTGCCGTCGGGCGACCAGCGGGCGCTCCCGGCGCCTTCGTCGGACACGCCCAGGCGGCGCGGGCTTTCCTTGCCGGTGGCGTCGGCCAGCCACACCGAATGCTTCGACTTGTTGGACTCGTAATCGACGGTGCGCACGTCATAGAGCACCCAATGGCCGTCGGGCGACAGGCGCGGATCGGAGACGCGTTCCAGCGTCGCCATGTCATGGGCGGTGAAGGTGCGGGCCGACGCGGCCCCGCCCAGGCTCAACCCGGCCGCGCCAAACACGGCGAAGGTGGCGGCGGCGGAGACGAGGCGAAGAGTTTTACGCATGAAGAGGGAATCCCCTGATGGCTGATGCCCGAAGACGGCAAGGTGCCATCAATAACCCTGGGATTACGGCTCGGCAAGCGGCGGCCTTGCTGCGATAGCGAGCAGGTCTTGACGAAGCCTCGGCTCCTTCCCAGCATGTAGCCATGTCCGAATTACCCGAAGGCGGCCCCGAGCGCCGCGCCGCTTTGACCCAGCAGGTCGCCGACCGCACCGGCATCGACGAAGCGATGATCGAGCGGCTGGTGCGCGCTTTCTATGACCGCGTCAAACACGATCCCCTGCTGGCGCCGATCTTCACCGAAGCGGTCGAGGATTGGGAACACCACATCCAGACCCTGTGCCGCTTCTGGTCGTCGGTGACGCTGATGACCGGGCGCTATTCCGGCCGGCCGATGGCGGCCCATGCGCCGCTGCCGGTCGAGCGGGCGCATTTCCTGCGCTGGCTGGCTTTGTTCGAGGCGACCGCCCGCGAGCTCTGTCCGCCGGCCGCCGCCGATCTGTTCGTCGAGCGCGCCCGCACCATCGCCGAAAGCCTGCGGCAGGGTCTGTCGCTGCATCGGGGTAAGCAGATTTGATCCTGCCCCGCGCCGCTGTGCTGGTGATGCTGGCGGCGTTGCCCGCGGCGGCCGAGTGCGTGATGAGCGTGCGCATGGACGAGGACCCGCCTTATCTCACCACCTTGCCCGATGGCAAGCCGGGCGGGGTGAATGCCGATGTGACGCGCGAGGCGTTGCGCCGCATGGGGTGCAGGGCGGATTTCCGCACCATGCCCTTCTCCCGCGCCCTCAAGGAACTCGAGGATGGCGGGCTCGACATCCTGCCCAATGTGTTCAGCACGCCCGAGCGGCAAACCTTCGCGCTCTATTCGCGCACCCGCAGCCATGTGCCGAACCGCCTGTTCATCCGCGCCGCCGATCGGGGGCGCTGGGACATAACCAGGCTGGGCGATCTGCCGCGGCTCGGGGTCAGGCTGGGCCTCAAGGGCGGCGCGATGGCCAGCCCCGACTTCGCCGCCGTTTCGTCCGATCCGGCGTTTCAGGCCATCCTGACCCCGTCGCGCAGCCATGAGAGCTCGCTGCGCATGCTGCATGCCGGGCGGGTCGATGCGGTGATCCTCGACGAGCAGACCGCGCATTGGGAACTGGCCCGGCTCGGCTTTGCCGACTCCGTCATCGGGACGCAATTCGTCGCCGCCCCGGCGCCGGCCTATTTCGCCTTCAGTCGCGCCAAGGTCAGCGAAGAGCAGCGCGACGGCTTCGACGCGGCCATCGAGGCGATGCGCAAGGACGGCACGCTGACCCAAATCCTGACCGGCTACGGCCTCGATGCCGGCGCGGCGATCGATATTCTGGAGTGACAGAGACAATGAGCTTCCCCGCCAAACCGCACATCCTGGTCGCCACGCCCTGTTACGGCGGTCAGGTCACCAGCCTCTACACCATGTCGCTGCTGGGCCTGCAGCGCGCCTGCGCCGAGATCGGCGTCGGCCTGTCGTTCCGGCTGATCGGCGGCGACTCGCTGATCACGCGCGCTCGCAACCTGGCGGTGCAGCAATTTCTCGCCACACCGGAAGCGACGCATCTTCTGTTCATCGACGCCGACATCGGCTTCTCGCCCGAACAGGCTTTGGCCTTGCTGGCCGCCGACAAGGAAGTGTGCGGCGCGGTCTATCCCTTGAAGCGTCTGGATTGGGAACGCATCCGCGCCCAGGCCAAGGCCGGTATCCAGAATCTGGCGGCCAGCACGCTCAATTATGTGATGGACCTCAAGGACGGTGAAAAGCTTCCCCCGACGGGGGATTTCTTCCGCGTCAAATATCTCGGCACCGGCTTCCTGATGATCAAAAGAGAGGTGTTCGCCCGCCTGGCCGAGCATTACCCCGAAACCAAATTCAGCCAGGTCCATCTCGGCCTCAACATCGAAGCCGCCAAGGCGCCGGCGCATGCCTTCTTCGACTGCATGATCGACCCCGACAGCGGGGAATATCTCAGCGAGGACTACACCTTCTGCAAACGCTGGACGCAGATCGGCGGCGAGATCTGGGCATACACCCACAGCCGCCTGGCCCATGTCGGCACGATGATTTTCGAGGGTGACCTGGCGGGGACGTTTAAGGAACTGGGGTGATTGGGGAATGGACGTCTGCTCGGCCATGCCGACAGTGCGACCAGTAGTCGCTATGCCCACCTCCCGGCCGATTCCCTCAAGGCGGCGGCAGACCGTATCGCGGGGGGCATTGCCGAAGCGATGAAGGGTGGATAATGCGAGAAGGGACGTCGCTACCATCGAGGCGATCTGGCAGGTATGGCGGGAATCAATTATTTTGGAGCCATGCGGAAATCACGGCTGCCGACCATTGAAGATATCAAAGCCGACCTTGCTGCGAGCGAGCAGGACATCGCGGCTGGACGGGTTGTGTCCGGTCGGGTCGTCCTCGACCAGATTCAAGAGGCTCTGGACCGCTACGAAGCGGCAAAAAGCCACGAGGCAAATTCGCGCCGTGCGCCTCGTCGCTAATTCTTCCCTATACCCGAAGGAGTTGGGCTGCTGATGGCCGGAGAGATCATCCAGTACCAAACTGAGGATGGCACCACGATCGTGCGCCTTCAGGCGCGCGACGGGAATGTCTGGCTCAGCCAGGCCGACTTGGCCGAACTCTTCCAGACGTCGGTATCCAATATTAACAAGCATATCAAAGGTATAATCGCTGATGGCGAGCAGACCGAGGCAACTATTGAGGATTACTCAATAGTTCGATCCGAAGGCACGCGCATGGTCGAGCGGCAGGTGGCTCACTACAATCTGCCAATGATCATGGCCGTGGGATTCCGTGTCCGCTCGCCCCGAGGAAGCCAGTTCCGCCGCTGGGCGGCGGCTTCCCTGAGCGAGTATCTGGTCAAGGGTTTCGTCATGGACGACGCCCGGCTCAAGGACCCCGACGCCGACTATTTCGAAGAGCTGTTGGCGCGTATTCGCGACATTCGCGCTTCGGAAAAGCTGTTCTACAAAAAGGTGCTCGATATCTACGCCACCGCCGTGGACTACGATCCGAGGGCGGAGGCCAGTCATCAGTTTTTCCAGACGGTGCAGAACAAGATGCATCACGCCGCCCATGGTCAGACAGCGGCGGAAACCAAGATAGCCCGTGCTGACGCCTCCAAGCCAATGATGGGGATAACGAGCTGGTCTGGGGAGGCGCGTGGCCAACTCCCCACACGGGCCGATGCCCAGGTGGCGAAGAACTACTTGGAGCCGGAGGAAATGGAGACGCTCAACCGCATCACCGTCGCTTTCCTGGAGTTCGCCGAAGCCATGGCGAAGAATCGCAAGCCGATGCATATGGCCGACTGGATCGCCAAGCTGGACGATTTCTTGAAGCTAGGGGACCACCCACTTCTCGTCGGCGCGGGCAAGGTCCAGGCCAAGGTCGCCACGATGAAAGTCGATGCCGAATACGACGCTTGGCACGCCCGCGCCATCAATGCGCCCAGTGCCGTGGAACGGCATTTCGTGGAGGCCGTCGGAAAGGCAAAGGTAGTTGAGGTGGCGCGCAAAGGTGAGGGCAGCAAACAGTGACTTTCCGATCTTTCACGAACAAAGAGGGCAGGTCTTTGTGGTTGGCCTGCAATATGAGCCGCAAGGCTCACTAGACACCGCCAGGGCGAAATGCAGGATGAGCTGCTGCTGCGGATTTGCGGGCTTCCTGACACAACAAAACCGGTTCTCTTCCGTGATCGTCCATGAAACGGACTGGCTGTGGTGCGGCCAAATCCTGTCTGACCCCTTTTCGCGCTCTGAAGAAAATGCGTTGACGTCACGATCCCGCCCACCACACATGCAAGGCAGATTACTCCTGCATTTTGCGTGGAGCCGGCGAAACAATAGCAAACAAGGGAACAGAGCGGATGGCGGCTAATACGCAAGATCTCATCAACCTCGTATTTGAGATCGCCAACAAGCTCCGTGGTCCATACCGCCCGCCGCAATACCGTAAAGTCATGTTGCCGATGACAGTGCTGCGCCGGCTGGATTGTGTCTTGGAGCCGACCAAAGCCGAGGTCCTTGTCGAGTTTGCCAAGCTCAAGGCTCAGGGGCTGGAGGGTGATGCCCTTCACAAGGTGCTGGCGCGCAAAGCCAGCGGGGACCGGCAGCAGCCACTCTACAACATCAGCGATTTCACCTTTACCAAACTGTTGGGCGATCCGGACGGCATCGCGGCCAATTTGGTCTCCTACATCAGCGGCTTCTCCCAAAAGGCCCGCACCATTTTCGACATGTTTGGATTTGAGGCCGAAATCGAGAGGCTGGACAAGGCCAACCGCCTGTTTCTGATTGTCAAGGAATTCGCCAACGTCAACCTGCATCCAGACGAAGTCACCAACGTCCAGATGGGCTACGTCTTCGAGGAACTGGTGCGGCGGTTCAACGAACAGGCCAACGAGGAAGCAGGCGACCACTTCACGCCGCGCGAGGTAATCCGTCTGATGGCACATCTCGTCTACACCAATGACGAAGAGGTCTATAAGCCCAACATCGTCCGCACGATCTACGATCCCACCTGTGGCACCGGCGGCATGCTTTCGGTGTCGGAGGAATATATCCTTGAGCACAATCCGCAAGCCCACCTAGGGCTGTTCGGGCAGGAATACAGGGCTGTTCGGGCAGGAATACAACGAGGAGGCATACGCCATTTGTTGTTCTGATCTACTGATCAAGGATGAGCCTGTGGACAACATCGTCTTCGGCGATACGCTGGGCGATGGCGAGACCAGGGATGGCCACCCGGACCGCCGTTTCCATTACATGCTGGCGAACCCGCCGTTTGGAGTCGAATGGAAGCCGCAGCAAGATGTGGTCGAGAAGGAATACGCCACGTTGGGCTTCGACGGGCGCTTCGGCCCAGGCCTGCCGCGCATTAGTGACGGGGCCACCCTGTTCCTGCTGCACATGATGTCGAAAATGCAGCCCGCGCCGGAGGATGGTGGGGACGGCTCGAAGATCGCCATCGTTTTCAACGGCTCGCCCTTGTTCAACGGAGATCCCGGCCCCAGCGAAAGCAATATCCGCCGCTGGATCATCGAACGAGACATGTTGGACGCTATCATCGCTCTACCGGATCAGCTTTTCTACAATACCGGCATTAACACCTATATCTGGCTGGTGACCAACCGCAAGCCGCCCGAGCGCAAGGGTAAGGTCCAGCTTATCGACGCAACCCGGCACTTCGTGAAAATGAAGAAGAGCATGGGCAACAAGCGCAACAAGCTGGGCGAAGGGGCGAACAGAGGCGAGCCAGATCACGTCGCCGACATCACCCGTCTGTATGCCGAATACCGACACGGTGCTACCACATTTGTCATGGTCGACGGTCAGCCGGTGGAGCGGGTATGCTCGAAAATCTTCGATAACACCGAATTCGGCTTCCTGCGCATCACGGTCGAGCGCCCGCTGCGTTTGAATTTTCAGACCGACGAAAACCGCATTGGGCGGCTGCGGTACGAGGGCGCATTTATCAAGCTTGCGGAGAGCGCCAAGCGCAAGGACGATAAGGCCCGCCGGGCGGAAATCGCGGCGGGCGAAGCCCAGCAACAACGTATCCTCGATATTCTGGCCAGAATGGATGATGGCAGGCTCTACACAAACCGGGACGAATTTGAAGAGGTCCTGGCGGCGGCCTTCCACAAGGCTGGCGAGAAGCTTCCCGCTCCAATCAAGAAGGCGGTCCTGTCGGCATTGTCCGAGCGAGATCCCAAGGCGGATATTTGCTGGGACGCCCAGGGCAATATGGAACCGGACGCGGAATTGCGGGAACGCAGACCGTGTTCCGCAGTGTGGCGGCGCACGTTCAGAGCGGGCCTTACCATGTACCGGCGAAGGCCAATTTTCTAGCCAAGGCCGATCCCTGGTTAGTCGCCAAGGCCAAGGTCATCGGAGCGACAGTGGTAACCCATGAGAAGCCGGAGCCCAATGCCTTGAGAAGGGTGCCTCTTCCCGACATTTGCAACGCTTTTCAGGTTCCCTTCATCGACACGTTCAAGCTCTTACGTGGCCATTCTACGGCCTTTGGTCTGCTGCCATGAATAAACACACCGAAATCCGCTTCGAGGAGGCGATTGAACATAGCCTATCCAGGCGGTTCAGACTTTATCCCGCCTCAACCGCACCACTGCGGGGAAGGAGGAAACCTTCGTCCTCGACTTTGTCAACGACCGCGACGAAATCTTCACCGCGTTCAAGCCATATTACGAAGTGACCCCGCCGGGAGAGGCATCTGACCCGCACCAGCTTTATGACCTCCAGCATCGCATCGAGCAGTGGCAATTGTTCGATAAAGCCGAGGTCAACGCCCTATGCGAAATCTGGTTCAAGAACCGCTACGAGCCCACGGCAACTGATCATCAGAAGATGAACGCCATCCTCGATCAGGCGGTGGAGCGGTACAAGGCACTGGGGGAAGACTATCAGGGCGAGTTCAAGGCCCAACTGACCAGTTTCCGGAACCTGTACGCATTCCTCGCTCAGATCATTCCCTACGGGGATAGCGGTCTGGAGAAGCTGTACACGTATGGCCGCTTCTTGCTCGCCAAACTGCCCCGGCCCAATGACCACAGCGGCTTCGAGCTTGAAGACGAAGTCGCTCTCAAATACTACCGCCTCCAGAAAATCAGCGAAGGCGCAATTGAACTACGTGAGGGCGACGTTGAACCGCTGAAAGGTCCGACAGAGGTTGGTACCGGCCGATCGCGCGATGAAGGGGTTGCGCTCTCAACTCTCATCAGCAAACTGAACGAACGATTCGGCACTCAATTCACGCCAGCCGATCAATTGTTCTTCGATCAGATCCGAGAAACCGCTCTGTCCAATGACACCTTGCGTGAGGCCGCAAAGGTCAACACGTTGGAGAACTTCGCTTTCGTCTTCAATAAGTTGCTAGAAGGGTTGTTCATCGAGCGCATGGAAGGCAATGAGGAAATCTTCGCTCGGTTGATGAATGATGACAAGTTCCGGGCCTTGGCCGGGGATCAACTCCTGCGGGAGGTATATGATAGGCTTCGAACCGCCTCTATGGGATGACCAGTTATTTTCGGCCTCCCATCACTCCCTCTTTCAGGGCATGCCAAGCCTCCGTCGGGCCGAGCAAGGCAGTCGGTCAAGGGCGGCCGGCGGGCCGCCGCCGAAGGCGGGCGACATCCCCCTTGACGGTCTGTCGCGGCCAAGCACCCTGGCTGCTGCGCTGGTGGATAGGCCCAGTCGGTCAGAGAACCACGCCACCTTCCGCAAGTTATTGAATCTGCTGCCAAACTTGCCGCGGTCACTTGGGAATAGCGCCAACTTGGTGCTACGAATCTCGGCCGGCGCCAAAAAAACGATGTGCAGACAAGGGCTTGGCCAGCTTTGGCGCCATTCCTTTATCTTGCTCTCCAACCGTGGCTTTCCGCCGTCCTCGCCCTCGGTATCCTGGAACGCGCTCCCTTACGCCACGCGGATTTCCTGGAGATCGGTGGCTACCCGGTGGCTTCCCGTCGAATTTTAGGCAGGAAGCTGGATCATCTAACTATTTGAAGAAAATGGTGCACCCGGAGAGATTCGAACCCCCGGCCTCTGCCTTCGGAGGGCAGCGCTCTATCCAGCTGAGCTACGGGTGCACTGGTCCACATGCGCCGAACGACGCAATGGAACGGTTCGTATAGCGCAGGTGGCCAAGAGATGCAAACGGGGAGATGGAGGACGCGCTGTGGCGAGGCGGTAGGGGCGGGGTTTGAGTCTCTACGGGTGCACGGCGGGGTGTGTCGGGAGTGTGCCGTGGGGTTAAGTCCGCTACCGACTTCGCTTGTTCTTCCTCAAATCGGCTTCGCCAGAAATTCGCGCCTCGCCGAGGAGCCCCAGGTTCCAGCCTGAGATGCCTCGCTTATGAACAGGAATGGTACATGGGGTATAGAATAGAAATAGCGCCCAATAACGCCATTAGGGGTTTCATGGGGACGCCAGGGGCAATTCGGTCCAACAGGCTAAAAAATCTTATGACGATGAAGCAGAGCAACAGGCTTCCAGCAAATATGGGGAAAAATATGATGCTCGATAAAATTAAATAAATACAAAAACTAGTAAATACGACTAAAGAAATTATCGCTGCTAGCAGCCATATGTTTGATATATCGAATATACCGTTTGTGCCGAGAAATTTCAGGGGTTGGTCGATAATCATCGAAAGCATGATGGTTAAATTATGATTTCCAGCCAGAGTATCTAGCGCCGGAACCGCAAAAATCATAAGTGAATATTTCACGCCTTCCCGCGCCATAGAAATAGACAGTTTTGATTCGCCGACGAACCAATGGACCGACATCCAGACGGTAAGAAAATAAAAGGTAATTTGAAATAAAATAAGTGGAATATTTATTTTCAATAAACTAAACAAAAAAATAAACGTCAGTAGGAAAAAAGAGACATTCCTAAAAAGATAACCCATCGCTTCTGTAGTTTCTGTGGCCTTTCTTGATTTTATATCATCGACGAATCCGGAAAATGACGTGTCTATCTTTTGCCATTTTTCTCTAATTATTTCGTTGTATCCTTGAGAGCTGCCAAAGTAAATCATCGAAATTATAGCAAGTACGGCGAATGGAAAGCATGCCATCCGCACCCCCTTTTTGTCGCTGAACGTCCCAAAAAAATATCAGAAAATTGGCATACATCCGAGAGGCGCCATTCACAGCCAAGCGATGTTAGCGCTGGTCGGCATTGCCATTCGAGTGGCCGCGGAGGGGATCGAATAGGTTGGCCACCCGCAGCTCAGCAGAAAGCAAACTCTCACTAATTTGGCCGAAAGAGGGTATAGGCTGGTCCTGGGGGACGAATTTCTTACCGCGCTGACGGCGCAAGGGCCAAATTGAGCAAAAACGATAGATCCCAAGACACGGACACCGCGCAGAGAGTGCTGAACCGGACGCAGTACAACGCCCTGGTCAATAAATTCCTCTCGGTGTTGGTCAGAACCGAACTGAAGAGCGGCAAGGTTGCCGGTATTCCCAAGCTGCTTGCCGAGGAAATCCGCGCCGCCGGAGGTCTCGACCGGTGGATCAAAACCGATGGCGGGCGCCGCACCCGCTATGAGCAGCTCAAGGAGAAGCTCGGTGTGCGTGCCGCGGCCTTGCCCTCCGGCCATGCCGATGCCGCCCTGGAGCGCTTCCTGGCGATGATCGCCGCCCTGCAGATCCGCCGTAAGCAACAGATCTCGATTCCGCGCCCCTTCGCCAAAGCGGTTCTGGCGGCGGGCAGTGTCGAAAATTGGATCGAGAGCAATGAGGCGGTCCGCACGCTCTACGAGGCCACTTACAAGCGCGTCCTGATCCGCGAAAACCAGGCCCTGCTGAAAAGGCATCCCCGAGGCGCGGCGCCGCCGGCCCCTATCGAACCGCAATTGCCGCATCTGCCGCTTTTGCCGCAGGGACGGCCTGAATAACGCGCCAAGGGTAAAGGGAAGCGGCTTCCCGATCCGGCGCTATCCGCCGGTGGTCTCGCTTACTGCTTCGCCACGAGCTGATGCACCAATCGCACCTCGACCCCGACGCCGCCGGCGGCCTCCTCGGCGAGATTGGCGGGCGGATGGCTGTGATAGTTGCTGAGGACGACACCGAACGTATCCGTCGCGGCGCCGTCCGGCCCGGTCATGCTGGAGCCATACATCGAAAGGCTGATGCCGTTGGGCAGAGTCCCCTTCTGCGGCGCGATATTGGCCAGCTTTCCGTTGTGTGCGCCCACATAGGCGTTGACCGCCGCGATGTAGTTCTGCACGCCGGCGACGCCGCTCGGCGTCATGCGGCGGATGGCGCATGTGTGGAAGGGAGGATTTTCGATGGTGATCTGATAATGCCCGGTCGCCGTCCGCAGCTGCCAGCCATGGCCGGGGTCCTGATGCAGCAGGGCGGTCACCTCGGCTGGGGTCAGAGCGACCGCGCCTTTCTGCCCGGCAAGGGCGGACAGAGCGCTTTCATCCGGGAAAGCCTGCAGACAGAAGGCGGCGTAGAGGGAGGACAGCTCGTCATCCGGCACGGCCGGTGCCACTCCAGGCGGCGGCTGATCTTGTGCCAGCACGGGCGTTGCCGACAGAACCGCGACCATCACCAAAGCACATCGCCGCGCAATCGCCATTCTCATCCCCTGAACAACCCTTGGTGGAAAGACTGTACGGGGCAATCGGCACCGCGTCCAGCCGCCCGCCGCGATGGCGCGGATTGGCGGAACACGCCAATTCAGTGACGGTTTCGGCTAATGTTTCCTGCGCAAAAGCCAGTGATTTGGCGCTATTCCGCCATTGGAACGGCGCTTGCTTATCTCAGCGCAGGACACCCCGCACGTTGGGGGCCTGAAGCGAGGTTTGCCATGATGCGGTTTCTTGTCTTCCTGCTGATCCTGTACGCCATCTTCCACGTCGCGGTGCTGTTCAAGATCGCGTTCTCGGTCCTGTTCCTGGCGGCGCTGGTTGTCGGGTTCTGGGTTTTGTGGCGCCTGAAGTGGGTCATTCTCGGGATTTTCGGTCTCGAAGAGCTGTTCGGAGACCGATAAGGGAATAGCGGCGGCGCCTGGAGCGTTCTTTTGGGATGATGCTATTGCGCCGCTGCCTGCTTCTATTGTGCGTCCTTCTGACCGGCCCCTGCGCGGCGCGCGGCGGCTCTTCCGGCGAGGAGGCGTCCGCCATCGCCGCCTCGCTCGGGCGCGGGGTCAATTTCGGCAATATACTGGAGGCGCCGCGCGAAGGGGATTGGAGCCGCTGGGCCCGCGATGAGGATATCGACCGGGTCGCGGCGGCGGGGTTCGCCACCATCCGCCTGCCGGTCCGCTTCAGCAATCACGCGGAGACGGCGCCGCCCTATCGTCTCGATCCGAATTTCCTCGCGCATATCGATCACATCGTCGACCGCGCGCTGGCCGATCATCTCAACATCATCGTCGATTTCCAGGGCTACCGGCAGATCTATGGCGAGCCGGTGGAGCCGCACGAGAGCCTGGTCGAGCCGGATCGGGTCGAAGACCGTTTCGTGGCGATCTGGGCCCAGCTCGCCGAGCATTTCCGCGACCGGCCGAAGCAGGTGCTGTTCGAGCTGTTGAACGAACCGCACGGAAGATTGACGCCGGAGCGATGGAACAGGCTACTCCGGCGCGCGCTCGCGGCGGTGCGGGCGCAGGATGCCGGGCGGGTGGTCGTGATCGGGCCGGCTGACGCGAACATCGCGCAGGATCTGGTCAAACTGGACCTCCCGGACGATCCGGCGCTGATCGTCACGATCCACGATTACCAACCGTTCGATTTCACCCATCAGGGCGCGGACTGGGTCGAGCATCCCCTGCCGGTCGGGGTGACATGCTGCGATCCGGCGCAGCTGGCCCGTCTGGTGCTCCAGCTCGACCTGGCCGCCGCTTGGGGAAAGCAGCATCACAGGCCGATCTATCTCGGTGAATTCGGCTCCATCGACCGGGCGGACATGGACTCCCGCGCAATGTTCACCCGGGCGATGCGGGATGCGGCCGAACGGCGCGGCATGAGCTGGGCCTATTGGGAATATGACGCCGGCTTCGGGGTGTATGACCTCGAGGCCGGCCAATGGCGGAAACCGCTCAAGGATGCGCTGCTCGGCCCTTAGGGCCGTTACCGGGCGTTCTGCAGCCTTCCGGCATAGTCCAGCCACAGCGAGGTCTTGTGGTCGCCGCCCTCGCGCACCCATTGATGCGCGCGCGACAGCGGGCAGGGCTCGTAGCGCACGCCCTGTTTGGTTTCGCCATGCTCGCCGGCCAGGGCCGCTTTCGCTTCCTTGCCGGGCATCTCGACCAGCACCTTCTGGCCATTGGCGGAGAGTTTGAAAAGATAGGCCATGAGAATTCGCTCCTGCCCGGTTTCTAACGGCGGCGGCCGCTTTTGGCAATCGTCCAGCCGGTGGGCGTCAGGGCCAGGATGAGCTGAAGCGCCTCGTCCATCGATATCTCGCGATTTTGGGAACAATTTGGTGTTCCGGCCGCTTTTAGCTTGCGCCCGGTCCGGCGCTGTTGCAAACAGGCCACGAGCAATTCGCCCCACCCGTTTCTTCGAGTCCGGCACTATATCATCCATGACGCCGCGCCCCGCCGCCGCATCCGATCCCGGTTCCGCCCCCTTCCAGATCCGGGGCACCAGCTTCACCCTTCTCGCTTTGAAGATCGTCGATCCGCGCGCGAATAGCTTTTTCGCCCGGCTGGCCGAGACCCTGGCGCTTGCGCCGGGCTTCTACAGCAAGGCGCCGATCATCCTCGATCTGTCGCTGCTGACCAAAAGCGCGCCGGTCGACATGGTTGGCTTCTGCGCCAATCTGCGCGAGCTGGGCCTGGTGCCGGTGGGTATCCAGGGCGCCACCGCGGCGTGGGAGCAGGCCTCGACCGAAGCCGGCCTCGCCGTGTTCCCGACCGGGCGCGCCACCGAGGCGCAGTCCGTGCGCGGCCGGGCGGCCCCCCTGCCGACGCCCAAGGCGCGGCTGGTGACCGAGCCGGTGCGCTCGGGTCAGCAGGTCTATGCGGCCGATGGCGACCTGATCGTGACCGCCGCCGTCAGCCGCGGCGCCGAGCTGCTGGCCGAGGGCAACATCCATGTCTACGGCGCCCTGCGCGGCCGCGCCGTGGCGGGACTGGGCGGCGACCGCTCGGTCCGCATCTTCTGCCGCCATCTCGATGCCGATCTGGTCTCGATCGGCGGTTATTACATGGTCAGCGAGCAAATGGACCCGGCGCTGATCGGCAAGCCGGTCCAGATCAGGCTGGTCGAAGAACGTCTGGTCTTCGATCCTCTCTGAGTCCCGAAGCAGCGAAAGGAATTCATCGTGGCAAAAGTTATCGTGGTCACTTCGGGCAAAGGGGGCGTCGGCAAGACCACGACGTCCGCCGCCATCGCGACCGGCCTGGCCCAGCGCGGCCACAAGACCGTCATCATCGATTTCGACGTCGGCCTGCGCAATGTCGACCTGATCATGGGCTGCGAGCGCCGCGTCGTTTATGACTTCATCAATGTCATCAATGGTGACGCCAAGCTCAGCCAGGCGCTGATCAAGGACAAGCGCGTCGAGACCCTGTTCATCCTGGCCACCTCGCAGACCCGCGACAAGGACGCCCTGACCGAAGACGGCGTCAAGCGCGTCATCGACGAGCTGAAGACCCAGTTCGACTACATCGTCTGCGACAGCCCGGCCGGCATCGAGCGCGGCGCCTTCCTGGCGATGTATTTCGCCGACGAAGCCGTCGTGGTCGCCAACCCGGAAGTCTCTTCGGTGCGCGACGCCGACCGCATGATCGGCCTGGTCACCAGCAAGTCGGCCCGCGCCGAAAAGGGCGAGCCGCTGCCGCAACACCTTCTGCTGACCCGCTACGACGCCGAGCGCGTCGAGAAGGGCGAAATGCTGCGCCTGGAAGACGTGCAGGAAATCCTCGCCGTGCCGCTGCTGGGCGTGGTGCCGGAATGCCCGTCGGTGCTGCAGGCCTCGAATGTCGGCATGCCGGTGATCCTCGATGAGGGTTCGCCCGCCGCAAAGGCCTATGCCGCCGCTGTCTCGCGCATCCTGGGCGAGACCGTCGAGATGGTCATTCCCAAGGTGGCCAAGCGCGGCCTGTTCGACCGTCTGCTGCGGAGAAGCGCATGAGCCTGCTGAGCATGTTCCGGCGCCAGCCCCGCCCATCGGCGGAAGCTGCGCGCGAGCGTCTGCAGATCCTGCTCGCCCATGAGCGCGCGGGCCTGAACGGCGCCGAATTCCTGCCCCAGATGCAGCGCGAGCTGATCGAGGTGATCCGCAAATATGTCCAGGTCGATGACGACCGGGTGCAGGTGAGCCTCGACAACGATGGCAATATCTCGGTGCTCGAGGTCAATATCGAACTGCCGACCGCCGCGCCGAAGCGGCCGGTCTGAGATCGCAAATCCTATTGCAGGAGAGTTTGATGGCGAAGGCTTATTGGATCGCGTTCTATCGGGAAATCCGTGACCCGGACAAGCTGGCGGCTTATGCCAAGATCGGCGGTCCGGCCATCATGGCCGGCGGCGGCAAGTTCCTGGCGCGCGGCGTCGCCGACTACGCCTTCGAGGCCGGCCTCAAGGAGCGCACCGTGCTGATCGAGTTCGCCGACATGAAGGCGGCCCTGGCCACCCATGACAGCCCCGCTTATCAGGAAGCGCTGGCCGCCCTCGGCGATGGCGCGGTGCGCGACATGCGCTTCGTCGAGGCCGCGCCGGTCTAACCAGCCAGCTTCTGAAACTGCCTGACCATCATATCCACCCGGTCCACGTACATCTGGGCCGGGTGGTCGCCGCACTGCGCGCCCGGCGCCAGCTTGAAGCCGTGCCGGGCGAAGTCGCGCGCCACGCCGGCGCCGCACAGATGGGTCAGCGCGGCCAGATCCTGCTTCTGTTTCACCGTCAGCTTGGCCTCCGGCTGATGGGCGAGGATCGCCGCCACCGAGCGGTCCAGATGGGCCGAGGTCAGCTCGATTGAATGGGCCGGCAGCAGCCGGTTGTAGAAATCCTCCGACCAGCAGGAATTGTCCCGCTCGATGGCGACGTGATTGCGCACGCAATAGCGGCTGGCGTCGGCGAAGGTGCCTTCGGTCATCTGATACATGCCGACGGCGCTGGAAGCCGGTTTGTAGATCTCGAAGGGCGGCCAGGCCAGGCGCCAGCGCCAATAGGTATGCGCGATCGGATCGCCGGCGCCCTCGACCTGAGCCAGCGCGGCCAGAAATTCCGGCGAGATGGCGGCGGTCGAATATTCGCGGAACAGCGGCCCGTATTCGCGCCAGGTCTCGGCCGGGCTCTTCTTCAGCACGCCGCTCACCGGATAGAGCATTTCGGTCGGCTTATGGACGATGTGATAGACCAGATTCGACAGCAGGAAGATCCCCGCCGCCAGGGGCAGCACGATGAGGGTGCGGATCGCCGGCGGCGTCGCTTCGACCACGCGTCGGACCTGGCCGGCGCGATGGCGCCAGCGTTCCAGGCGCAGCTGGAAAGCGCTTTTCTTGCGGCGCGGGGCGCGCTTGCGGGGTGGTGTGGTACGGGCCGGAGCGGCGGCGGCGGGCCGGGCGCGCGGCTTTTTCGCCGGAGGGTTCAGGGCAGCAGGCTCCGCGCCATCATCGGCATTTCCGGCGGCAATTCGGCCGCTTCGGTAAAGGCCAGCAGGGTCGGTTCGTCGGCCAGCAGGAAATCCAGCACGCCGCCCAGGAAGGAAAGCTCGCCGATGCGGGCGCGGATCTCATCCTGGCCGCAGCCGGTCAGGGCGACGAAGCGGGGCAGCAGATCCTCGTCCGACGCGATGAAGGCTATGGCTTTCAGCGCCACGGTCTGCGCATCTTCCGGCGACAGCACGGGCGGTTTCGCCGGGCGCTTCGACGGTGTATAGGGTTTGAAGGGGTCCATGCCCCTATGCTCGCAAAAGGATGGGCGGTCTGTCCATCCGTCACGGCCCATCTGGGAGGATGCCGGGGTTTGCTTTTGAGTCTTTTGTTCGTGGCGGCGCTGTGGGCCGGCATCCAGAACGCGCTCGCCGGCGGCGGGTCTTTCGTCACCTTGCCGGCTCTGATGCTGACCGGCCTCGATGCGCGCACCGCCAACATCGCCTCGACCCTGGCGCTGTTCCCGGCGCAGATGACCACCGGCTGGGTCGGCCGGCACAATGTCAGCGGCGTCGCCGGCCTCGGCTTCCGGGCGCTGACCATCATCAGCCTGGCGGGCGGCGCCGTCGGCGCGGCGCTGCTGCTGCTGACCTCGTCGAGCTTCTTCGGGCATCTGGTGCCCTGGCTGGTGCTGTTCGCCACCGCGGTGTTCGCCTATGGCAGTTTCTTCAGCCGCCTCAAGGAGGGCGAGGGGCCGAAGATCGGTGCGCCGGCGGCCGGCGTGGCGCAATTCTTCATCGCCATCTATGGCGGCTATTTCGGCGGCGGCATCGGCTTTCTGATGCTGGCCGCCCTGACCGGGGCCGGCCTGGCCATGCGCGCCGCCGGCGCCACCAAGAATGTGCTGGCCGGCGTGATGAACGCCGCCGCGGTGGCGATCTTCCTGTTCACCCCGGACATTCCCTGGCTGACGGTCGCGGTGACCTGCGCCGGCGCCGTGATCGGCGGCTATGTCGGCGCGCTGCTGCTGCGGCGCGCCAACGAACGCTTCGTCCGCGCTTTCGTGGTGCTGCTGGGTGCCGGTCTGACGATCGGACTGTTTATCCGCAGCGGCGGCTGATCAAGGCGCCGGAGTCGATAAGGGCTTGTCCTTTTCGACGATGAAGGTGCCGATCAGCACGGTCGGCTCGGCGCCGAACTTGATGGAGTGGATGGCGCCGAGCGGAATCTGGAAATGCTCGCCGGCGGTGATATGGCGGGCCGGCTGGCCTTCGATCAGCAGGTCGAGGTCACCCGAGAGACAGGTGGTCATCTCGATGCCGGGATGAGTGTGGCGCGGCAGGATCGCGTTCGGCGCCGCCTCGACGCGGGCCGTCACCGCCACCAGATTGGTGCCGGGCAGGTCGGCCTTCTCCAGCGCAATACGCTTGATCGGCTCGTCCGCCTGGACGGCGAAGGCGACCAGCGAGGCCAGGATCAGGGCGGAAAACCGGCGGGCAAAACGCATAAGGATCTCTCTCGCAAAAGGTTACGGCAGGGGTATCAGCACACCCGCACCGGCGCCGGCCGCTTTTTCGTGGCCTTTGCCGAAATCGTAAGAATAGCCGGTCTCCAGATAGAGGCCCAGAGAGTGGTGTTCGGTCGGCCACATCACCATTTCGGCGACGCCTTCGACACCGGCGGAATCGGTTTGCGACTCATCCTCGACCCGATAAGCGCGGTGGAACCAGAGCGGACCGGCGCCGAGCTGGAATTCGAGATTTTCGGTCAGCTCGAACGGCTTCTTGAGGATCAGGCCGGTCTTCCAGGTGGTGTGGCTGTCCTTCAGCAGGGCGGTGGTGCCCAGTTCCAGCTCCAGCGCGTCATGCAGCAGGCCGGTCTCCAGCGCCGCGGTGGGACCGCCGCTGTTGGTGTAGTCGCTGACGCTGCGCTCGAAGCTGCCGCCGAGCTTGATCGTCACCACCGGTTCGGCGTGATGTTCCTCGCCGTGCCCCTCGCCATGTCCTTCATGGTCGGCATGCTCCGCATGGTGTTCGGCGGCCATTTCCGCATGGTCCGCATGCGGCTCCTCGGCCGGCAGCGGAACGGCGCCGGGCGCGGTCACCGCCTCGGCAGCCATGACCGCCTGCGGAGCCGGCGCCCCGCCGGACGGGCCGAGATCGAGATAGATGCGGTGGAAACGGTATTCGCCATTCGGCGCCAGCTTGCCGGAGCCGATCACCGAAACCGGCGCCGCGGTGGCGATGCTGATCTGCGCAGTGGATTTGCCCGGCGCGGATTCGACGGCGCGCACCAGCCCGGTTCCGTGATGCGGAACGGCGGTTTTCGACGCCCGGGCCTTGAGCGTCACGGTGACGGTCATGCCGTCCGGCGACAGGCTGTAGGAGAAGGGGGCTTCGCCGCCCTTCAGATCGAGGACGATGCGGGTAATCGTGCTGTCGCGTTCGCCGAGGCGGACATCCGCCAGATCGGGCGTGCCCGCTTGCGCGGTGACGCCGGCTGCGATCACCGGGACGGCCAGCGCCAGGCTGCGTCCGTGAATCCGACTCTTCATCCGTTCCCCCTCCGGTTGAATTCCGGGCGGAATGGTAACGGAGCACGTGTTAGTGCCCCGTTAACGCCGAAAGGGGAAACGACTTGGCGAGCTTACTTGGTGTTCAGCGCGGTGTCGGTGTGACGGGCCGGCGACGGGCGCTCGGCCAGGGTGCCGTGCACGGTGTCGGTCTTGCTGGTCATCAGCACCGGAGCGTTGACCACTTCCAGCAGATGGGTGACCGGCGAATGGACGCCATCGGCGACCAGGACGGGCTGAGCGGCGGGAGCAGCCTGCTCCTCGGCGCGGGCGGCAACCAGCGACAGGGTGGCGAGAGCGAAGGCTGCGGCCGTGAAAGACAGGGACTTCATGACTTTAATCTCCAAAGGCAAAAGGCAAACGGTCTTCCGGACGCTCGGCCTTATCGGCTTAGGAGACGAGACATAGGGAAATGCTGCGCTGCACACAAGGAAAGAAGGGGAATGGGAGCTATGCGAATCTCATAGTCCGGCGTCGTAATCGATGCCGCCCGCCTTGGGCCGCATCTCGGCGTTCCACAGCAGCATGCCGCCGGGCAGGTTGGCGAGTTTTTCGAAGCCCTGGCGCTGCAGGATCACCGTCGCCTGGGCCGAGCGTCCGCCCGAGCGGCAGACGGTGACGACCGGCTTGTCCTTGTTCAGCTCGCCGGCGCGCCGGGCCAGCTGGCCGAGAGGAATCGAGATGGCGCCGTCGATATGGCCGAGCGCGCCGAGGAATTCGTCCGGTTCGCGCACATCGAGGATCTGCGCCTCGCCGGCATGTTCCTCGAGCCAATGCGGCATCACTTCCCAGATGCCGGCGAAGGTCAAATTGAGTGGCGCCCAATCGGGATCGGCGGGAATGGCGCTGTTGTCCGGCTTTCCGCAGCGCCGATTGGCCGGTACCGCGACATCCATCTGCTTGGGATGCGGCAGGCCGAGATTGGCCATGTAGCCGATGAAGTCTTTCTCGTTGCCGGTGCCGCCGACGCGCGGATTGAAGCGCTTTTCCTCGCCCACCGTGGTGGCGGTGGCGCCGCGGTAATCATGGCCGGGATAGAGCCGGCACGCGTCGGGCAGGGTGAAGATGCGGGTCTGGATCGAGCGGTACAGGGTGCCCGCATCGCCCTGCTGGAAATCGGTGCGCCCGCAGCCGCGGATCAGCAGGGCGTCGCCGGTGAAGGCGCGGGATTGATCGTCCAGCACATAGGTCAGGCAGCCGCCGGTATGGCCCGGCGTGGCGCGCACGTCGAGGTATCGGTTACCGAAAGCGACCTTGTCGCCGTCGCGCAAGTACCGGTCCGCGCCCTCGGCGCCGCCCGCTTCGGCCAGGGCGATTTTGCTGCCCAGGCGCTGCTTGAGCAGCCAGGCGCCGGTGACGTGGTCGGCATGGACATGGGTTTCCAGGGTCCAGGTCAGTTTGAGCCCGAGTTCGCCGATGAAGGCGGCGTCGCGTCTTCCCTGCTCGAACACCGGATCGATCAGCACGCATTCGCCGGTGTCGGGGTCGGCCAGCAGATAGCTATAGGTCGAGGATTGCCCGTCGAACATCTGCCGGAAGACGATCACGGCGCCCCCAGATCCTTGGCGGCGACCGCGGTGGCGGTGGCGGAATCGTCTTCCTTCTTGGTGCTGGCGATGCCGATGCCGCCGATGGTGATCCCGCCGGCCTTGAGCGGAGCGCCGCCGCGCAAGGCGGTCAGCCCTTCGGTGGCGAGAGCCGTGCGGCCCTTGGCGACATTGTCCTCGATCTCGTCGGTCGGGCGCTGCATCAGCGCGGCGGTGCGCGCCTTGCCGATGGCCAGCTCGACGCTGCCCGGCCGGGTGCCGTCCATGCGCAGGAAGCCGAGCAGCAGCCCGTCCGAATCGACGATGGCGATGGCGGCCGGGTCCTTGGCTTCATGGGCCAGGCGCTCGGCCTCCTGGATCAGCGATTGGACGCCGGCTTCGGTCAGGGCCGGGGTGGTGCGCACCAGCGGCTCGGCATGGAGGGCGATGGGCAGGGCAATGATCGGCAAGGCGGGGAGGAAGCGGTACATCGGGGTTCTCACATCAGGACATAATCGACGGGTTGGGGCGGCGGCGGCAGGTCGGTCTCGCCCAGCGCTTCGCGCAGGCAGAGTTCGATATGGTCGGCCAGGGCGGCGATGGGAAGATCATTGTCGCGCAGCCCGAACGGCTCCTCCAGCTGGTCGCCCAGCTCGTCGAGGCCGAAGAAGGTATAGGCGACCAGGCCGGTCGCCAGCGGAGTCGCCCAATCGAGCAGATTGGCGAAGCCGAACGGCAGCAGGAAACAGAACAGATAGGCGGTGCGGTGCAGCAGCAGCGTGTAGCCGAACGGGATCGGCGTCGAGCTGAGCCGTTCGCACGAGGCCAGCGCCCGCTCCATCGACTCCAACGTGCGTTCGAGGGTCTGATGCGGCATGTCGCCCAGCAGATCGTCGCGGCGCGCCTGAATCAACGTGGCCGAGATCAGGCGCAGCACGGTGTGCGGACGGTTGCGGCTGGCCTGGCAGGCGGCCTGATCCTCGGGCGTCAGCCAGCGCATCGCCTTCTCGTCGCCGGCGCCGGGGCGCAGATGCAGCACCAGCAGCTGGGCGAACGCCATCGCCAAAGTGAGGATGCGCCGGCGCGGCTCTTCACCGTCCAGCGCCAGGGTCTGGCGGTCGAGGCTGCGGCTGTCGGTCAGCAATTCGCCCCAATGGCGGCGCGCTTCCCACCAGCGGTCATAGCAGGCGTTGTTGCGGAACCCGAGGAAGATCGACAGGGCGATGCCGAACAGGGCGAAGGGCGCGCTGTTGAATTCCGGCAGCAGCCCGGGCCGCGATTCATGCGTCCAGACCACCAGGGCGGACAGGACGGTGGTCAGCAGGATCTGCGGAAAGACCCGCTGGACCACCGATCCGCGCAGGATGAAGAACAGCTGGAAGAGAGATGGGCGGCTGCGGATGATCATGGCGCTTCACCATAATCGAGCCCGGCCGGAGAATCATCAGGCTCCTAACAGCGCGCGCACCTCTTCGGGACTCAGCAGCGGGGTGCCGGGACGATAGCGGCCGGCCTGCGGCACGATGCGGATGCTTTCGCCGTCGAATTCGATCTCGACTTCGCTATGGGGCAGCAATCCGGCCTGGCGGCGGATCTCTTCGGGGATGGTCACTCTTCCATGGGCGCTGATACGCATCCGGAATCTCCTGGTCGCAAAGGGCACCGAAGTTCCCCCCTGAACAACCTCGGACAGTCTGTTGCACGGGCGAGCGACGTTATCCCTGCGCCTGTTTGGCCACCAGCGTCGGCATGGGCGGGCCGAACATCAGCACCGTGTTGGCGGTCAGCCTGCCCAGGCGCGGGTCCGGCTCGAACGGGCCGGCGGCGATGTCGCCGGAATGCAGGCTGATGCCGCGATAGATCAAGGCGCGGTTGAAGACATTGGGAAAGCTGGCGATGCGTTCGAACAGATCGGTATCGCCATCGATGAAATCGTCCGGCCGGCCCGACGCCAGCTCGCGGGCCATGGTCTCCTCGAAGGGCGCGACGCGGTTGCCGGCGATGCGTTCGAAGCCGGTCGAGCGGTGGCGGTACATCGAGGTGCCGCCGAACGGGCGCGTCGCCAGATAATGCAGCACGACGATGACGTTCGGGTCCGGGCCGTCATAATGCGGCACCAGCTGGCGCGGATGCAGCCCTTCGGCGTTCTTCGTCACCATGCGGAAATCGCTGTCGGCCATCACCACATCGAGGCCTTCGAGGCCGAACACGGTACGGATCGGGTCTTTCAGGATCTGGTAGACCGCCAGCATATACATCGGCGGGACCGGCGATTTGACGCCGGGATAATACATCGCGAAGGGCCGGAACGGATGCTCGGTGGCGGCGTCCTCGACCAGCTCTTCGGGATTGCTGATGAAATTATCGACGACCATCACCGGGGCGCGCTCGGCGCCCACCTGGGTGACGCTGACCTGCAGGCGCGGATGCGGACGAATGGGTGTTTTCAAGAGGGCTGACTTACGCCGACAATTGGCTCAGCAGGCTCTGCAACCCGTCCATCACGCTGCCGGTCGAGGTGGCCGACTGGGTCAGCGAGGCGGCGTCGAGATCGGAGATCAGATTGGGCGTGCCGCTCTGCTGGGTGGTCGCCGAAGAGCTGCTGGTCGAGGTGGCGGTCAGGCCGGTGGTGAAGTCGCTGAGCAGGCTGGACTGGCCGCCCTGCGACTGGTCGATCTGGTCCTGCTGGTCGAGCAGGCCGGCCAGGGTGACGCTGCCGCCGCTGCTGCCGGTGTCGGAGATGCCGCTCTGCTCGTTGAGCAGAACCGACAGAAGATCGCTGGTCAGGGTCGCGTTGCCGCTGATCAGGGCCGCCGCCGGATTGCTCGACGCCGCCGAGCTGGTCGAGGCGGTGCTGTCCGAGGTCGAGGCGGTCGACGGCGCGCTGGTCTGCGCGGCGGCGATCTGCGACTGGATGGCCTGCTGCTGGGCCAGGGTATTGGCAACGGTAAGCGACACGATCTTTCTCCCGCCGGGGGTGGCTGGGAAAAGGTTAAGCAATTCTTATGCCTTAGTATGAATCGTTCTATTTCAATGGGTTGATGTATCGCGTGGCGCAGCATTTCCTGCCGGGGCGGCAGGATTTGCCGGCAAAATCTCGGCGGTGACGGCGGAATCGCACCCGCTGCCGGCGCTGATCCAGCGCCGCGCCAGCCGGGCGAACAGGGGGGCGATGAAGCCGGGCAGGCGGGTCAGATGCGCTTTCGGCGCGGTCGCCAGGCCGCAGACATGACGCCGGTCATCCGCGCGCCAGACCAGCGCGGGGCAGGGACCGCGGCTTTTGCCGAACATGACCCGGCCCAGCGGACACAGTTCGGCCGCGCAGCACAGACCGCATCCATTGCAGGGCGCGCCGACCGCTGGCTTATCCGGCGCTTCCGAGGGCAGGGTGACGATCCGCGGCATCGCTCAGTCCGGCTTCTGCGGCTGGAACGCCTTCACCCCGGTCTGCCACAGCACGAAGGAATACATGTCGGCGGCCAGCGCGTCGGATTGCGACCGGGTCGAGCCGATGCCATGCCCGGCATCGAAATCGACGCGCAGCAAAACCGGCTTGTGGCTGGCGCTGGCGACCTGCAGGCGGGCGGCGAACTTCGCCACGTGCCAGGGAGCCACGCGCGGATCGGTGGCGCCGGTCACGCACAGCACGGCGGGATATCTGGTGCCGTCCTTGACCGCCTGATAGGCGTCCATCTCGCGCAGGATCCTGAAGCTGTCCGCATCGACCATCGGCCCCCATTCCTCGATGTCCGAGACATTCTGCTCGGCGACATAGCGCAGGGGATTGGTCCAGCCGACATTGTCGATCACCGCGGCGAACATGTCGGGCCGCTCGGTCAAAGCGCGCCCGACCGTGATGCCGCCGGCCGAGGTGCCGAAGATGGCCAGATGGGCCGGGCTGGTGACACGGTCCATGAACAGGGTCTGGCAGACGGCGATCAAATCGCGCCAGGTATTGGGTTTGGTCGCTTTCTGGCCGCCTTTATGCCAGTCGCGGCCATATTCGCCGCCGCCCCGCACATGGCCCACCACATAGACGCCGCCCTGGTCGAGGAAGGCGAGGATCTGCGGCGAGAAATTGGGATTGAACGAATATTGATAGGCGCCATAGGCCGTCACCAGGGTCGGGCAATTGCCGTTGCGCGGCGCGCCCTTGCGCTGGATCAGCGAATAGGGGATGCGCGTGCCGTCCTGGGCGATGGCGAAAGCGCGCTTCGCTTCATAAGGCGACAGATCGATCGGCGGCTTCGGATTGATGCCGGTGTCGGTGACCGAACCGTCGGCGGACAGGCGCCACACGCCCAACGGTTCGAGCCAGCTGGTCAGATTGAGATAGGCGCCATCCTGATCCGGCGAGGCATGCAGCGAGCGCACCGCGCCTTGGAAGGGCAGGGCGATCTCTTCGGCGCCGCCGTCGCGGCCGAGCTTCTTCAGGCGCTGGAACCCGCCATCCTCGAAGGTGACCAGAACGCCGTCGCGGGCGGCGTGCACATCCTGCATCACCGCCTGCTCCTCGGGCAGCACCACCGCCGCCGATGCCAGGCTGGGCGCGCTGGCCGAGGTCTTCAGCAGGCGTCCGCGCCGGGAATTCCGGGTGTCGAGCAGATAGAGCTCGTCCTCGATCACAGCCAGGTCGGTGACGATGTCCTCGAAATCGCAGATCTGGCGCCATTCCGGCTTGCCGGCCAGCAGATCCTCCAGACGGGCGCTGTAGGCGGCGAATTCCGGCGTGATGTCGCGCACCAGGGCCAGTACCGTCTCGGAGCCGGCGATGGCGGAGATCCCCGGAATGTTCAGCTCCTTCATCGCGATGGCGGGATATTGCCCGCGCTTCAGCACGATGGGATCGCTCTTCGGATCGCTGCCCAGGCGGTGCAGGCGGGCCTGGCTGTCGGCGTAAAGGCTCGGCGTGCCGCGCTTGCCGGTCAGCTGGTTGTAGAAGAAGCCGCTATTGTCGGGCAGCCAGGAGGGCGAGCCGAAATCGGTCATCTCGATGCGCTCGGGCAGCACGTCGCCGCTCTCGACGCGCATCACATGCAGCACCGACGCCTCCGAGCCCGAGGGCGACAATCCGTAGGCGACATAGGCGCCGTCCCACGAAACCTGCCACCAATCCAGCGAGACATGGGCGCTGCCCTTGCCCAGGGTGGTGGGGTCGATCAGGGTGCGGGCATTGCCGTCGGCATCCGCGACGAACAGCTTGAAATTGTCGCTGCCGACCGGGCGCTGCTCATAGAACAGCAGGCCGCCGGCGGTATCGACCTCGCGGGTCTGGGCGGCGTCGCCGGTCAGTTCCGAGACGCGCTTCTTCAGCGCGCCATGGCCGGGCAGATGGTCGAGCACCTGGCGCGTATGGGCGTTCTGGCCCTTGAGGAAGGGCAGCCAGTCCGGGTCCTTGGGATTTTCCATCCAGCGATAGGGGGCGGTCAGCTTGGTACCCCAATAATCGTCGGTGACCGGCTCGATCCGGGCGACGGGCGCCTTTGCGACAGGGGTGGCGGCGGCTTTGACGGTGTTCGGCATGATGGCGGCAATCGTGGCTGCGGCGCCGGCCTTGAGAACGGCGCGGCGCGAGGTGATGTCGGTCGGCATGGAGCCCCCTCCGGGATGGACGCCGTCAGAGTGCTACAATTTGGTGGTCTACGCCACTCGGTGACGGCGTCTCGCTGAGGGCGTGCGAGTAGAGTATGCTCGCCGCATGACCGCTGACGACATCATCCGCCTGCTCGACCTCAAGCCGCATCCCGAAGGCGGATATTACGCCGAAACCTGGCGGGCCCCGGCGCCCGCCGGGGAGCGGGCCGCCGGCACCGCGATCTATTTCCTGCTCAAGGCCGGCGAGCGCTCGCACTGGCACCGGGTCGACGCCGCCGAGGCGTGGCACTGGTATGGCGGCGCGCCGCTGGCGCTGGAAATCTCCGCGGACGGAAAGGCCGTCGAGGAGCATGTCCTCGGCTTTGATCTGGTGGCCGGCCAGCGGCCGCAGGCGGTGGTACCGGTGAATCACTGGCAAGCGGCAAGAACCTTGGGCGACTGGACCTTGGTCGGCTGCACCGTGGCGCCGGCCTTCGAGTTCGCCGGCTTCGAGATGGCGCGGCCCGATTGGCAGCCGGGCGAATAGCGGTTTTTGCTATTCGGATAGCGATTGCCACCAGCAATAATCGGGCACTATCGCGAAAATCCGGGGGTTTTCCTGTTTGGCACGCTTCTTGATTATTAAGCGGCATGGGATCGAACCAAGGACTCAATCATGCGTGAACTGATCAATATTCTGATGGCCGGCGTCGTGTTCTGCGGAGGCGCCGCGATGGCGGCCAGCGGCAGCGACAGCCGGGCTCTCTCCGCGTTCGACAAGATCGACGTGTCGCGCGGCATCGAACTCCACGTCGGCTGCGGCCCGGATGCCCGCGCGGAATTGTCGGGCCGTCCGCAGGATGTTTCCAGCACCTCCACCACGGTCAGCGGCCATACGCTCAAGATCACCCGCGACGACAACCCCATGGGCCATCATGACAGCGTCACCGTGCGGGTGACCGCGTCCCAGGCGCTGGTCGGCATCTCGGCCAGCACCGGCGTCGCCGCCGAAATCGAAGCCTGCGCCGTGTCGCCCGACCATATCGACCTCTCCGCCAATACCGGCGTGACCCTCGATCTGGCCGGCAGCACCGGCCGCGCCGTCATCGACGCCAATACCGGTGCGCGCATCCAGCCGCTCGACGGCAAGCGCTTCGACGCGAAGGAGGTCAAGGTGTCGGCCAATACCGGCGCCGATATCCGCGTCTGCTCGGTCGAGCATATCGACGGCAACGCCTCGCTGGGCGCCAGCATCACCGCCGACTCCAGAAGCGGCACGGTGCATACCGGCATGGGCGCGTCCTTTTCGGTGGAAAGCTGCCGGTAACTCGTGTAGCGCTTCGTCATGTCCTGGGAGTGAGGGGTAATCATGACGAAGCGCTTTGCCGCCGCCGTTCTGACGGCGGTCAGTCTTTTTCTCTCACCGGCGGCTTTCGCCCAGGAGTGCGCGCCGGCCGGCGGCGAAAAGCAGGTGGCGATCCGTCTGCAGGCCTGGTTCGACGCCATGGCGACCGAGGACGCCAAGACCTGGAATCAGATCGTCGACCCGACCTTCTACGCTTTCGACGCCAATCGCCGGCTGAACGGCAATGCCCTGTTCGACCTGCTGAGACAGGCGCATGGCGCCGGGGTCAAGATCCTCTGGCGGCTCGACGAGATCGACGTGCATATCGATTGCGCCACCGCCTGGTTCAGCCTGATGAACAAGGGCGCGGTGGGCGATGGAACCGGCACTCAGCCGATGACCTGGCAGGAATCCGGCATCTTCAATTACGTGCAGGGCCAGTGGAAGCTGCGCTTCTTTCATTCCAATCGGGTGCAGTCGCAAAGCTAGGGTGGTAGGCTGAGCCTATGTCTGGGAACTATCAATTCGGCGCCGGGCTGATGCCGCAAGCGCCCAAAACGCCGCAGCAGGACCGGGTGCTGTCGGTCGAGCCGGTCAATCTGTTTCCCACCCGCATCTGGCAATCGCGCCTCACCAATCTGGCGCCGCATTTCCCCGCCTGGGTCGCCGCGGTCGAGGCGATGCGCGCGGCGCAGCCGGTCGCGGCCGGGCGCTCCAACCGCCTGGGCTGGAACAGCGCCGAAAAGGATGTGTTCGACCGTCCGGCCTTCACCGAGCTGCAGGCCGCCATCCGCGCCTGCTGCGATTTCGCTTTGCGCCAGATGGGCATGGCCCAGCCCAATTACCGGCTGGAAAGCTGGGTCAACATCCATGACCGCGGCGGCTTCAATTTCCTGCATATGCATGATGGCTGTCTGCTGAGCGGCGCCTTCTATCTGCAGGTGCCGCCCGGCTCGGGTAATCTGGTGTTCCGCGATCCGCGCCCCGGCGTGATCAATTCACCCTTCAAGGGGCCGAACGCCAACGGCCACAGCGATCTGCAGGTCGGTCCGGAAGCCGGCCTGGTGGTGCTGTTCCCCAACTGGCTGGATCACTATGTCGAGCCGCATGAAAACGACATTCCCCGCATCGCGCTCTCCTTCAACGCTCTCGGCCGTTGATCATCATTCACGGAGGATTTCCATGCTGAAGACGAAGACCGCCGCCGCTCTGCTGGCGCTGGCGATCGCCGCTCCCTCTTTCGCGGACGGGCTGTCGGGCGACGAGAAGAAGATCGTCGCGTCGGTGAAGAGCCATCACGACGAGAGCGTCGCGCTGCTGGAAAAGCTGGTGAACGTGAACAGCGGCAGCCTCAACATCGCCGGCGTGACCAAGGTCGCCGACATGCTGCGCCCCGAATTCGAAAAGCTGGGCCTCAAGGTCACCTGGACCCCGATGGCGGAAATCGGCCGCGCCGGAACCTTCGTCGCCGCCCATCATGGCGGCACGGGCAAGAAGATCCTGCTGATCGCCCATCTCGATACGGTGTTCGAGCCCGACAGCCCGTTCCAGACCTTCAAGCGCACCGGAGAGTCGGTGGAAGGCCCGGGCGTCTCCGACATCAAGGGCGGCATCGTGGTGATCCTCGACGCGCTGCATGCGCTGAAGGATGCCGGTCTGCTCGACAAGGCCAATGTCACCGTCTTCCTGTCCGGCGATGAAGAAAAGCCCGGCCATCCGCTGGCCACCGCGCGCCGCGATTTGATCGCCGCGGGCAAGGCCAGCGACCTCGCCCTCGATTTCGAGGCGATGTCGCGCGAGGGCGACAAGGACACCATCCATATCGGCCGGCGCGGCGCGCTGGCCTGGCGGCTGTCCGCCACCGGCACCTCCGGGCATTCCTCGGGCGTCGGCGTGGGCGGCGGCTATGGCGCGGTCTATGAAGTGGCGCGCATCGTCGACGAATTCCGCACCGAGCTGGCCGAGCCGCATCTGACCTACAATACCAGCCTGATCGCCGGCAGCGCCGCGGCCGAGATCGACGAGCAGGCCACCCGCGCGACGGTTTCCGGCAAGGACAACATCATCGCGGGCAAGGCATACGCCGCCGGCGACCTGCGCGCTTTGTCCGAGGATCAGGCCGAGCGGGTGAAGAAGAAGATGCAGGACATCGTCGGCCGTCATCTCGACAAGACCAGCGCCGAGATCAGCTTCGAGGAAGGCTATCCGGCGATGGCGCCGACCGCGGCCAGCCAGGCCTTGTTCGACCAGCTGAGCAAGATCAATGGCGATCTCGGCATGGGCGCGCTCAATGAGGGCGACCCCGACAAGCGCGGCGCCGGCGACATCGCCTTCGTGGCGCATGACGTGCCGGGCCTGGTCGGAATGGGCCTGTCCGGCAAGGGTTCGCACGCGGTCGGTGAGACGGCCGATCTGGCCAGCCTCGATCCGCAGGCGGAACGCGCCGCGATTCTGATCGCCCGTCTGTCGCGTTAGACCGTGATGCAGAAAATCTGCATCACTCGTGCGGGGTAGCCTCCCTCCGGCCCATTCCAGACGTCGGCTACGCCGACGCCCGGAACCTTGGGGCCTTCGCCCC
>JAJPHO010000153.1 GCA_021325215.1 Alphaproteobacteria bacterium
CATTCAGCACAAGTCGATCCAAAACGCCCAAGACTGCCTCTCCAAAAGCAGTCTTGAATCATTTTTCCCGCTCTTTGGGAATCCCCCAAGAGTCCACAGCTCCTAGACTAGCGACCCAGCCTATTCCTGCTGACGCCGGAACCGGGCGGGCGTGGTGCCGGTCATCTTGCGGAAGGCTGCAGTGAAAGAGCTGCTTTCACCGAAGCCGACATCGAAGCCGATCTCGGCCACCGACCGCTCGCCCTGCGCCAGCATGCGCTTGGCGCGCTCGATGCGCTGGCGCGTCACATAGCGGTGCGGCGGTTCGCCGAACGACTGCTTGAACAGGCGGGCGAAATGGAATGGGCTCAACCGCACCAGCTTGGCCATGGTGGCCAGCGGAATCTGCTCGTGCAGATGGGCGTCGATATACTCGGTCAGCAGGGTGCGGTGGCGCGGCGCCAGGCCGATACCGGTGGCGCTCTGTTCGGTCTCGGCGCCGTGCAGCTGGACCAGGCGGTGAGCCAGCACGGCGGCCAGCGCGTCGCCATAGCTTTCCGGATGGCCCGACACATTGTCGACCTGCTTCTTCAGCGCCATCGCCGCGGTCCACAGCATCTCGTCGAAGAAGAACAGGCGCGGCTGGAATTCCAGTTCGCCAAAGCGCAGTTCGGGGTCGATCAGCGGGCTGTCGGAATCGAAGGTGATGACCATCGATCGCAGCAATTCGCGCGGACGCTGCCAGCCCTTGAACTCGTGCCCGGCCGGCACGAAGGTCAGGCGGCCGCTGTAATCGTGCAGAGACGAGCTTTCGACGCCGGCAATGCTGGTTTCGCCATCTTCGCGCACGGCGCGCTCGGCGATCATCAGCACATGGCGCGACGATTTGTGGCCATATTCGACGGGCGTCAGGCTGCTGGCCTGGAAAGCCACGGCCTCGATGCCGCCCCAGCTCTTGGACCGGCGCTTGATCAGGTCATTCGGCGAAAACCAGATGGACATGGCGTTCCTCTATGCTGCCAACGGCGGGTGGGACTCGGCCGACGCCTTGGATTCGGCCCGCGCGGCGAAGCGGCGGGCGAGATAGGCGCAGGCCATCAACTGGATCTGGTGGAACAGCATCAGCGGCAGGACCACCGGCCCCACCATGGCGGCGGGGAACAGGATATTGGCCATCGGCACGCCGCTGGCCAGCGACTTCTTCGAGCCGCAGAACACCAGGGTGATGCGGTCCTCGGTATTGAATGCCACGGCGCGGCCGAGACGGTCGGTCGCCCACAGCACGATACCCAGCAGCACGAAGTTCAGCGCCACCATCACCGCCAGGCTTTCGATCGGCAGCTGGGTCCACAGGCCGCGCACCACCGCTTCGGAGAAAGCGCCAAAGACCACCATCAGAATCGAGCCGCGGTCGACGAGGCCCAGCACCGGCTTGTTGCGCTTGGCCCAGGCGCCGAGGCGGCCATGCAGCAGCTGGCCGACGCAGAACGGCACCAGGATCTGCAGCACGATGCTTTCGATCGAGTCCAGCGTCACCGTGCCGTTGGCATGGATCAGCAGGCTGACCATGAAGGGGGTGACGAAGACGCCCAGCAGATTGGACAAAGACGCGCTGCAGATCGCCGCCGGAACATTGCCCCGCGCGATCGAGGTGAAGGCGATCGAGGACTGCACGGTCGACGGCAGGCAGCACAGATAGAGGATGCCGGTCGCCAGCGGCTTGGACAGCACCGAGTCGGGCAGTCCTTGCACCAGCAGGCCGAGCGCCGGGAACAACAGGAAGGTCGAGGCCAGCACCAGCAGATGCAGGCGCCAATGGCCGAGGCCGGCGGTCATCGCCTCACGCGATAAGTTGACGCCGTGCAGGAAGAACAGGGCAGCCACAGCGATATTGGTCGCGGTTCCGAACATATCGGCGGCCTTGCCATGCACCGGCAGCACGCTGGCCAGCACCACGGTGCCGATCAAAGCGAGCGTGAATTTGTCCAGGCGAATCTTCGACAGCAGGGCCATAGCAGTAACTCCTTGCTGCGGAAAATGGCAAAGTTGCTGTGGGATTGGAAGACGGGCTGACCAACTTAGTGTTATTATGGATCGTGATGACCAACGTGAATTATCCGCCTGAATTGCTGACCAGTTTCGTGACCGTGGCGAGCAGCCGCAGCTTCACCGAAGCCGCGCGGCGCCTGGGTCTCGGCCAGCCGACGGTCAGCCAGCATGTGCGCCGCCTGGAGGCGATGACCGGGCGCCGCCTGTTCGAGCGCGACACCCATTCCGTCAGCCTGACCGAGGATGGCCAGGCGATGCTGATCTTCGCCCAATCGATCCTCGAGACCCAGGAACGGGCGCGACGCTTCTTCGCCGGGTCCGAGCTGCGCGGCCGCCTGCGCTTCGGTTCGTCCGAGGATTTCGTGCTGAGCCGCATGCCGGCGATCCTGCGCAACTTCACCCGCCGCCACCCCGAGGTCGATCTCGAACTGACCATCGCGCTCAGTGGCGAACTCAATGAGATGCTCAATGCCGGCGAGCTCGATCTGACGTTGACCAAGCGGCGCCTCGGCGAGGATAGCGGCGATTTCGTCGCGCGCGAAAAGCTGGTCTGGATCGGCACCGAGATCACCGATTTCTCGGAACACGGCACCCTGCCGCTGGTGATGTATCCGCCGCCCAGCATCACCCGCTCGGCCGCCATCGAAGCCCTCGACACTGCCGGCATCCCCTGGCGCATCGTCTGCACCTGCACCGGCCTGGTCGGGCTGCGCGCCGCCACCATGGCCGGATTCGGGGTGATGGTTCAGCCCTTGTCGCTGATCCCGCCGGGCCTGATCGCCCTGCCGCCCGCGCCCAATCTGCCGCCGCTGGAAGACACCGAATTCGTGCTGACCGGCAGCTCCAAGGTCCTGCGCGGCCCGGCGGCCGAGCTGGCTCAGGCGATCAAGCAGGATTACGCGCAGAACAAGCGCGCGATCGTGTTTTAGCCAGTGCAGTCGAGACAGAAATCGACGAAGGCCCGCACCTTGGCCGGCGGCAGATGGCGGGAGGGGTAGAGCGCGTAGAGCGGATAAGTCTCGCCGTCCCATTCGGGGAACAGCCGCACCATCTCGCCCCGGTCGATATAAGACTGGGCACTGAAGGCCAGATGTTGGCCGATCCCGGCGCCGGCCAGGATCGCGGCAGTGTGAGATTCCGGATCGGACATCATCAGCCGGCCGCCCAGATCGAGCGGCAGGATTTCACCTTTGCGGTGGAACTCCCACTCGAAAGGCCGCCCATTCTGCGGATTGCGGAAATGCAGGCAGTGGTGGCTGGCCAATTCCCACGGATGCTTGGGATGGCCGTGCTTTTCCAGATAAGCGGGTGACGCCACCGTAAAAACGGGGGTTTCGAACAGCTTGCGCGCCACATAGGTATCGCGCGCCGAATCGGTGAAGCGGACCGCCAGATCGAATCCGTCCGCCACCAGATCGCCGATCGAATCGCGCGAGATCAGCTCCAGCGACAGGTCGGGATAGCGGGCCAGGAAGCCCGGCAGGCGCGACGCCACCGCGACACGCAGAAACAGCGGATCGACGTTGACCCGCAAACGCCCCCTCACCGCACCGGCCGAACCCGAAGCCATCGTCGCCGCCTCCTCGATACCGGCCATCAGCGGCGAGACCTGCTCGAAGAAGCGCCGCCCTTCGTCGGTCAGGCTGACCGAGCGGGTGGTGCGGTCGAGCAGCCGCACGCCGACACGCGATTCGAGGCGGGCGATGGCGCGGCTGACACCCGAGGAGGACAGGCCCAGCGCATCGGCGGCACGCACGAAACTGCCGCTTTCGACCACTGCGGCGAGAACGCTGAGACCAGCGAGAAGGCGACCGTCAAAAGCCATGATGCGATCCGTGAGTAGAGATCAGCAATCATATGACTTAACCGCACTTAAAATCAAAGACCTCCCGGGCGCAGAACAGAGGCGTCGTTTCGTCTCATCAGGAGAAAATTCATGTACGCCATTACCGGAATCACCGGAAAGGTCGGCGGCGTCGCCGCTTCCACCCTGCTCGATGCCGGAGCCAAGGTCCGCGCCGTCCTGCGCGACCCGGGCAAGGCCGGCACCTGGAAAGCGCGCGGCGCCGAAATCGCCTTCGCCGATTTCGACTCCGTCACCGCTTTGACCGAGGCCTTCACCGGCGCCGAGGCCGTCTTCATCCTGCTGCCGCCGACTTTCGACCCCTCGCCGAACTTCGCCGAGGCGCGGGCGACCATCGCCAATATCCGCGCCGCCCTCGAAGCCGCCCGTCCCGCCAAGGTGGTCTGCCTGTCGACCATCGGCGCCGACGCCGAACCGGTCAATCTGCTGTCCCAGCTCAGTCTGCTGGAAACGGCGCTCGGTTCACTGCCGACGCCGGTCGCCTTCCTGCGCGCCGGCTGGTTCATCGACAACGCCGCCTGGGATGTCGAGCCGGCCCGCCTGACCGGAGTCATCCCCAGCTTCCTGCAGCCGCTCGACCGCGCCGTGCCGATGGTCTCGACCCTCGATGTCGGCCGCACCGCCGCCGCTTTGCTGCGCCAGGACTGGACCGGCAAACGCATCGTCAATCTGGAAGGCCCGCGCCGCATCTGCCCGAACGACATCGCCGCCGCCTTCGGCCGCCTGCTCGACAAGCCGGTCAAAGCGGCCGTGGTCGCCCGCGGCGAGTGGGAGGAGCTGTTCCGCGCCCAGGGCATGCGCAATCCCACCCCGCGCATGCGGATGCTGGACGGCTTCAACGAGGGCTGGATCGACTTCAAGGCCGAGACGGTCAAGGGCACCGTCGAGCTGGAAGACGCCCTGCGTCAGGTGGTTCAGAACTGATAGCTGGTCGTCATGTAGAAGACCCGGCCGGCCTCGATGATCTGCGGAACCGCATCATTGTGCCGGCCGATGGTCGAATAATAGGTCGTGTCGTCGAGCAGATTGCGCACCTGCACCCCGAGATGGAGCCCGTCGGCAAGCTGATAGCCGAGCGACAGATCGATGCTGGTGGTTCCATGCACCCATTTGCTCAGCGCGCCATTGCTGTAGATGCCGCCCCACAGCCCATATTGCTCGATATAGTCGCCCTCGTAGCGATAGGACAAAGCGGCATCCAGACCGCCGCCGTCGTAATAGAGCCCGGCATTGGCCAGCAATCCGGGCGCGCTCTGCATCGGCAGGCTGCCGCTGAGAGCCGGATTGTCCAGATGGGCGACGCTATGCTGCGCCGTGCCGTTGAGCGTCACGCCGAAGCCGTCGAACGGCCCCGGCAGGAAAATGAAGCGCTGGGACAGGGTCGCCTCGATCCCGCCGACATGGGCGGAACCGCCATTATGCGGCGTGACGATGGTGGTGGCGGCCTCGGTATCGCTCTGGGTATCCAGATAAACCGAACCCTGATTGTACATGTAGTGCCGCAGCGCCTTCCAGAATCCGGCCAGGGTGACATGGCCGCCGCTTCCGGCATCCCAATCGCCCGACAGGTCGAAATTGGTGGAATCGACCGCTTTGAGGTGCGGATTGCCCTCGGTGATGGTCAAAGTGCCGCCCGGCCCCGCCTCGGTGGTGACGCCGCCGCCCAGTTGGAAGAAGGCCGGACGGGCATAGCTGGTCCACACCGAGGCACGATAGAGCCCTGCCGGTCCCGCCTGCCAGGACAGCAGCATGCTGGGCAGCAGCTTGTCATAAATCGTGGTCGAGGATGCCCAACCCGAGCCCGAGACCCAGTAATGATTGTCGAGGACGCTGCGCTCATAGCGCAGCCCGGCCTCGGCCTCGACCGGCCCGAACGACAGATGAGCCAGCGCATAGCCGGCCCAGACATCTTCCCAGCCCCACATGGTGCTTTGATTGTACTGATCCGCCGTCAACGGTTCGCGCTGCGCCGACAGGATCATCTTGCGCACGGTATCGCCATTGAACACCGGGATCGAATAGTCATAGACGCCCGGAATCACCTGCGGCAGCACCGACTGGAGCAGCGCGGTCTGACCGAGCACCGCCCCGGAGGAAACGATCGGCACCTGATAATCGCGGTCGTCGGTGAAGCGCCGGCTGGCGGTCAGCTTCAGGCCGGCCTTGAGGTAATCCTCGCCGCCGGGCGACAGGTCGAAGCGCCCATCCACCTGCCCGCCGGCTTTGTGCTGGTCGCTCTCCAGCACATTGATCTCGCCCAATATATGCGCGGTGAAACGGTTGAGATCGTTCAGGCCGGCCAGCTGCGCCGCGCTCAGCACCGGCACCGGATATCCGGGATTGCCGGCATAGGATAGGGTCAGCGGCCCGCCCAGCCCGCCGACATAGGTGCCGATCGGGTTCTGGATGCCCCAGCTCGATTCCAGATGATCGGGCCGGGAATTCTGCCCCCAGCTGTAGAAGACGTCATAAGAGGTCAGCAGCCGTCCGAACGACGTCTCGCCGCCCATGATGGTGGTGGTCAGGTCGGCCTGCTCGGGGTTCGTCTCGAACCAGTAATGCTCCTGCGCGTCGGTCGTGGCGGTCAAATAAAGCCCGTCCGCCTGGCGGATTCCGGTGGCGTATTGCAGGCCCTGAAAGCCCCGCTGAAAGACGCTCTGATCGGTATCCTCATGGCCGTAGACCGTCCGGAAATAGGCGCTTTCGCCGTCGCCGCGCCAATCCAGCGAGAGGGCGCCGCCATAGCGCTGGGTGTCGCCCTCGGTGAATTGCGGATTGGCGCTCAGCAGGATCAGATTGTCCTCGGGCTTGATGCCGGCCGGATTGGCGCCCAGTCCCGGCGTGGTGGTCAGGCGATACCCCCACTGGCCGTTCTGGATGTCCTGCTCGCTGGAAACGAAATCGTGCCGGTCGTAATAGGCGCTGAAATAGATCCCGAAACGATCGCCCGGGCCGAAGCGCCGCGCCAGTTCCAGCTGCCCCGCCCCGCCGCCGGCATCCAGCCCGTACTGGACCGCCCGCTGGTCGATCTGCCCGCGCATGGTCAGGCGGGTGAAGGGTTCGCCGCTGAAAGCGTCCGGCGTGCGGAAATCGATGGTGCCGCCCACCGCGTCGCCATCCCGGTCGGCGCCCGAGACCTTGATCACGTCGATATGGTCGAGGCCGAAGGGCGGCATCAGGCCGAGCTCGACCTGGCGTGAATAGGGCATGCCCTGGGCGACATTGGCGCCATTGACCAGAGTCACGTCATATTCGGAATCGAGCCCGCGCACCGTGACGAACTGCCCCTCGCCGCGCGCCACCGTATCGAGCCCGCCGAGATTGGGATCGACCGACGACAAGGCGACGGAAATCCCCGCCATGCGCGCCAGGGCGTCGGCGACGGTGCCGTCGGGATGGCGGGCCAGCGCCGCCGCCGACAGCACATCGCGCTCGGCCAGCTCCTGCGCCGGCGGGATAATCGGCGCCAGCGGATCGGTGAGCAGGCGGCTCTCCCGCACCGTCACTTCCGGCAGCGAAGGCGGATGCAGCAGCTCGGCATGGCGCGGCGCCGCGACCGGCGCCCTCGGCACGATGGTGATGGCCCGCTCGCCGCGCAGGGCATAATCGAGGTCGGTGCCGGCCAGGATCTGGCGCAGCGCCTCGGTCAGGGTCGGGGCATCGCGGGCGCCATCGCTGTGCCGGCCGCGCACCAGATCGCTGACGAACAGCAGATCGATGCCGTTTTCCAGCGCCAGCCGGGTCAGCACGTCGGCCAGGTCGCCGCCCGGCAGGGTGATGGGACGCTGGTCCGCCGCCGCTCCTTCGATGCAAGCCAGGCACAGAGACAGTGCCGCAACCGCCCGAAGCAGACCCCGCCTCATTTTTTCCCGGGCAGCTTCTCGATGACGACGGCGCCATTGGCCTCGGCGGTCAGCCGCAGCGGATAGGCGGTGGCCAGGCTCTGCAGGAAGCCGGGCAGATCGTTGCTGCTGTAAAGGCCGCTGATCTTCAGCCCGGCCAGCGCGTCGGACGACAGCGTGACCTGCACCGGGCCATAGCGGCGGAACTGGTCGAGAGCGTCGGACAGGGCGGTCTGGTCGAACAGCAGCTTGCCGGACAGCCAGGCCTTGTCCTTCACGCCGTCATTGGCCTGCACCTGCACCAGGCCGGCCGCCGTGACGACCGCCTCGTTGCCCGGATGCAACTCGGCCTTGCGCTCGCCGCTGCGCGCGTCGCGCAGTTCGATCCCGCCCGAGATCAGATAGGTGCTGACTTCGCCGCCCTGCCGGCGCACCAGGAAATGGGTGCCGGTGACGCGGATCGCCGCGGGTCCGGCTTCGACGGTGAAAGGCCGCCATTGATTATGGGAAACGGTGAATTCCGCTGCCCCCCGGGTCAGTTGCACCCCGCGTGAGAACGGGCTGAAGCTGACATCGAGCGCGCTGTCGGCATCGAGATGGACCTGGCTGCCATCGGCCAGCGCGACATCGCGCACTTCGCCGATGCCGCTGGTGACATGCGCCTCGCCATAGAGCGGACGGACCAGCATGAAGGCGACCGCGGCCAATCCGGCCGCGAAGGCCAGCCCCATGCCGCGCGCCAGCGGAGCGGCGGCGCGGCGCGGCGAGTCCGCCGGCGCCATATGCCCGGCCAGGCGCCATTGCTCCTCGACCCGCTCCATCGCGCGGGCATGCAGGGGATCGGCTTCCAGCCATTTGCGGAATTCGGCCAGAATCGGCGCGGGCGGTGGCCCCTCGACAAGGCGCCCCATCCAGCCGGCCGCTTCATAAAGGGCCTGTTGCTCTTTCTCTTCGCGACTCATGAACCGCTGTCGTTCCAACCTTGGCGCGCCAAGGCGTAAAGAGCCTGCTGGACATGCCGGCCCACGCTCTGCTGGGCGATTCCCAGCCGCTTGGCGATTTCCTTATGGCCGAAGCCCTCGACCCGGGCCAGCAAAAAGGCCTGGCGGCACACCGGGTCGAGCCCGGCCAGCACCTTCTCGGCGGCGGCCAGGCGCTGCCGCGCGCTGGCGGCGGCTTCCGGATCGGGCTGCGGGTCGGCCAGGGAATCGAGATCCTCGTCGAGCGGCAGATGCTGGTCGCGCCGGCGCGCGGCGTCGCGGCGAAACTGGTCGACCACCACGCTCTTGGCGATGCGCATCAGCATGGCGCGCCAGTTGTCGACCGGACGAGCGGCGCCGGCCGAGGCCAGGACGCGGCTATAGACCTCGTGGACATAATCGTCGGCATCCTGCGCCGAGCGGGTCTGGCGGACGAAATAGGCCTTGAGGAAAGCGTGATGTTCCACCAGCGAAGCCTCCTCCGACGCCCTGTCCCGCGGAGGATAGGCTGGCGCGTCGGCGGACGGTGTGAAGTTCTCGTGGCGTCGTGTCACGGGCGGCATGGCCGGGATTTAAACCGCGCAACCCCTTGCCGGGGCGAGAAAGTTTTGTGACAGGCCGGAATCTTTCGCCGCACTGCGTCAGGGCTGAGGACGGGGACATGTCGTCCCGCCTGACGACCAGAGGAAGAAAATGGCACGCACCAGACTGAAGACCACTTTGATGGCCACCGCGATGGCCGCCGCCTCCTTCGGCGCTTACGGCGCCGAGATGGATGCCGCCGGCGGCGCCCCCAACGACGAAGTGATCGTGACCGGCACCCGCGACCGCGACACCACCGCCGAGATCGCCGCCCAGAACACCGCCACCGTGCTGTCCGCCGAAGATCTGGCGCGCAATCCCGACACCTCGGTGGCCGATGCGCTCAGCCGCATTCCCGGCATCAACGTGATGAGCCTGGGCACCCAAAGCACCAACACCGTGTCGATCGACAGCGCGGCGCGCGGGGTCGGTTCCTACGTCTCGGTGCGCGGCATGAACGGCGAATACAATGTAAACCTTATCAACGGGGTCGACGTCGCCGAGGGCGAGCCCTATTCGCGTGAAGTCTCGCTGTCGCTGCTGCCGCCGACCGGCCTCGACCACATCGTCGTCAACAAGACGATGAGCGCCGACATGGATGGCGACGCGATCGGCGGCATCATCGATTTCCGCCTGCCCAACGCCTATGACTTCGCCCAGAAATACCATGCCAGCCTCAGCGCCGGCGGACGCCTGGAGACCCGGGCCCGCGATTACGGCCAGGACGGGCTGGGCGACAGTTTCTCGGGCGACATCGCCGCCAAGCTGGGCGACCGCGACCAGTTCGGCATCTATGTCGGCGGCTATTACGACAAGCGCAATTTCGGCAACAGCGAGATGGGCGGCCTCTATCCGGCCCAGGTCAACGGCATGTGGGCCTATGCCATCCAGGACGCCAAGGGCAACAATCCCGGCTTCAATCCGGCCAACAACCTGCTGCTGACCGGCATGGATATCGGCTATTCGACCGGCTCGACCGAGCGCCTGGGCCTCAACAGCTCGTTCGACTGGCGCCCGGACGACGTCACCAGCGCCTATGTCCGCGTGACCTGGAGCCGCGCCAACACCGACCAGGAGACCTATCAGGAACAGATCTATGGCGATTCCTTCGGTACGCAGGCGATCGGCAACGGCCTGTACCGTCCGACCATCGGCGGGGTGCAGCCGCGCTTCTGGTACGAGACCAACCCCGAGCATGACGTGTTGGGCACCGCGCAGATCGGCGGAGAGACCCGCTTCGGCTCGGTGACCGTGGACCCCAATCTGTTCTTCAGCTGGGGTGAGAACGACCGCCCGGACCATATGGAAATCTCGGCCCGCAACAAGGAAAACTCCGACGCCATCCCGTTCGGCGGCAATACCCTGTTCGGCTATGACGGCCCCTTCCCGCAGCCTTTGCTGCCCCCCGCGCAGATCGCCTCGTCGGTGGCCGACATCGCCAATTTCGGCGTGCGCCGCGCCGGCGAACTGAGCGCCGAGTACAGCAGCCAGGTCAAAGGCGGCGCCAAGATCGACGCCACCTGGGACGCCGGCTACGGCCCGCTGGAAGCGGTGCGTTTCGGCGCCAAATACGAGGACAGCTTCCGCCAGCACACCTATCGCGACTGGACCAGCGACAAGGTGTTCAGCTCGGACGCGAACGACCCGTCGCTGGGCTCGATCGGCATCCTGTCAGGCTCCAGCGTTTCGCAGATCTATCCGGGCCAGTATGGCTGGTCGATCCCGACCGTCAACGCCAGCGCCCTGTGGAGCTATTACTATTCCCACGTGGCCGGCGAGAGCGACGCCTTCGACACCTGCGGCAGCCTCTACGTCAACAATTGGAACTGCGACACCCAGCGCGCCACCGAAGCGGTCACTTCGGGCTACGTCTCGGCCCGCCTGCAATGGGGCGACGTCACCCTGATCCCCGGCCTGCGCTTCGAGCATACCGAGATCAAAAACACCTTCTGGAACATGCTGACCGACGCCAGCGGCAACGAGATCCCCGGCGCCTGGGGCACCAGCAAGACCACCTATAACGAAGCCCTGCCGTCGGTCGAGGTCAATTGGCGCCCCGACCCGGGCACCGTCTACCGCGCCAGCATCGCGCAAAGCTATACCCGCCCGGCCTTCTTCCAGCTCGGCGGCGGAGAGCAGCTGTCGCACAATGACGACGGCACCATCAGCGTCACCAAGGGTAATCCCGACCTGAAGCCGATCATCGCCACCAATTACGATCTGTCGGGCGAATGGAGCAACACCACCGGCGGCGCCGCGTCGCTCGGCGGCTTCTACAAGCAGATCGGCGACTACATCTACGACAACAACAGCCAGAACAGCTTCGTCAATGCCGTGGTCACCAAAGCCGGCCTGGAAGAAATCACCCAGCCGACCAATGGCGGTTCGGGCCATGTCTATGGCATCGAACTGGCGGTGCGGCAGAAGTTCCAGAACATGCCCGCGCCGCTCGACGGCTTCGGCATCGGCGGCAACATGACCTGGGAACAATCGGCGGTGCATCTCGGCGCGGCCGGCCTCGATCCGGTCGAACGCATGCAGAACCAGCCGAACTGGATGGGCAATCTGCAGTTCTTCTACGAGAAGGACGGTATCAACGCCGCTTTGTCCTACCGCTACATCGGCTCCTATGTGACCCAATATGGCGTGCTGGCCAGCACCAGCGCGTTCGACGAATGGGTGCGGCCCAGCCAACAGGTCAATCTCGATGCCGGCTATACTTTCCCGTTCGGGCTGAAGACCAACTTTTCGGTGCAGAACCTGACCAACGAGCGGTCCTTCTACGCCACCGTCGGGCGCACCAGCACCGCGATCGCCGATATCGTCGATTCGGGCCGCACCTTCTTCTTGACCACCACCTACACTTACTGAAGCATCCACCCGCACACCCTTGGGGCATCCAGCTCCAAGGGTTTCTTTTCGGGAGACATATCGTGCGCCTGTTCGCCCTGCTCGCCTTCTTTCTGATCTCGGCCGTCCAGGCCGCCGAAATTCCCCCAAAGACGCCACCTATCGGGCACGTCTATGTGCTGGTTCTCGAGAACGAGAATTTCGAGACCACTTTCGGCCCGAATTCCGTCGCGCCCTATCTGGCCAAGGAGCTGCCGGTTCAGGGCGCGATGCTCGACCATTATTACGGCATCGGCCATTTCAGCCTGGATAATTACATCGCCATGATCAGCGGCCAGGCGCCCAATCCGGTGACCCAGGACGATTGCAACGACTTCACCGACTTCGTGCAGAAGGGCGTCACCCGCGACGGCCAGGCGATCGGCGAAGGCTGCGTCTATCCGGCCTCGGTCAAAACCATCGCCGATCAGCTGGAAGCCAAGGGCCTGACCTGGCGCGGCTATATGCAGGACATGGGCAACGACCCGGCGCGCGAGGCCAAGCATTGCGGCCACCCCGCCATCGGCACCGCGGACGACACGCAGATCGCCACCCCGACCGACAGCTATGTCAGCCGGCACGATCCCTTCGTCTATTTCCACTCGATCATCGACCGCCCGGCCTGCGCTGAAAACGTCGTCTCGTTCGACACGCTGGAAGCCGACCTCGCCCGCGCCGGCGGCAGCGCGAACTTCACCTTCATCACCCCCAGCGCCTGCGACGACGGCCATGATTCGCCCTGCGCCAACGACGCGCCCGGCGGGCTGGTGTCGGCCGACGCCTTCCTGCGCCATTGGGTGCCGCTGATCCTGGCCTCGCCCGATTTCAAGAAGGACGGGCTGCTGATCATCACCTTCGACGAGGCCGACGTGCCCGATCCGTCCAAGGTCACCGACAATTTCGATTCCTGCTGCAACGAGCAACCCGGTCCCAACGTCAAGGCCGGCCAGAGCGTCGGCAAGCGCCCCAGCGTCGGCGCGGGCATCGGCGGCACCGGCGGCGGACGGATCGGCGCCGTGCTGCTGTCGCCCTTCATCAAGGCGGGCACCCGCAGCTCGGTGCCCTATAACCATTATGCCCTGCTGCGCAGCGTCGAGGATATCTTCGGCCTGCCCCATCTCGGCTATGCCGGTCAGAAGGGTTTGAAGACCTTCGGGAAGGACATCTTCACGGCCCGGTGATCCGGCACGGCGGGACGGTCAGCACCGGGTTGCACCGGGCCGGCGCCCCGTCCGGGAAGACGACCTGATAGCCGGTCCAGCGGGCCGGCTCTCCCGCCGGATAATCGGTCGACAGCATCTGCGCCCCGCCGGCCATCGCTTCGTCGCGGCGCGCGGTGTCGCCCAGGCGGGCCTGCTTCGTATCCCAATCGGTCCGGGTGCGCACCAGATAGCCGCGGCGGACCAGATCGGCGATCTCCGCCGCACCCCCCTCATTGCGTTCGACGAAGGCGGCGTCGGGGGTGCCGGGGTCGGCATTGGTGAACAGCACCCGGCCGCGCAGAGCGGGGTGACCGGCCAGATAGAGGGCCGAAACGTTTTTCTGATCGAGCAGGAACACCACTTTTCCGCGCGCCTCGGCAAGGGTCGGCCAGTGGCCGGCCAGCACCGCCTGCTCGAGCGTGTCGTACCGGCCCCGAATCTTGTCCGGGGTGATCAGCCGGTCCTCGGAAAACACCGAACGAATTTCCCCATCGAGCGCATCGAGGGTCGCGGTGGTGAATTTCTCCGACGCCGTCATCTCCCAGCGTCCGACCGTTTCCGACTGCTTGGTCTCGATCAGCAGGAACAGCGGCACGTGACCGGGATGCGAGTCGGACCACTCCCGTATCTGCTTGAGACAAAAGCGAAACGGCTGGCAGGTGCTGACATAGTCGACATCCTGCATATGTAGTACTTTGAAGCCGGGCGCCGCCATCAAACCGTGTCATAGGGCGACGGGTCGGCCGGCAGGCCCGCTTCGGCAACCCAGCGCGGTCCCAGCGGGGCAGCATAGCGGCCACCCCTCGAATCCGCATAAATATCGAGCTCTAACTGCCTGATACCACGCGATAATTGTACGTCCAATGGGGCGTGCGAATAGTCCAGCCCGTCCAGCGAATCCGGGTCGGTGGAGGACAGCAATTTGACGATCCCGGCAGGCAATCCGGCGTGATAGCTGTTGTGGCTGCCGATCACCTGGATCTGGTTGAGCTTGAGCTGATCGTCGGCGAATACCGGTCCCGCGGCGAGGACGGCGGCTAACAGGAAGGCGTATTTCATAGGGGTCTCCTTACCCTATATGAGACGCAGGGGCGGTACGCCCGGCTTGCCTGTCTCGAAAATTTAACCATGATGCGCCCCATGAACGAGGCAGAGACACTCAGAAACGCCGGCGAAATGATCGCTGCCGGACGCTACGACCAGGCCCTGAAGCTGCTGGCCGGCGTCACCGCGCCCGATCGCCACGCCCTGCTCGGCCGCGCCTATCTCGGACGCCGCCATGGCGTCCCGGCGCGCGACGCATTGCGCCGGGCGATCGCGAACGATCCCGCCGACATCCACAGCCAGCTGGGTCTCGCCCGCGCCCATCTGACCCTGCTCGACCCCGGAACCGCCATTACGCTCCTCGAACGGTTGCGGGATCGCGCCCCGGATCTGCCCGGCCTGGGCGAGGTGCTGGTCAGCGCCTATCGACGCGATGCGCGGCACGAGGATGCGCTGGCGCTGACCGAAACGATCGCCGATCCGTCCGTGTCGCTGCTCTATGAACGGGCCCTGACCCTGCTCAATCTCGGCCGCGCCGAGGAGTCGCTGGAAGGCTTCGACCGGCTGCTGGCCGCCGATCCGGAACACGCCGCCGGATGGTTCTGGAGCCATGCCCCGGCCCTCGATCTGCTGGGCTGGGACGAGGCCGAGCGCCGTCTGCTGGCCGCCGCCGCCTGCCCCGGCGCCAACCGCAAATATCAGGGTTTCATCGCCGCCTATGATGTGCTGCGCGGCGCGGCCGAACCGCGTCCCTGCCCGGTTCCCTACCACCACTTCACCGACGCGGCCCGGACGCTGCTGCCGAAGAGCAAGGGCGCCCCGCATCTGATCGGCGTGCATGCCGCGATGCTGCGCTGGTCGCTGGCCCAGGCCAAGAATGACGGCCTGATCGCCGAATTCGGCGTGCGGCGCGGCACCTCGATCCGGGTGCTGGCCGGCGAGACCGCTCAGACCGTGCATGGCTTCGACAGCTTCGTCGGCCTGCCCGAAGGCTGGGTCAATGCGCCGGCCGGAGTGCTGACCGCCGGCGGCGACCTGCCCGTCGTGCCGGCCAATGTCGTGCTGCATGCCGGCTGGTTCGAGGACAGCCTGCCGCCTTTCCTGGCCGCCCATCCCGGGCCGCTGCGCTTCGCCAATATCGACAGCGACATTTATTCCTCGGCGCGCACCGTGCTGCGGGCGCTGGCCGGCCGCATCGGGCCGGGCACGATCCTGCTGTTCGACGAGCTGGTCGGCAACCGCACCTGGCGTCAGGACGAATACAGAGCCCTGACCGAATTCTCCGCGGAATTCGGCCGGGATTGGGAAGTGCTGGGGATCAATCTGCCCAACAAGCAGGTTTGCGTGCGGGTGCTTTAGAGCGGGATGACTTCAAACTCGATCAAGGACTCATCCCGCTCGGAGGAGCGTAGCGAACGACCCCGAGGGTGCGGGGTAGGCTACCCCGCCGAAGCATGATGACGACAAACGTCATCATGCTTTAAACAACGACCTGCCAGACATCCTCGGGATGGATGCAGGCGAAGTGCTTGCCGCTCTTCTTGGCCGCATACATGGCGCGGTCGGCGAACTCCACCAGCTGGTCGGCGCTGGTGGTGTCGTCGGGGAACAGAGCGATGCCCAGGCTGGCCGAGATCTGCAGATGGTGGTCTTCCACGTCGAAAGCCTCCTCCACCGCCGCCATGATCTTCTGCGCCAGGCCGCGCACATGTTCCTCGCCGCTGATCTCTTCGAGAATGACGACGAATTCGTCGCCGCCCAGGCGCGCCACCGTGTCGGTCTTGCGCATGCTCTTCTTCAGCCGCTCGGCCAGCGAGATCAGGGCCTGATCGCCCACCGCATGACCGAATTCGTCATTGATCGGCTTGAAGTCGTTGAGGTCGATGAACACCACCGCCAAGCGATCGTGATGCCGGCTGGCCCGGCTGATCGCCGCGTCCAGGCGGTCGCCGAACAGAAAGCGGTTGGGCAGCCCGGTCAGCGAATCGTGCTGGGCCAGATGGCGGATGCGCTCCTCGGCGCGGCGCCGGGCGCTGATGTCGCGCACCACGCCGGTATAGGACACGCTGTCGCCCTGCAGCATCTCGCGCAATGACATCTCCATCGGGAAGACGTCGCCATCCTTGCGCTTGCCCATCAGTTCCTTGCCGAGCAGGCTGAGCTGGGTCCATTCGACGCCCTGGCCGACCTGGTCGGCGATCGGGCTGGGCACCAGTTCGCGGATGCTCTTGCCGATGATCTCGTCGGCGCGGCAGCGGAAGATGCGCTCGGCGGCCGGATTGAAGCTTTGCACGATGCCGCGGTCGTCGACGGTCACGATGCCGTCGGCCACGGTGTTGATCACGCCCTCCAGCCATTGCTCGCGCGAGCGCAAAGCGCGGGCGGCGCGCAGATGGGCGGTGATGTTGCGGGCCTCGATGATGAAGATGTCCTGGTGCGGCGCGCCGATCTGGTCGACCCACAGCTCGACATCGATCTCGCCGCCGTCATGGCGCACCAGCTTCATCGGGATCATCTGTTCCTGGCTCATCACGTCCAGGCCCATTTCCGCCAGCTCGCGGTAATCATTCACGAACAGCGGCAGCAGGTCGGCGCCCAGCAATTCATGCTTCGAGCCATAGCCGAGCGCGGCCAGCGCCACATCATTGACGAAACAGATCTGCCGGCGCCGGACCAACAGCACCAAATTCTTGCAGCGGTCGAGAATCTGCAGGCGTGTATCCCACACCTCCGCAGGTGTGGCTTTCAGCAGCTCGAGCTCATCGGAAAACTGTATTGCCATTGAAGTCGCTCCAGGCCGTGCCCCTTCCCGGCCTTATGGACCGGCGCAAAATAGCGACATTGGCCGCTATCCGAAAGAGCCTAGTTAGCGTTTCGAGACAACAGGTGCTTGCTCTGTGCGGTAGATCACCTCGCCATCCAGCAAGGTCATCAGGCACTTCATGTCGGCCAGCCGGTCCGGCGCGGTCTTGTAGGGATCGCGGTCCCACACGGCGAGGTCGGCGCGCTTGCCTTTCTCCAGCGAACCGGCCTCGGCTTCGATATGCAAAAGCGGCGCCGCCAGGCGCGTCCGGCTGCGCAGGATGTCGCGGGAAGACGAGGCCCGGCGCCCTTTCGCCTCATCAAGCCGCGCTCCGCAGCCGATCAGCCGCCCATCGCCCAGGGAAGGCGGCGCATCCTGTACATCCGTTACCGCGCAGACCCGTTCGGTCAGCCCGTCGGCGGTCAGCACGGCGCGATAAGCCTCCCAGCCCTGCGCGGTGACATGCGGATCTCTGACGGCGGTGATCCCTTTGGCATGCAGCGTCTCGAATTGCCGCAATATATCGGCTTCGACCTGCTCGACCGAGCGGTCCACGGCGCCGCCACTGACCGGAACCTGCGTGTCGATCAGTCCCGGCGTCGCCGTGCGGCCATCGAGGTCGATAACCTGGGTGCCGGCGGTGGCCAGCGCCACGATCTGTTTGTCGCTGCCGGTGGCGATGATGCGCCCGCCGGTCACCGCGATGGCCTGCACCACGCGGTCCTTGGCATCCATGGTGATGATCCGGCCATGGAGCACGATCAAATCCGCCTTTTCAACGGCTTGAGCACCGGTACAGAGGGCAAGCGCCAGCGCGCCGCCCAGCAGGCTTTTCACCTTCATTGGCACCTCCGTCGGAGGATCAGACCAGCCCGAAAAAGGGCGGCGTTGCGGCGTCGTTACTGTAACCCGAGAAGAACGGCTTGCGGGACGCGGCGGGACGGTCCGGCGGGTAGAGCCAGCGGCTGACTGTGCCGATGTCGGCGCCATAGGTATGGATGCTGACCGCCACCTCGCTGTCCGAGGCATTGCGCACCCGGTGGATGTCGCCCAGCGCCGGCGACATCACCTCGACGTCGCCGGGATTCAGGCGGCGCTCGGGCCCCTGTTCCTTGGGCAGGTCGGTCGGATACATCGGCGGCATATAGGCCTGGGTCAGTTCTGCCCCTTCCAGCGTGCCGACCAGGCCCCAGACCTGATGATCGTGGATCGGCGAGCGCTGCCCCGGCCCCCAGACGAAGCTGACGATCGAGAAGCGCGACAGCGGATCGCGGTACAGCAGATATTGCTGGTAATGCATCGGATGCGGCTGGCGATAGGCGGCGGGCAACCAGCTGCCATCGGCCAGCAGCAGCCGCTTCATCGCGGCGGCGGCGCGGTACAGAAAGTCCGGCTGACCGCCCTCGATCAGCCGGTCCAGCTCGGAAACAAACGCGGACAAGGGCGGCGGTACGGCACCCATTCTCACCCCGCTCTCTGCCAGATGTTCGATTCTTCGGCTCCTTCGATATAGCCGCGGGTCAGCGGCACGGTGTCGACCCGGCGCGCCAGCTGCACCTGGGCGACGATATGGCCCTGATAGCGGAAGGCGACCTCGGACCCGGTCAGATAGAAATCCCACATGCGGCAGAAACGCTCGTCATAGAGCTGCGCCGCGCGGCTCCAATTGGCCTGGAAGCGCTGGCGCCAATGGCGCAGCGTCTCGGCATAATGCAGGCGCAGGATTTCGATGTCGGTGACGAACAGTCCGCTGCGCTCGATCGAGGGCATCACCTCGGACAAAGCGGGAGAATAGCCGCCCGGGAAGATATATTTGCGAATCCAGGCGTTGGTGGTGCCCGGCCCGTCGGAGCGGGCGATGAAATGGACCAGCGCCACGCCATCCTCGGCCAGGCGGTCATGCACGACGCGGAAGAATTCGTCGTAATGATTGACGCCGACATGCTCGAACATGCCGACCGAGACGATGCGGTCATAGGTGCCGGTGATCTCGCGGTAATCGGTCAGCTGGAAGCGGGCCTGCTCGGCGCGCTGGGCCTGCTTGGCCCGCCGCTGCGCCTCGGCCAATTGCTGTTCCGACAGGGTGATGCCGGTCACCTCGACACCCGCCTCGCGCGCCAGGGTCAGGCCCAGCCCGCCCCAGCCGCAGCCGATATCCAGCACCTTCTGGCCCGGGCTGAGCAGCAGCTTGGCCATGATATGGCGCTTTTTGGCGATCTGGGCGTCCTCCAGGCTGGTCGTCGGACTGCCGAAATAGGCGCAGGAATATTGCCGGTCCGGATCGAGGAACAAATCATACAGCGCCAGCGAGATGTCGTAATGGTGCGAGGCGTTGCGGCGCGCGGCGTAGAGCGGATTGTACTGCTGCACGCGGCGCAGCAGATGGCTGATTTTCTGGCCCCATTCCAGCCATCGGGCATGATGCCCGCCCTGCAGATTGACCGAAGCCAGGGCCAGGAAATCGAACAGAGTGCCGTCCTCGATGGTCAGCTTGCCGTCCATATAGGCCTCGCCGACGGTCAGGGTCGGCTGCAGGGCCAGGCGCAATTCCAGGCTGGGATCATGCAGGCGGATGGTGACGGGATTGACGCCCTCGATGGGGCTGCGGCCGAACCGATGGGTTCGGCCCCTGGGGTCGATATAGGTCAGGCTGCCTGCGACGATCAGGCGGTCGAGCATTTGAGCGAAAAACATCGGTGCGATCTCCGTTGTTCTTGCTTGCCGGCTCCGGACTCTTGGCCGGTACCGACTTTATTTAGGCTCCCCACCTATTTCTTTGAAGAGTTGACCGGCCAAATTCAACAGGAATTTGCGCGCGGACGGGCTCATGCCGGCGACGACACCGGTGACCAGGGCCGTTATCGCCAGGGTCGTGGCGGGGCGCTCGACCTTGTGACCAAAAAGGTCGCCGATCCGCACCAGCGCCTCGGCCAGCTCTGCGGCATCGGCTTCGGCGCCGGCTTCGCGACGGCGCGACGGACGGCTGACCAGCAGCGCGATCAGCACCATCAGGATCGCCAGCAGAAGCAGCAGCGCCGCGGTCAGCGCCGCGGCGACCGGCGGGCTGGATTGCTCGGCCAGGGCCAGATACGCCGCGAAGGACAGGTAAAGCCCGCCCAGAAGTGCCAGCAGCCCGGCGGTAGCGTAGAGCCCCAGCGATTGCAGGCGCGGTTTCTGCCGCGTTCGCCATGCGCCGAACGCGGCGGAAACGAGCTCCTCCAGCGCCATCAGCGGCCCAGGCTCCGGCCGAGAAGCAATCCGACCGCGAAGGTCAGCAACAGGGTGTTGATCGGCTTTTCACGCACATGCTCTTCCAGCGTGGTGCGCGCCTCGCCGGCGACGGTGCGCAGCTGAGCCTCGATCTGATCGCGCTTCTGCTTCAGCTCGTCGACTCCCTCGGCCGCCTGCTTGGCGGTCAGCTGGGTGATGGTCTTGGTCAGACCCTTGAGATCCTCGCTGATTTTCTTGAAATCAGCCCGCAGCGCCTCGACTTCGCTCTTCACAGCCTCGTCCATCGGATGGCCTCCTTTCGTGGTCTTATATCTGCGGGGTAGCCTACCCCGCCCCCTCGGGGTCGTTCGCTATGCTCCTCCGAACGCCAAGGCGTTCTTAAAAGCAGCAACACCTTAAGACAGCTTTTCGATCGAGTCCCGGGACAATTCTCCGACATTCGTCGCCCCGGTCAGGGCCATGCCGATCGACATTTCCTTCTTTATGAGCTCCAGTACATGGGCGACGCCCGTCTCGCCGCGCGCGGCCAGGGCGAACGCCCAGGCGCGGCCCAGCAGCACGCCCTTGGCGCCCAAAGCCAGCATCCGCACCACGTCGAGGCCCGAGCGCACGCCCCCATCGGCCAGCACGGTCAGCCGGTCGCCGACCGCATCGGCGATCGGCGGCAGCGCCCTCGCGGACGACAGCACGCCGTCGAGCTGGCGGCCGCCATGGTTCGACACCACGATGCCGTCGGCGCCCAGATCCGCCGCCGCGCGCGCATCCTCGGGGTCGAGGATGCCCTTGATGATCAGCGGGCCGTCCCAGCTTTCGCGAATCCAGTCGAGATCCTTCCAGGTCACCGACGGATCGAAATTATTCGCCATCCAGGCGAAATAATCGTCGAGGCCGCTCTTATTGCCCAGCACCGGACGCAGATTGCCCAGGCCGTGCGGACGGCCCCAGATGCCGACATCCCAGGCCCAGTCCGGCTTCAGCAGAGCCTGCCCGGTGCGGCGCAGCGCGCCCTTCAGGCCCGGCGCCCCGGCCAGGCCTGAGCGGTAATCGCGATAGCGCGAGCCCGGCATCGGCATGTCGACGGTGAAGACCAGCACCGGACAGGCATTGCGCCGCACCTCGGCCAGCAGGTCGCGCATGAAGGCGCGGTCGCGGATCATATAGAGCTGGAACCACAGCGGCTTGCTGCTGGCCTTGGCCACCTCCTCCAGCGGGCACAGCGAGACGGTGGACAGGCAGAACGGCACATTGGCGGCGGCGGCGGCGCGTGCGGCCTGCACCTCGCCGCGCCGGGCATTGATGCCGCCCAGCCCGATCGGCCCCAGCATCACCGGCAGGGATTGCTGCGCACCGAACAGAGTGGTGGTCAGATCGATCTTCGACACGTCGCGCAGCACGCGCTGGCGCAGCGCGATATTGGCGAGGTCGGAGACATTGTTGCGCAGGGTCTGCTCGGCATTGGCACCGCCATCGATATAGTCGAACAGGAACGGCGGCAGGCGCCGGCGCGCGAGTTCGCGGTAATCCTGGATCGAAGCGGCGATCATGCGTATCCTCCCAAATCTCTCGGGACACCTTAACCCAGTGTTTCGGCTGGAGGAATGCATGGAAGACGAAAGCCTGACACCCTGCCGAAACACAGCGGCTCAAATTCTCAAGGATTTGAAGCCGACCATGACACCCGAACAGGGAAAACAATGGCTGAAAGAGAGCCGGGAAGATCCGGATACTTTCTTCGCGCCCGACGATTTTTGGGATGTCGGGTGAAGATTAATTCACCACGAAGACACGAAGGCACGAAGGCACGAAGAAAAACAAAGAAGCGCCGCAGGCAATTATTCATCATTTCCGGCCAGTCTGCGGGCTTTAAGTGAAAATGCCTGCGGCGCTTTGAATTCCTTTTCGTGCCTTCGTGTCTTCGTGGTGAACCTGCAGCGTAAGATCCAGAAAAGTGCTGGGGATGACCTAACCCACCCGCGTATCCACCACCACCCGCCCCCGGATCTTGCCGGCAAGCAGGGTTTCGGCGGTCTTCGGCACCTCGGACAGCGGGATGCGGGTGGTAGTGATGCGGTCCAGCAGGCCGGGATCGAGATCCTGTGCCAGGCGCGACCAGGCCGCCACCCGGCGCGGATTGGGGCATTGCACCGAATCGACGCCCAGCAGCCGCACGCCGCGCAGAATGAAGGGCATCACCGTGCCGGGCAGATCGCCGCCCTGCGCCAATCCGCAGGCCGCCACCGCGCCGCCATAGCGGGTCTGCGCCAGCACATTGACCAGGGTGTGGCTGCCCACCGAGTCGACGGCGCCGGCCCATCGCTCCTTGGCGAGCGGCTTGCCGGGCTCGGACAGGGTCTTGGCGTCGATCACCTCGACGGCGCCCAGATCCCGCAGATAATCCGCTTCCTCCCCGGCCCGGCGCGACGAGGCGACGACGCGGTATTTCTTCGCCGCCAGCAGCGCGATCGCCACCGACCCGACGCCGCCCGCCGCACCCGTGACCAGAATGTCGCCGTGATCCGGGGTGATGCCGGCATCCTCCAGCGCCATCACGCACAGCATGGCCGTATAGCCCGCCGTGCCGATCGCCATCGCCTGCGCCGTCGTGAAGGCCTTGGGCAGCGGCACCAGCCAGTCGCCGGGCAGCCGCGCCCGCTGCGCGAAACCGCCATGATGGCTTTCGCCGACGCCATAGCCATTGAGGATCACCAGGCTGCCGGCCGGATGGCGCGGATCGTCCGAGCGCTCCACCCGCCCGGCGAAATCGACGCCGGGGATCAGCGGCCAGCGGCGGATGATGGGACCGCGCCCGGTCAGCGCCAGGCCGTCCTTGTAATTGATCGTGGAGTGCTCGACGGCGACGGTAACGTTGCCCTCCATCAGATCGGCATCGGACAATTCGGTCAGCGCGACCGAAATCTTGTCGCCCTCCTTGCTGGCCAGCAGCGCCTTGAACCTGTCCGCCATTGCGTCCTCCGGTGAGTCCTTTTCGAGACATTCACATCTGGCTGCCGAAGCGGTTTGACAAGGCCGGCGCCGCGATTAGAGTGGATTGGAGGGGGCGGATTGGATGCAGGAAGACCAATCATGCCGCGATATGTGACGTCTTTGTTCCTTTGCCTGACCCTTGCCGCCGCGGCGGCCCATGCCGACGAATCCGAGGCGCTGCGAAACTTCCTCGGCGACACGCATCTCAAGCAGAACATCATCAACACCGCCGCCAAATCGACGGCGATCACGCGGCATCCCTGCTCGACCGCCACCTATGGCGTCGAGGACGCGATCGAGCTGCGGCCGATGAAGTTCGACCCGTCCGGCAATCCGCAGGCGGGCGAGCTGAAGATCCCGGTCAAGGAGGATGGCTGCGGCGCCGGCCATCTGCTCAACGTCTATCTATGGGTTCAGCGCGAAAGCAGCATCGCGGTAACGCCGATGCTGCCGGGCACCTCGCATGCGGAAGACACCTTGCAGAAGCAGGCCTATCCCTATGTGCTGCAGGCGGCGGGCGGGCCGGAGCCCAATTGCCCGACCGGCTATATCGAGGACACACGCTATGTCGGCGAAGCGGGCAAACCCGGGAAGGGCGCCAAGGCCGCGCCCTGGAAAGAGGTCTGGACCTTGCAATCCTGCGGCTGGACGGCCGAGGTGCCGGTGCTGTTCAGCCCCGGTGCCAGCGGCATCAAGATCACGGCGGGACCGAAAAAGGATGTGAAGAAGGAACCGACCGAGCAGAACAAGCTGTAGGTCAGGCCTCGTTCGTCACCTCGAAATCATCATCCGCCGATAGGTTGGAGGGAGCATAAGCGTCTCTCTGCCGGGCGTGCCGGATCGCTGCGATTTCGACAGCATTTCCACGAATGCGAATGGTGAGTATGTAAGGTCCCGCGACAACGCGCCGGGTGCCAGGAATCCAACCCTCCGGTCCGATCATCGGGTAATCGGCCAAGATATCGCGCGCGGCCCTCAGACGATCTGCGATGCCTCTCGCCGCGGCTGGATTTCTATCGGCAATATAAGAGATTTCCTCCTTCAGCCATTTCGCGGCTTCCGGCGACAATGTAACGAGACGAGCCGCCATCAACCGGCTCGTCTGGACTCTTGCTTGCCTTCAGAGCGAGTGATGATGTCATCAATCTCATCCATGACATCATCGAAGGCGACGCCCTCTCCGCGGTCCAGCGCGGCAAGCCCCGCAGCCTCTCGGAGAACATAGTCACCTTCCTCGTCCAGATAACGGCGGAAAGCCCGCAACATCACCCAGGTTCTGTCCCGGTCCAGCACGGAGGCTATCCGATCGAATGCCGCGCACATCTCCGCCGGCATCCGTAAGGATACCAGCGCCTTGTCGGACTCCGCAGCCATCCAAGCCTCCACTGTATTTTATCGTAATACAGCGTAGCACGAGCAGGACGATTTCCTCAAGACTCACCCTCCCCCATCGAGTCCAGCATCTCGCGCATCATCCTGCGGGCGGTCTTCGAGCGCAGCAGAGCGGCACGCAGGGTGTCGAGGTCGTGGAAGCCGGCCAGGAAGGACCAATCGGCCAGCATGCCGCGCATCGAGATGCCGGTTTCCTGGACATGGTCGCGCGCCAATTGCAGCGTGTCGTCCGGGTCTTCCGGCATCATGTCGGCGCAGAGATGACGGTGCAGCGCGGCCTCGGCGGCGATCTCGGCATAATCGCCGCGGATACGCAGCTGATCGAGCAAAGCCGGCGTGTTCTTCTCCTTGGCCCGGTGCGACAGCAGCCAGAGATGCAGGCGGCGGCGCTTGGCAAGCTGCAGGATCAGATCGCCGAAGGAATGTTCGTCGAGATGGTTGGCCTCCAGCCAGGCGAAAAACTCCGCTTCGCCAACGATCCCGCGTTCCTTCCTGAAGCGCGCCGCCTCCTGCTCCAGAGCCTCCGGCTCGACCTCGGCGCCGGTCAGATCGGCCAGCACGCCGACCAGCGCGCGGTCGAGCGCGGCTTCGTTGATGGCGGGGAAATCGGGGTGATGCAGTGCTGCGTGCTCGGCGATCTCGTAGAGCGGCAGGACGGTTCCTTCGCTCTCGACCGTGCGGTCGCGGTGATAGAGGGCCGAGAACATGGTGGTGAAGTTGAAATCGAACGGCACCGGTTCCGGCTTCGGCCGCTCGCCCGAGGCGATTTCGTTGACCATGCGCAGCAGCGTCAGGGCATCGAGCTTCTTCTGATCGACATAGGACGCGGCGACAAACTGCTTCAAAGCGCCGACATCGCCCGGCAACGCAGCATAGATCGCCGGCCAGGTCCGTTCAGTGAAATGAATCGCCTTGGCGGCGGCCAGCATCGCCGGCAGCGATTCCGCCGCGATCACGCCCTGCTCGACCGCCCGCGCGAAAGTCGCCCGCACATTGACCATCGGCTCGCTGAATTTACGATAGCCGCTATCCGCGGGGCCATGCACCAGCGCCACTTCGTCATCGTCGGTCAGCACGCCTTCGGCATATTGGCGATAGATCTCGCCGGCACCCAGCGCGCCATACCGCGCCGTCTCGGCTGCGCGCAACGCGCCCATGCTGCTGGCCCCGATCACCACGACGCCCTGCTTCAAGGCATAGAGGATTTCCTTGTGCCAGACCGACAGGTCTTGCAGGAACACGCCGTCGATCAAACCGATGATATCCGGCTTGAAACGCCCCACCACGGACAGCAGATCTGCCTGCGCTGCGGGCGGCAGATAGATCGCATCGGGACAAACCACCTTGGCCTCATCGAGCGGAAGGCTAGGGCCGAGAAAGATGACTTTTTTCATTGTTGAAACCGCTTCAACCAAGCCTTGGCGCGCGGCCCTGGCGCGTACCAATCGCTGTTGTAGCCTTCGGCGCCCGGCACAACGACCCGCAGAACGGAAACCGGGCAATCGGGGCCGGTCAGATCATGGACGATAACGCTGTCCAGCCCCGCAGCCTTCAGCTTATCGAGAATCACTTGGACGTCACCTTCGAAACTGTCCGTCGCCTCAGTCTCATCGGACGGCCAGTCGATGGTGGCGCCTCCCCTGGCCAGATTGGTGACCACGGCCAACTGATCCGTCTGACGCAAACGAAGGTGTCCCTGCTTGAACAGATCGTCGCGTGATCCGGCGATATAGACTGCACGGCCCTGCACAGCCTCGGTAATCGCACGGCTGGCCGCAACCACTGGGTCGAGATGCGCCCCGCTGCCGCGGTAAATACCCGAATGAGGATCGTCGAGATCACGCAACACGGCGACGAAGACGGGAATGTCGGTATCGATTCGACAGTCGAGCAGCAGGATTTCAGTACGCGCCGCGGCGATGCGGTCTAGCAGATCACGCAGCATCGGATCAGTGATGCTGTCTGTATTGACGTGGGGCGGCGCGGTCAGTCCTTGCTGCCAAGGCAACAAGGTCGAGGCGACGGCGTCGCGCTCGATCACTTCGAAGAGCCCAGAGGTCAGCGCTTCGAGAAAATTATTGCCCGAAGCGAGTCCGTTGGAATTGACCTGGAAAGCACCCAACTCGCCGACCCGCTGGTCCATCCGGTCCATATTGACAATATTGCGCGGGGTCGCGACTTCACGCTGAGCGACGATGTCCCACCCCATGCACCAGTGATAGGGCCAGTCGAGGCTGAACAGGGAATTCTTGGCCAAAGGCAATTTGTCGGGAGAGATGATGGCCGAGCGCTGCGACATCTCGCGCCAGGACGCACGAATGCAGGGCAGCAGATAATATTCCGCCTGGTAAATCTCGATCGCCTCCATCGCAGCCGAGGCGGAGGCTGCGGCAACGCTGATCCCCTTGCCCGCCGAGACAGACAGGGTTTTCCCATTGGGACGGAAGGACAGAATGGTAGGAATGCCAATCCGGTCGAGCCCCGTGACATCGGCCAACCGGGTGATGCCGGCTTGCCCGAAATAAGGAGAAGCAATCTCCAAGGTTTCTTCTGGAGTTTTCGACCGATGAGTGCCAGTCCGGAAGCGTTTGGCGGCGGAATGCGCTTTGCCCCGAAACAGAATCGAAGACTGGGTAGACACAAAACTATCGGAACGGATCACAAAGCCCCCCGGCGCATGGATCATCACAACTCAAGCAATGCCTGTATCAGACGTAAAAGATGTCGCAGATTTCATCGGCTCAAACAACAAGGGCGGCTCGTTGCCGCCCTTGTTCATCTCTTTCTCGACCGCTAAGCCGTTAGAATTAACACGTCATAGCGGATTGGCGATGGAACTATCGCAAGAAGCCAGATGCACGAATACATTCAAGAACTCTCCGTCCTCGGGGCTCGACGCCTCGCCGAGGAGGCACTTGGCGAGCTCCGCTTTAATTTGCGCATCGGTTACCGGAGTCAAACCGGCTTTGCGAATTACCGCGTGCTTCTCCGCCGGAGACTTGCACGCGCGCACGGCCGCTTGCAGCGCGGGATTATCGGCATAAGCCTTGAAGAGCGCCCGAATTTCGGCGGGCGAAACCTCCGGCTTGGCGACAGGCATCCCGGCATTGGGAGTCGCATCATCGGTGAAGGCCTTGAACAGCTTCCGAGCATTGCTGGACGACATGGGGCTCTCCTCTCGATTGAGTTTAGACGAGGAGACTAACCACCACTCCCCAACCTTACAAGTTGCATTCTGACGAAATCGGCTCCCAACTACGCAAACAACAAGGGCGGCCCATGGCCGCCCTTGTACCGTATTTTCTTACTTCCAGCCGTTGGAAGTCAGGCCATCATGCGTCAATGGAAGCAGACCCATCGGCCGCAGCCAGATGTATGAACGCGTGTAAGAATTCCCCGTCTTCAGGGCTCACCGCTTCGCCCAGGAGACACTTGGCGAGTTCCGCTTTAATTTGCGCATCGGTTACCGGAATCAGCCCGGCCTTACGAATTACCGCGTGTTTCTCTGCCGGAGACTTGCACGCACGCACAGCAGCTTGCAGCGTCGGATTGTCGGAATATGCCTTGAAAAGCGCTCTAACGTCAGCAGACGAAACACCCGGTTTGGCAACGGGCATTCCGGTGTGGGCCGCTGCATCCTCAGTGAAAGCCTTGAACAGCTTCCGAGCATTGCTGGACGACATGGGAGCCTCTCCTCATGGTTGAATTGAGGAAAAAGACTACGCGTTTCCCCACAACCTTACAAGTAGCACTCCGCGAGACTTCGCACCAACCTCTGCTGCTTAAACAACAAGGGCGGCTCTCGCCGCCCTTGCACATATGATCTCTTTACTTCCACTCGCTAGAAGCCAGTTTATCACGCATCATTGGCTTGGGCCGAGTCGGCTGCAGCCAGATGCATAACGTGCCCAACAAACTCTTGATCTTCAGGCGTCGCGGGAGGCAGCGCTTTCGCGAGTTCCGCCTGCACTTCTTGATCCGTCACCGGAGTGTGGCCAGCGTTGCGGATGATCGCATGCTTCTCCGCCGGGGTATTAGCGGCGCGCACCTGTGCATGGAGATCCGGACTCTGATGAAACGCCTTGAAAAGTTTACGAATGTCACTCGATGTAGCCATTATTGGCCCCCACTCATAATTGTGATGGCGGTCACACTATCAATCAAAAGATCATTCGACAAATTCTGTTTTTCCCTCGGCTTAGTCTTTCATATGCCCGTAACGTCTGCGGATAGCCGGCTAACCGTCTGAGCCGGAAAGGGAATGGAAAACTGGAAGCGGGTACCCTCGCCCAGGGTCGAGGTCACGGTTACCTGGCCCCCGAGCGCCTGGGTCTCGGCCCGCACGGCAGCCAGGCCCACGCCGCGCCCAGCCAACTCGTCCGCCTGATTGCGGGATGACAGCGCATCGGCGAAAATCAGGGCCGTCGCCTCATCGTCCGAAAGGCCATCGGCCGCTTCCCTCGTCACCAGACCGAGCGACACCGCCCTGTCGCGCAGGTCGATCACATCGATGCCCGCACCATCGTCCGCAATACTCAAGGTGAACGAATACCCCTTGAGCCGGAAACGGCACTCGATCTTGCCCGCCGGCTCTTTGCCATTCGCCATGCGCTCATCCGGCTCCTCGATGCCGTGAATGACGGCATTGCGGAAGACATGGACCAGCGAACGCAGGAAAGGACCATAATGGTCGGGGTCGAGCCAGATATCCTCGTCGCCATCGATCGCCAGCCGATCCATTTCCTTGTCTAGCCGCTTCGCCACCTGGCCGATCGTATGTTCGTAGGTCGCCAGGGCTTCCGCGAGGGATATCTTGTCGAGATTGCGGAATGCCTCGAACAATTCGCGAAACTCGTCCGATCGAGGATCGAGTTCTTCACCGGCCAGCACTTTCTCCGCGACGGCGCGCAATTTTCGCGCTTGCGGCAAGGGCAGGAAAACGCGCTTCCCCTGATCCAGAAAGTCATCGCCAAGGGCATTCCGTAGCACGGTCAAATCCGTTTCCAGAGCGCTGTGCAGATCGACGGACAAGACCAACTCGACGATCTGGCCGGCAGTCATCTCCGCTCCTTTCCGGCCCAATCCGCTCAACTTCTCTTCGAGCTGATGGAGCAGCTGCGGTGCAGCCTCGAAACTGAACTGTGCCAGCATTCCCTTGAAGGTATGGATTTGACGGGTAATTTCCTGATGGATCGAAAGCGGTTCGGTCCTGGTCGATAAGATCCGCATCAAGTCTTGACGGTAGAAGTGCTGGAAGGAGTCGACCGCGTCGAAGAAATCGCGGCTTTCGGTGACCGCCGCGACGATCATGGCCAGGCGCTGACGCTCGCTGTCGAGCCGCTTAGAGAGCCGGCGTTCTTCGGTAACGTCGGTCAGGACCACCATCAAATGCCCATGGCCGAGCCTCTTATATTCCAGCTTGAGCAGGCGGCCGAGGCGTTCCGTGGAACCTGGCAGCAGGGACAGCAGCAAATCCCGCTTGAAGCCGTCTTCGCTCGTCATCGCTCCCGACACGATTTCGCGGAACAACTCGGCCTTGGCGGCGTCGCCCTGAAACAGAACCTCATCCGCCCGCCGGCCCTGGGGGGCCGTATCCAACATCGACAGGCAGGCGCGGCTGTAGTCGGGTTCGATGATCAGATCAGATCCGAACGACAGGAACCCCTGCCCCGACGTATCGAGCAGGTTAGTCACCTTAGAGCGGCTCTCCGCCACCTCCTGCAGAGACTCGGCCAGTTCCGCCGTGCGCTGTTCCAGCTGTTCATTGGACAGCCTCAATTCGCTCGTTCTCTGTCTGACCTGCTGCTCCAAAATCAATTGGCGCTGACGCAGATAGGAGGTGCGCATGCGCACAACCAACCAGACGGCCGCGAGCGCCAGCGCCGCCAGCACAAATCGGAACCAGATCGTCTGGTACCAGGCGGGTGCCACACGGATGGGCAGGTCGAAGGCTTTCTCCGTCCACACGCCATCGCGATTGGTGCCACGGAGGTGCAGAATATAGCGGCCGGGAGGAAGGTTCGTATAGCTGGCGAGGCGCCGCGTGGAATCCGTCGCCACCCAGTCCTTGTCGTAGCCTTCAAGCTTATAGGCATATCGATTGCGCTCCGGTGCGGAATAGTCCAGTGAGGAGAATTCGACAGCCAGGCTGTTGGCATTGGGTAGAATTTCAATCGGCGTTTTGGCACCGGCCCCGATCTCCGACGGCGGTGCCACCGCATGGCCGCCGACCCGGAGATCGGTAATCACGACGGGTGGGCGCCAGTCCCAAGGCTTGAGCCGCTCCGGACGCAGGACGGTGAGCGCGCCATCCCCGCCGAAGAGCAACTCTCCGCGCGGCGTTACAGCCCCGGCATTCCACGCAAAGCTGCGCGTACCGATTCCCTCGGCACGTCCCAGGGTGGTGAAAATCTCTCGGTCGGATGATATGCCGAAGAGCAGCCCGCTCGCCGTGCTGGCCCAAACCGCGCCGGAAGAATCCTCGACCAAGGCATCTACGTCGAGATCGGACAGGCCGTCAGCCGTGCCTATCCGGTTCACACGAGGCGGCCCGCCGGCGATCGGAGCATCGATCACCGCTATGCCGCGCCCGTCACGCAATCCCACCCAGAGCCGACCCGTGTGATCGGTCAAAAGAGACGTCACCAAGGAACCAGAATGAGATTGAACCTCCTGCGGATCGGGTAAAACCTTGCCAATCCGTTCTGACCTCGGGTCGAATAGATAGAGCCCCTGGTGCGTGCCAATCCAAAGGCGGCCATCTCCCGCCGGAGCTATCGCGGAAATCCACTGCTCGTTAAAACCATTGGCGGCGCGGCGTTGAAATTTCCCATCATGATAATCCATGCGCCACAGCCCCTGGCCGCGCGTGCCCACCCAGAGGCCTGAATCGTCGCTCAGAAGGGAGAAGATCGCCGGGTCCGATACCCCAGTCACAAGGGGCAGATGCGTGACGGCAGTTCCCTTGGATGTCGCCCTGTAGACTCCCTGCCCGGTACCCAGATAGACGTTGCCATCCTTTCCCTGTGTAGCGGCTACGATCAGGTCCGCCGGCAAGGCGTTTTGGGGGTGAGCAGGATCGGGATGCAGAGCGGCAACCCGGTGTCCGGATGGATCGAGGACATCGGCTCCACCCGAAATATAGGTCACCCAAATCAATCCGTTCGATGCGGAGAACGTGGAAAGAACATCGGCCGCCCTGAGGCCCTCGGTTTGGCTTGCCCCACCGAACAAGGTAAGCACTGCGTCTTGCGAGAGATCATGGAAGCCCATGCCCGAATATGTTCCGGCCCACAGCAGACCGCTGCGATCTCGATAAAGGGAAAAGACAAAGTCGTGCGGCAGGCTGCTTGTGCGCGTTGCGTCATGGCGAATATACCGGGCATGGCCATTGGCGGGGTCAAAGACGACGATTCCCCTCTCACCCCCGAACCACAACTCGCCAGACTTTCCCTCCGCGAGAGCGCGAAATGGAAGCCGTTCCAGTTCCGCCGGCAATGTCTGCCGGACCAACTGGACAGACTGACCAGAATGGGCAATGAAATAGGCTCCCTGATTTCTGGTTCCCACCCAGATCCGGCCATCACCCGCCTCAAGCAACCCGAGGACCACGGTCTCTTCCGTTTTACCGCCCTCTACCGGCACCGAAGAAAAATGCGATGCGTCATCCTCTTGGCGTAGCAGCCCGGTTTTTGTGCCAACCCAGAGCCTGCCATGGCTGTCGTGCAGGATCGCCGTAACTGCACGAGCGGAAAGACCTGCATCGTAAGACGCCTGTAAGGTGATCCTGGCGCCATCGGCCCCAAGATGAACAAGGCCCCGATCGGTCCCTTCCCACATTCCGCCAGCACCATCTTGCGCCAGCGCTCTGACCGGGACGTTCTCGTTACCCTTCGACCCCGCGTCGATCGTCACAAAACCGTCGGTCTGCCGATCATATCGGCTGACGGCGCCGCCATTGGTCCCGACCCAAAGCCGCCCCTGGCTGTCCGTTTTCAGACACCAGATGAAATCATCCCGGAGCGCACCCAATTTGGCCGGATCTTTGCGATAGACGCGGAAATGATAACCATCCCAGCGGGCGAGCCCGGCCGACGTTCCGACCCAGAGGAATCCATCCCCATCCTCGGCAAACGTATTAACCGTCGAGATCGGCAACCCATCATCGGTCCCATAATTCTTGAAGATCGTATCCGCGAGTTCGGCCCAGCGCTCGGGCTCGCCGGCGGGGGGTTGGGCGGCGAGGGGGTATACGCACGACAGCCACAGCATCGTGGCGACGATGATCCGACGGAGTGCCGAAATCTTTCCCTCCTGCCCGCTTTACGCGGCTCCCCTGCGCATTATCGGATTCGCGGGCGGAAGGTCAAAGCTTATCATGCGGTTAGAGGTCTCAGATCCGCCAGACCAGCTGCACCAGCTCCTGGCTGCCGGCGTCCTTGGCCAGCTCGCGGCGGCCCAGCGGGATGCCGTCGATCTTGGCAACGCCTTCGCGCTCCAGCTGGCGGAAGAAATGGTCGGAACACCACACTTCGTTCGGCGACACCACCGGCTCGATGCGGGCGACATGGTCGATGCCCACTCCGGCCACATCGGTGATACGGCCGTCCTTCTCGGTGATCGAGACCTTGTTGACGTCCAGCGCCAGTCGGATCTGCACCGGCTGGTCGAAGCCGATCTGCCGCCAATTGAGCTGCAGGAAATAATCGCGCAGATCCAGCGCCGCCTCGGCCATCTCGCTGACGTCGTTGCCGCACACGAAGAAGCCGTCGCCGGTGAACTGGTCGAACATCACCTGCCATTTGCTGCGGATCGCCGCGACCCGGCCATGCAGCACGGAATGAAGTTGCGTCTTCAGCGCATCCGACAGAATGCGGGAGGATTTCACCACGTCGCCCATCAGCAGGGCGCCCAGGCGGGTGTTGGGCCGGGTGAAGGGCACCACCGAGATCACCTTCTCGATGACGCGCTCGACCTCGTCCTTCTCGGCCGGCTTGCGCACATAGCCCTTGGCGCCGGCATTGACCGCCTCGACCACCTTCATGTCCATCTCGTGCGAGGTGACCATGATGATCATGGCGTCGGGATAGGCGGCCAGGATGCGCCGCACCGCCTCGATGCCGTCCATGTCGGGCATCGCCACGTCCATGGTGACAAGGTCGGGCAGACAGGTGGGATAAAGAGCCACGGCATCGGCGCCGGTGCGGGCCGTCTGCACCACATTGTGGCCGAGCATGCCGAGAATCTGGGAAAGTCTCTTGGTCGACAATGTCGAATCGTCGACCACCATGATGTTCAAAGCGTCCATGGATCGCATCTAACCCTGCCCCCACCCCTTGATCCTGTCCCCAAATGAGGACTGGATAGACAGAGAATACGAAGAAATCAGGAGTATTCAACGCAAAGAAAAACTGTGGAATTCAGTAAATTTGCATCAGTCCACAGGCGACAATCAAGTTACATTCAATTTCTGGATGTGGCGCGCCGTACGCCCCGCCAGCCCTCCCTGAGAATTAAGCAGGATATTATCGAAAAAATCCTCCATCATCACGTGCAGCGGAGGATTACATGATTGCTGCGCTGACGATTCGCGATCTGGTCAAAAGCTATGGCGGCGTCCGCGCCGTCGATCATTTGTCGCTGTCCCTCGACCCCGGCCAGCTCTATGCCCTGCTCGGCCCCAACGGCGCCGGCAAGACCACCACCCTGCGTATCGTCGCGGGATTGCTGGCCCCCGATTCCGGCTCGGTCACGATCTCGGGCATCGACAGCCTGGCCGATCCGATCGCCGCCAAACGCATCACCGCCTGGCTGCCCGACGAGCCGATGGTCTATGACGCGCTGACCACCGAGGAATATCTCGCCTTCATGGCCGGGCTGTGGCAGGTGCCGCGCAGGACCGCCGAAGAGCGGGCGGAGGAATTGCTGACCCTGCTCGATCTGTGGGATGTGCGCCGCCAGCGCATCGGCGGCTTTTCGCGCGGGATGAAGCAGAAGGCGGCGCTGGCCGGCGCCCTGGTCCATGATCCGAAGCTGCTGATCCTCGACGAGCCGCTGACCGGGCTGGACGCCTCGGCCGCCCGTCAAGTGAAACGGATGCTGGGCGACAGGGCGCGCCAAGGCTGCACGGTGGTGATGACCACCCATATCCTCGATGTCGCCGAGCGCATGGCCGACCGCATCGGCATCATCGCCCAGGGGCGCCTGCGCGCCGAGGGCAGCTTCGACGAATTGCGCAACCAGGCGGGCGGGGCCGGCACGCTGGAGGATGTGTTCCTGGCGCTGACCGAGGCGGCCGAATGATTCCAGGCTCCACACCCTGGCTGATGGCGCATGAGCTGCGCCTGGCCTGGCGCCTGGGCGAGGACAAGAACCGCTGGGTGCGCATCCTGCTGCTGGGCGCGCTGCTGCTGATGATGAGCGCGGCCGGCTGGCCGATCGGTCATGTGCTGCGCGAACACCACCCAAGCACGACCGGCTTTGGCGCGCTGATCGCGGCGATGGGGTTTCTGTTCGTCACCTTCATGGGATTCATGACGGCGCTGTCCTTCATCGCCGCCAGTTTCGTCGACCGCGGCGACATCGATCTGCTGCTCGGCAGCCCCCTGCCCCGGCGCCGCCTGCTAACGGTGCGGCTGGCGGCGGCCGGTGTGCGCAGCATGACATTGTGGCTGTTCCTGTTCAGTCCTCCGGTGCTGATGGTCAGCGCGATCGCCGGGCCGCGCTGGCTGGGCGGCCTGGCGCTGCTGGCCGATGCCGGACTGGTCGGCACCGCGGCGGCCAGCTGGGTGATCCTGGGTCTGTTCCGTCTGCTGGGCGCGCGCCGGGGCCGGACCGCCGCCACCATCGCCTCGTCACTGTCCGGCCTGACGGTCGGGCTGGTGTCCGGCTTCTCCGGATCTCTCATGCCGGCCGGCAGCCCGGCGGCGGCGCACCTGCACGCTTCGCTGAACGCCACCTCCTTCAATGGGCTGGCCGCCCTGCCCGTCCGCATCCTGATGGGGGACGGAATAGCCATGACGCTGCTGGGCGCGGGGTCGCTGGCGCTGTTCCTGGGCAGCGCCTGGCTGCTCGCCCCGTGGTTCTCGATCGTCAGCACGCGCGACGACGGGCAGAGCCGCCCTTCCGCCGGCGCGGCGCCGCTGCGCGGGTTCGGCGGCAAGCCGTTCGCCCTGCTGCTGATCAAGGATTACCGGCTGTTGCTGCGCAATCATGCGCTGATGCTGCAGATTCTGGGGCGCAGCCTGGCCTTCGTTCCGCTGCTGGCGATCAACCTGACGCAGAACCGCCATTCGGCCGACCTGGCCACCGTCGCGCTGGCCGGCACGCTGGTGCTCGGCCAGACCGCCGGATCGCTGGTCTGGGCCTTCGTCAGCGCCGAAACCCAGCCCGATCTGCTGGCCAGCTCGCCGCTGCCGCCCGGCCTGGCGGTGCGCAGCCGGCTGTGCGCCTCGCTGCTGCCCGCCTTCGCCCTGGTGCTGCTGGGTGCGGCACTGGCCGCCGCCCGGGCGCCGCTGGCCGGAATATCCATCCTGACCATGGGACTCGGCGCCTGCCTGTCCTCGGCGGCGATCAATACCAACGCCAAGGCCTCCGGCCGCCGCTCGACCTTGAGCAACGCGCCGCGCCCCGCCCCGGCGGCGGTGTTCGCCGACATGATCTGCGCCGGGATGTGGGGCGGTGGCGCCTTCCTGCTCGCCCGCGGTTCGATCTGGTGCGCGGTGCCGGTCTGGCTGGCGCTGTCGATCGTATTCCTATGGCGCGAGATCATGCGCAGGAGCGACTAAACAAACATTTTCATTGCATCTTTAATCGGCTCCGGATGCATCTCTTAAAACATACATTTTATATGCATATTTATGGAGCATATCATGGATGAAACCAGGATCGCCGCGGCGGTCCGCCGCATCGCGGTCAGCCTGCAGCTCGGCCCGCGGCATCGCGCCGCCGCCTGATCATCCCCCGACCCATCCAACAGAAGGACCCATCATGCAGCCTTTGAGCCCGCAAACCGTCGCCATCGTCAAGGCGACCGTTCCCGCCCTCGCGCAACATGGCACCGCCATCACCGGCGCCATGTATAAGCGGCTGTTCCGCACCGCCGAGATCGCCGCTTTGTTCAATCATTCGCATCAGGGTGAGGACGGCACCCAGACGAAGGCTCTGGCGTCGGCGATCCTGGCCTATGCCGCCAATATCGACAATCTCGGCGTCCTGGGCGCGGCGGTCGAGCGCATCGCCCAGAAGCATGTCGGCCTGCAGATCCTGCCCGAGCATTATCCTTACGTGGCCGAAGCCCTGCTGGGCGCCATCGGTGACGTGCTGGGCGACGCGGCAACGCCGGAAATCCTGGGCGCCTGGGGCGAGGCCTTCTGGTTCCTGGCCAACATCCTGATCGGGCGCGAAAAAAGCCTCTATGCCCAGCAGGCCGATGCCGAGGGCGGCTGGAGCGGCTGGCGCGAATTCATCGTCGCCGGCAAGACCCGCGAAAGCGAAACGATCACCTCGTTCCTGCTGCGTCCGCGCGACGGGGGCGCGGTGATCCGCCACAAGCCGGGCCAGTATCTCAGCTTCCTGCTGCCGGTGGGGGCCCAAGGGACGGACCCTGCGCCGGTACGCCGCAATTACAGCATTTCCTCGGCCCCGAACGGCCAGACCTACCGCATCTCGGTAAAGCGCGAGGAACAAGGCGCCGCGTCGCGCTGGCTGCATGATCATGTGAAGCCGGGCGACATCCTGCATGTTTCGCCGCCGGCCGGCGATTTCTTCCTGGCCGACCAGCCGAAGCGTCCGGTCGTGCTGCTCAGCGGCGGCGTCGGACTGACGCCGATGGTCAGCATGGTCGAGACCATCGCCGAGCGTCACCCGCAGCTCGCCACCCATTTCATCCATGGCACCACCAGCGGCGCCACCCACGCCCTGGACCAGCATGTGCGCGCCCTCGCCCGCGACAATGCCAACATCAGCGTCGCCACCTTTTACAGCGAGCCGGCCGAGGGCGATCTGCCCGGCGTCAGCCATGACGTGACCGGCTTCATCAGCATCGACTGGCTGAAGCAGAACACGCCGTTCACCGAGGCTGATTTCTATCTGTGCGGGCCCAAGGCGTTCCTGCGCGTCTTCGCCAACGGCCTGGCCCAGGCCGGCGTTCCCGCCGACCGCATCCACTATGAGTTTTTCGGCCCGGCCGAAGAGATCATGGCGGCCTGATATGAGGGAGTGCGCGAAGGCGGCATCTCACATCACGAGCGACGACAAAAGCAAGACGAAGATGACGGCAAGAACCATGTCCCTCGCCAGAGCTACCTCACATAAAAATTCGAGCCGCATCCGTTCGCTCATGACCGCCTCCCGATGTAACTTTTGGTTGTCCATCCGAGGGAAAAACTAACTCAATCCGAAATTACGGAGTTGAGGCGGCGCAAATTGCCGGTGACGGAAAAGTACTTAGGCATAGTGCGGAGGGGGCGTGTTTTTCCAGACGGCAAAAGCTCAGGCATTAGCCAGCTTGCCGCCCTCGGGCGGCAAGCCCAGCAACGCGGTGATGCTACGCTTCTGGCGGACGATGTCCGCCAGGGTGTAGTCGTCCAGCACCGCCAAAAATGCCTGCAGCGCCTCGCCCAGCACGCCCTTCAGCGCGCAGGCCGGCGTCAGCAGGCATTCGTTTTCCATCCCCATGCATTCGACGATGGCGAGGTCCTGCTCGGTGAAGCGGACCACTTCGCCCAGACGGATCGCTTCCGGCTGCCTGCCCAGGCGCAACCCGCCGCCGCGTCCGCGCACGGTCTCGATATAGCCGCCGACGCCCAGCTGGTGCGCCACCTTCATCAGATGGTTCCTGGAGATGTCATAGCGCTCGGCGATCTCGGCGATGGTGGGCAGCTTGTCCGGCTGCACCGCCAGATAGATCAGGATGCGCAGCGCGTAATCGCTGTAGCTCGACAGCCTCATGAAACACCAAAAGAAATATCAAAAATACATCGTAACATAGGGGATGCGGCGCAAGCGACCAGCTTTTATCCTGATCTCCCCCACAGGAGGTTGTCATGATCCGCCCGAGTTTCGCCGCCCTCTGCCTGCTTCTCGCCGTTCCCGCCCTGGCCGACACCACCATCCGCCTCGACCAGCAGGCGCAGAAAGTGGTGCCGCGCGACCGGCTGCAAGCCGATCTGCGCGTCGAGGCCAGCGGCCCCGACAGCCGCGGCGTACAGGACGAGGTCAACCGCCGCATGGCGACCGCCCTGGCCAAGGCCCGCAAGAATTCGTCCCTGACCGTGCAGAGCGGCGGCTACGGCGTCTATCGCGAACAGCCGGCCAAGGGTGCTGAAATCTGGCATGCCAGCCAGGGCATCACCCTGGTCTCGAAGGATTTCGACTCGGTGCTGAAATTGTCGGGCGAGCTGCAGAATGACGGGCTGACCATGTCCGGCCTGCGCTTCTTCCTGGCGCCCGAAACCCTGCGCGCGGCGCAGAGCGACCTGACCGCCCAGGCCCTGTCGGGTCTGCGCGACCGCGCCACCGAGGTCGCCAACGATCTCGGCATGAGTGTCGCGCACTATCAGGAAATCAATGTCGGCAACGCCACCGAGGGCTTCGACAACCGCCGCCCGATGATGATGGCCAAGGCGGGAATGGTCCAGGCGGCGGCGATCTCCGCGCCGCCGGACGCGGAAGCCGGCGATTCCACCATTACACTGAACGTTCAGGCCGAAGTGGTGCTGGCGGACAAGGGCCGCTAAAGCCTCACCCGACATTGGGGCCGAGGCGCAGCCATTTGGTGACGATCCATTTCTCGCCGGCCTCGACCGGAGTTCCGGCATGCTGGACGCGATTGTCGACGGTATGGCTGCCATCGACATTCTCGAAATAGAGGGCGCGGCCCGGCACCGCCGCCACGGTCAGGCCGGACAGCCAGGGGAATTGCGTGCCGCCGCCGCGGTCGGGGCGGTTGAGATAGAAGATCATGGTGGCGACGCGCTGGCCGCCCGCCTTCATATGCAAGGCGCTGCCGGCCAGAGCGGGGTCGAACCAATCGTAATGGGCGCGGTATTCGTCGCCGGGCCCGTAATGGATCAGCTGCAGCCCTTCGCCATTCTCGACCGGCCAATTGAGCAACTTGGCGATACGGTCCTCGACGCGGGCGACGAACTCGTCCTGGCCGCGTTCGAAACTGGTGAAGCGTCCGCGCCGGGCCTCATGCACCATGTCGCCGCCGCTATCGGGATCGACCACCGTGATGGCGCGCAGCTTTTCCTTGCCCATTTCGATGAAGCGGGCGCATTCCTCGGCGCTCAGCATGTCCTCGATCACCGCGACGCGGGGGCTTTCCATCCACATCGAGCGGCGCACGCGATGGCCGTCGATCACCGCGGCATCACCGTCGAAATGCATCTCGGGCAGAGGATTGGCCGGTAGAGGCCGCGATAATTTCTCAGCCGCCTCGCGGATCGCCGCCATCGAGGTATCCGGCGCCGCCACCCGATGCTCGATCAGCTGCTTGAGGATGTCGGCAGGCGCGCAGCCGCGCTGGACATTTTCCAGCACCCAATTCTGCCAATCCTGCGGCAGCAGCGCGAGCATAGACACCCTCCGGACTTATCGTTACTTCGAGCCTAAGGAGACGAGCTCCTTCCTGTCAATTGCCTGAGGCAGCCTGCCCGGGACCAACGGCTGATTGAACCGCAGAGGCGCAGAAGCGCAGAGGGTCCGGAGTCTGTATCACGCGGCGGAGTCCGTCGCGCAGATGCAAGACATTGAAATTGATTAACAGTCCGAGTTTCAGACCGGAAAGTTTCAGATAAGTCAGCAATTGGGCTTTATGGATGGGGAGAAGCCTTTCACCCGCCTTGACTTCGACCGCCACGCGCCGGTCGACGAGGAGATCCATCCGAAACCCGCCATTAAGCCGAAGGTCCCGGTAGACCACGTCCATCACCACCTGCCGAGAAACAGTCAAGCCACGCATCTCGATTTCACAAGCGAGGCATTGCTCGTATACGGACTCCAGCAGCCCGGGCCCAAGCGCGCGGTGCACGGCGACGGCCGCATCGACAATCTGGCCCGTCAGGACGTTGTCGTCAGCCACGGGCTTAGTCACCTCTGCGCTTCTGCGCCTCTGCGGTTCCTCAAATGCCAATCACGGGCGCTCCGTAAGCGATCGGGATCGATCAGCCTTCACGGATATCATAGCCGGCTCAAATGTTCCACCTTTGTTCCCGACACGCGAGATCGCCACCAGGCCAGCGGCAGATAAGCCAGGATGACGGCAATGATGGCGGCGACGCTCCACATCAGTAGAGGCACCTCCGACACGCTGGCCACCCAGACGCAGAACAGGATCGAACCGACCGCCAGAGCACGCGCGCCGAGCCGCCAGCGCGCCGGGCGTTCCGTCGACAGGCGGATCAGCGCGGCGCAGGCTGCCGCATAGAGGAACATACAGAGGATCACCGACACATCCGCCACCACGGTGAATTGCCGGGCCAGATTGGCGTTGGCGGTCAGGAAGGCAGCCGCGCTCATCAGCGCGCCGTTGAACAGCAGATTGGCCACCGACGGGCCGCCATTGCGGCGCTTGGGCGCGCGGCGCAGCAGCAGGCCGAGCACTTCGTCGGCGCCCCAGGTTTCGGCGCTGACCAGAATCCAGCCGCCCACCGTGCCCGACGCCTTCAGCATGGCGCACAGCGCGACGACCGCAGCCAGGGAAGACCCGACCAGCGGACGGGCGGCGTCGGCGAAGGGCGCGCTGGAGGCGGCCAGATCGGCGGCAGGCAGGATGCCCATGATGGCGGCGCAGGCCGAGACATAGACCAAAGCGGCGATCAGCAATCCGCCGATGGTGGCGCGCGGCACGTCGCGCACCGGGTTCTCGACCAGCGGGGCGACGATATTGGCGCTTTCGATGCCTAGGAAGGCCCAGAACACCATCACCACCGATTGCGGCATCGCCTCGATGAAGGGCTTGCCGGTGACGTTCCAGGAATTGGTGAAGATCGCCGGATCGAAGTAGAACCAGCCGCCCAGCGCGATCAGCAGCACCGGCGCCAGCCCGACCAGCAGGGTGCCGCCCTCGAAGCGGGCGACGAAGCGCGGGCCGATGATGTTGGCGGCGGTGAACAGCCACAATATGCCGGCGGTAAAGAAGGTCGCGCCCGGCGGGCTGGCCAGCGCCGGCAGGAAATAGCCGACATAGCCGGTCACGGCCAGGGCGATGGCGACATTGCCGGTCCAGCAGGCCGTCCAGTACAGCACGCCCCACACGAAGGCGCTGCCGGGGCCGAAAGCCTCGCGCACATGGGAGATCAGGCCGGTGCCCTGCGGCCGCAAGATGGTCAGCGCCGAGAAGGCCAGACCCAGCAGCGCCGCGCCGCCGATCGCCACCACCCAGCCGAGGATCGAGATCGACCCGACCGCGCCGAGACTGGCCGGCAGCAGATAGACGCCGGAACCGATCATATTGCCCGCCACCAACATGGTGGCCAGGAACGCACCGAGCTTTTTCGTACCGCCTGCTGATGTCATGATCCCCCCGAATCGGTGACACACATTCGTAACTGTACAGAGGTTCAAGGATGCTGTCCTTCGCGAAGATCCGCGCCCGCGCCGCCAGCCGCAAAGGCGGCGAAGCCGCGCTGCAAAGCCTGCTGGCGCCGGTCCCCTCCCCCGACCGGCTGGCGGCGCTGAGCGACGACCGGGTGCTGGCCGAAATGGCCAGGCGGATTTTCTCATCCGGCTTCGCCTGGAGCGTGATCGAGAAGAAATGGCCCGGCTTCGAAGAGGCTTTCCTCGGCTTCGATCCGGGCCAGCTGGTGTTCCAGCCCGACGATTTCTGGGATGCTCGCCTGTCGGACAAGCGCATCGTGCGCAACGGCCAGAAGATCATGGCGGTGCGCCGCAACGCCGACTTCATCGGCGAGATCGGCCACGAGCACGGCTCGTTCGGCAAATTCCTGGCGGCGTGGCCGACCACCGACCAGATCGGCCTGTGGGACCTGCTGGCCAAGCGCGGTTCGCGCCTGGGCGGCAATACCGGGCGCTATTTCCTGCGTTTCATCGGCTATGACGGATTCATGCTGACCCGCGACATCTCGGCCTGCCTGCGCGATGCCGGCCTGGAGATCGCGGAAGTTCCCACCTCGAAGCGGGATCTGGCCAAGATCCAGGCGCAGTTCAACCAATGGACCGAGGAAACCGGCCTGCCCTATACGCACCTGTCGCGCATCTGCGCCATGTCGATCGGCGAGAATTATTCGGCGGAGACGATAGCGGAGATGAGCGAGGAATAAGATTCAGCCCGCCGACAGCGGTTTCGGCGGCTGTCCCGAATCCTCGACCAGCGAGCGCTGCACCAGCACCATGTCGGACCAATGGCCATATTTGAAGGCGACCGCCTGCAGCAGCCCGGCACGGCGAAAGCCGCAGGCCTCGTGCAGTTTCAGCGAGCCCTCATTGGCGGCGTCGACATAGCCGATCATCTGGCAATAGCCTTCCTTGGCGCAGGCCTCGATCAGGGCCGGCAGCAGGCGGCGGCCGATTCCCGCCCGCATATAGTCGGCGTGGATGTAGATCGAATGCTTCACCGTGAACAGATAGGCCGGGCGCTTCCTGAACGGCACCGCATAGGCATAGCCCGCCACCTCGCCGCCGACATCGGCGACCAGGTGCGGCAGCTGCCTCTTCTTCATGTTCTTGCGGCGCGCCTTGAGGTCCTCCTCACGCAGCGGCTCGTCGGCGAAGGCGCCGAGTTCGCCGACGCCCTGCGAGATGTGATGGCGGTAGATCGCCAGCATCGCAGGGACGTCTTCGTCGGTGGAGGAACGGATGATTATCTCATGACGCGCTTCGGGCATTACTCTCTGACCACATAAGTATAGAAGCGGATCGAGCCGTCGGGCTCGGTCTCGCGGTACAATCCCTGGATCTCGGCCTCGAAGCCGGGAAACAGGTTGGCACTTTTCTCGAACATCTTCAGATAGTCCAGCATCGGTTTCGCCCGCTCGCCCAGGCGTTCGCCCGGAACGATGGCGGCGATGCCCGGCGGGTAGACCACCCACAAGGTCGTCGCGATGCGCCCCTCGATCTCGTGGATCGGCAGGTAATCGACCTGATTGCGGGTCAGCAGGTTGACCGCCTCGACCGGCCGCATGGCCATTTCCGGCAGATGGTCGGGCGAGAATTGCGCCTTCTGCAAAGCGCTGACATTGGCACCGCGGAAGAAGTCGTGCATCTCCTGGCACAGCTGACGCAGGCGCAGGCCCTTATAGCGCTGGGGCCGGCGGGCGACGAATTCGGGAATGGCATGGTCGAGCAGCGCATTGTCGTCATGGCGCCGCTTGAAGGCCACCAAAGTGGACAGCAGCGTGCCGGCCTTGCTCGATTCGACGCCCGGCGTCAGCAGGAACAGCAGCGAATTGAGGTCGTTCTTTTCCGGCACCACGCGGTTCTCGCGCAGGAAGTTCGCCACCACCGGCGCCGGGATGCCGTAATCGAGATAGTCGCCGGTCACGCGGTCGAAACCGGGGGTGATCAGCGTCAGCTTGTTGGGATCGGTGATGGCATAGCCCGGCGTGCGCACCGTGCCGAAGCCATGCCAGCCGGCGCCCGGCGACAATTCCCAATAGCGCGCGTCCGAGGCCAACAGGTCGGTCGGCACCTCTTCCCACGCCACCGAGCGGCCGTCGGGCAAGGTCGTCCGGTCAGGCACGAAGGGCTCGAAGAACCAGTGGCGCGACGGGTCTTTTTCCTTCTCCTGGAACTCGCGGCGGATCGCCCGCACCTTCTTGCGCAGTTCCACGCCAAGACGGACCGTATCGTCCCACAACACTTCGCCCGAACGGCCGCGCATCATCTGGGCGCCGACATCCAGCGAGGCGAACAGCGGATAGAAGGGCGAGGTCGAGGCGTGCAGCATGAAGGTCTCGTTGAAGCGGCGATGCTCCAGCCGCCGGCGCTGGCCCTTCAGATGGCGGTCGCGCACATGGATCTGCGAGGCCTGGCTGAAGCCGGCCATCTGCTTGTGGGTCGATTGGGTGGTGATGATGCCCGGCGCGTCGGCGCCGAGATTCTCCAGCCCCATGCCGAAGCGTCCCTTGAACAGGGGATGGAACTTCAGGAAGCCGGCCCAGGCCTCGTCGAACAGGATGTAGTCGCACAGATGGCCGATCTTCGAGAGGATGAATTCGGCGTTATAGATCGTGCCGTCATAGGTGCATTGCTCGACCACCGCGACGCGGAACGGGCGCTCGCGCTTCCAGGCATCCGGGTCCTTGACGCGCGGATGGACGCGAATCTTTTCGCGGATCAGCGTCTCGTCCCAGGCATCCTCGTGAATCGGGCCGATCAGGCCGGGCGCGTTGCGGTCGGTTTCCAGATAGATCGGCACGCCGCCGCCCAGGAACAGCGCGCCGTGATGGGCGGCCTTGTGGTTGTTGCGGTCGAACAGCACCAGATCATCCTCGGCGATCAGCGAGGACAGCACGATCTTGTTCGAGGCCGAGGTGCCGTTCAGCACGAAATAGGTGCGCTCGGCGCCGAAGATCTCGGCCGCCTCTTTCTGGGCCTGCAAAGCCGGGCCTTCATGCGTCAGCAGGTCGCCCAGTTCCAGCACCGAATTGTCGAGATCGTCGCGGAATACCGCGTCGCCCAGATGCTCGACGAAGATGCGTCCCAGCGGGGTGCGGTTATAGAAGATGCCGCCATTATGGCCCGGGCAGGTCCACAGCTGGTTGCCCTCTTCGGCGTAATCGACCAGGGCGCCGAAGAACGGGGTCTTCAGGGTTTCGCCGAATTGCTTGACGCGGCTGACCAGGTTCTTGGCGATGAATTCGGGGGTTTCCTCGGCCAGGAAGACATAGCCGTCGATGTAATCCAGCACCTCGACCGGAATGTTCTCCAGCCGCTCGCCGCGCACCAGCACCACGATGGGCATTTCCAGGCCGCGGCGGCGCATCAAATCGACCAGGGCCGCCGCCTCGCGGCCGGACTCGGCGCCCTTGCCCCAATCGACCAGCACGCAGCCGATGGCCGCATCGGTCTGCACGGCGATCTCGGCATCCTCCATGCGGCGGGCGCGGACGACTTCGAAGCCGAGCTTGCCGACTTCGGTGATGATCTGCTGGACGCGGATGCCTTCCAGATCGTCGGCATCGAAGGCGGGGGCATAGACGAGAACGGTAAGACGCCGGGAAAAATCCATCAAATCCTCCACTTGCACACCAGTGTCGTACTGGTGGTGCAAGCGAAGACTAAGACGATTCCCCCGCCTTGGCCACGCGCAGGCTGGGCTGCAACAGAATGTTCACAGCGCCGGAAGCGCGCGTTTCCCGGTGCCGCCGCGGTCGAGCAGATGCGTCAGATGCAGGCGCGCGCGTGAGACCCGGCTTTTCATGGTTCCCACCATGCAGCCGGTCGCCTGGGCCGCCTCCTCATAGGACAGGCCATCGGCGCCGATCAGCGCCAGGGCGGTGCGCTGGGCAGCCGGCAAGGTATCGAAGGCGCGCTGGAAGTCGCGAAATTCGAGAGTCTCCTCCTGACCGCCGCTGGCACCGCCTCCGGCAAGCTCGACATCCATTTGTATTTCGGCGCGGAACCCGCGCCGCCGCCGCAGGTTGAAATAACGGTTGCGGAGAATGATGGTAAGCCAACCCCGCAGATTGGTTCCCGGCTTAAACTGCGACCGGGCGGACAAGGCTCTGACAAGCGTGTCCTGCACCACGTCCTCGGCAAGGAAATGGTCCTTCACCAGAAGATGAGCGAAGGCGCGCAGATAGGGAATGTTGGCGACGAGATCTTCCGAGAATTGATCTGTATTGCTCATATTGGTTCCTCCTCGGGCCGATTCAGCTAAGAACAAATGGCGCCAGGAGGGCAGACTCGGAAACTACTCACCTTGCGGAGCAGTAGTCTTCGTCAGTTTAGCTGCGGTTAACCGACTTTCCACGGAACCTCAGGCCGCATAGGGGAGTTACGAACTCATGAGCTATTGACGGAAGGACAGGCAGGAGGCGGAAAATGCACGCAAAACTCGCCGGCAAACGGGTGGCTATTCTTGCCACCGACGGCTTCGAGCAGTCCGAATTGCTCGAACCGCTGCAGGCCCTGCGCGAAGCGGGCGCCGAAGCCCTGGTGGTCAGCCTCGAGCCGGGACAAATTCAGGGCATGAGACATGCCGAGAAGGGCGCCAGGGTCGATGTCGACCTGACGATCGGCGAAGCGCGCGAGACCGATTTCTCCGGCCTCGTGCTGCCGGGCGGCGTCGCCAACCCCGACCGGCTGCGCACCAATGCCAAGGCCGTGACATTCATCGCCGACTTCTTCCGCACCGGCAAGCCGGTCGGCGCCATCTGCCATGGCCCTTGGAGCCTGATCGAAGCCGACGTCGTGCGCGGGCGCAAGATGACCTCGTGGCCGTCGCTCAAGACCGACCTGAAAAATGCCGGCGCCATCTGGGTCGACCAGGAGGCGGTCATCGACGGCGAACTGGTAACCAGCCGCAATCCCGACGATCTGCCCGCTTTCTGCGGCCGCCTGATCGAGCTGCTGGCCGCCCATGACCCGACCGGCAAGGCGCAGCGGCCGGGGCGGCTCGAAAAGATGCTGGCGCGCAAGGACCTCAGTACCGAGGAAAAGCGCAAGATCCTGCATGAATGGGAACGTGACGCCCAGGCCCTGGCCCGCGCCGAGGGCGAAGGCATGGTCGGCGGCACCGAAAGCCGCCTGGACGAAATTCAGCACGCCAAGCGCACTCTGGACCGGTCGCGGGACCAGTCGAAACCCCATTGAACGGGAGGCCCGAATGAAGATCTCCGACTGCATGACCCCCCATGTGCGCTTGTGCGCACCGAACGACACCATCCAGGACGCCGCCCGCACGATGAAGGAAATGGATGTCGGGCTGCTGCCGGTGGGAGAGAACGACCGGCTGGTCGGCACCATCACCGAACGCGACATCGTCATCCGCGCGCTGGCGGCCGGCAAAGGCCTGGACTGCCAGGTGAAGGAAGCGATGAGCACCGGCATCCATTATTGTTTCGACAGCGACACGATCGAGGCGGTCGCCGAAAAGATGGCCGAGCAGCAGATCCGGCGCCTGCCGGTGCTGAACAAGCAGAAACGCATGGTCGGTATCGTCTCGCTGGGCGATCTGGCCAAGGCCTCCGAAAAAGTGGTCGGCAAGACCCTGAAAGGAATCAGCAAGAGCGCCGCCGCCGGGGCGCATCACCACGCGTCGCACTAACCCCCTGCCCGGCACGCGGCCACCCGATCGCGATCGGACGGCGGCAGCCGCAGGAGGGCTTTCATCGCCGCCTCGAGAGCGGCCGGCGGCAGGATGGCGTGGCCGATCCACGGCGCGGTCTGGGCCTCGTGCGCGAACTGGCAATTCTCGTCGAGCGATCGCATGGTGTCGGCGTCGAGCCTATGGTTGAGCGTGTCGTTCTCGCCGGTGACGAAGACCAGCCGGCTCTCTTCCTGAAAGCGTTTCAGCAGATCGTCGGGCGGCAGCGGCAGATCCCCCTCGCCCACCCGGTCGCTGCCGGCATCGAGCAGCGCGCCGCGGAACAGGTCGGGATAGCCCACCGCCAGCCGTTCCGCCACGCGTGAACCGCCCGAGAAACCGCCGATGAACACCTTGGCCGGATCAACGCGGTATTTCGCCATGACGTTGGCGGCGGCGATCAGGGCCAACGGTTCGCGCCGCGCCTGGGTGATCTCCTCATTTCCCGATCTGGCGGCGCTGACATAGATGATCCCCAGCCTGTCCAGCACCGCATCCCAACCCGGCGGCACCTTGGCCTGCTGCCAGGGCGGCACGAAGACCAGCAGCGCATAGCCGCCTTCCGGTTCGGCGGGCGGTACATACAGCGCGAACCGTTCCCTGGCGGGATCGACCGGCTGGTCGGCCAGGCGCTGCCCGCGCTGGGCCAAGCCCTCCGCGAGGGCGGCCGCTTCCGCGCGGGGCAGCAGCCGGCGCATCAGCTCCTCATTGCGCGAATAAGGCGACACCTCGGTGAAAATCACCTCCTCCGCCCGCACGGCGGCGGACAGGCTCAGCAGGAGGACAGCGAGGAGAACGGCTCTGCTCATCAATAGAACGATAGCCGGCGCGGTCACCGATGAACAGGATCGAAGCCGTGAATGAGGTCGTGGACATAGCCGAGCTTCTCGATCGCGCGGGGCGCCAGCACGAACGGATACAGGTCGGGCTGGCCCATCGAACGGTTGAGGCTGTTGACCGCATAGGACAGCGGCAGCCAGGCCTCGATCAGGGTGGAAAGCTGCCGGACGCGATGCGGATCGAAATCGATCTCGGCCTCCAGCTCGGGATCGTCGGCCACATCGGGTTTGACCTTGATGCCGAAGGCCGCCGCCGTTTCCAGGGTGTCGACGATATGCAGGTAATGCGCCCAGGTCTCGGCCCAATCCTCCCAGGGATGCGAGGTGGCGTAGGAACTGACGAAGCCCTGCTGCCAGACGCCGTCATCCGGCGCTTTGGCATAGTACCGTTCCAGGGCCTTCTGATAATCCTCGCGCTCATCGCCGAACAAAGTGCGGAAGCTGTCCAGCATTCCGCCGTCGCGAACCAGCTTGTCCCAGTAATAATGGCCGATCTCATGGCGGAAATGCCCAAGCAGCGTGCGGTAGCGCTCGCCCATAGCGGCCCGTGTCCGCTCGCGCACGGCGTCGTCGGCCTCGGCCAGCGAGATGGTGATCACGCCATTATCGTGACCGGTCATCACCGGATCATCGGTCTCGGCCAGGAACAGGAAGGCGAGCGGCTCGGAATCGCCGCTCGCCTCGGTCGGCATCGGCAGGCGCAGCTTGATCAGCGAATAGAACAGGCGCCGCTTCGCCAATTCCAGCTTCTGCCAAAGGCGGTGCTTTTCCGGCTCCGAAATGTCCGGGATCTGGCGGTTATGCTGGCAGGCCATGCAGTAAGGCTGGTTTACGGTCTCGCTTGGGGCCGGCACCATCCAGTTGCAGGCGTGAACCTCCCAGTTAGCGCAAAAGCGATACCGCAAATCGGGGTTGGCTGCCGCAATCCAGGAGGGACCGTCTTCAATTACAAAACTTAACAATCCGATATCCGGTAAATATCCGAGGCGGTGACCACAGCTTTCACACCAGCCATTCTCGAAATAAAGCATCTGACCACAGCTTTGACACTTGAAAAGCTTCATGAAATTCCTCGGATTAGAAAAACTTGATACAATTATAGGTAAATTCGATCACTCAAATCTATTTCAGCGATTTACCAGATCATAACTTTAATAGCCGATTTTCCTCCCCGGGGCAGAACAGCGAGTTTTCGGGGATAGAACCATGACAATTTCTTACGTATCTGCAGTCACTGCAGAAAACTTTATCAATTCCATCGGGATAAATACTCATATCGACTTCACGAGCTATAGCAGCCAGCTGAGCACGGTCGAAGCCGACATCAATTATCTCGGCGTCAAAAACATCCGCGATTCCGCCGAGAATCCGTCGGATCTCGGCGCCAACGGCCTGTGGCAGCAGGTCGCCAACGCGACTGGCGCCAAGTTCGACGCCTATGCCGCCGAGGGGTCGGTGGCGACCATGCAGTCGAGCGAAGCCAACGCACTCATCCTGGCCAAGCAGGGCATCGTCAAATTCATCGAAGGCGGCAACGAGGAAGACCAACCCTACGCCATTTCGCTGGGCAACAGCCTGGCCACCACGGCCGCCTTTCAGCAGACACTCTACTCTAGCGCCCATGCGCTGGGCGTTTCCGTGATCAATATGAGCTTCGGCACCGGCTGGGGCAGCTCGTCGACCGGCGATTACGGCACCGTCGGCAATCTCTCCGCCTATACCGACTATGCCAACGACCATGTCTATTTCGGTACCGGCAACACGCCGCTATCGAGCATTCTGATGCTGAATTCCGACGCCGAACTGGCGGCCCAGGGCAAGCCCGTCATCAATACCGAAATGGGCTGGTACACCACGTCCAGCACCACCGACGTGTCGAACGATACGCCGCTGGAGCAGGCCAAATACATGCTGGACGGCCTGCTCGACGCCTATCAGGCCGGCGACAGCATGACGTATCTCTACGAGCTGTTGAACGAGGGCACCAGCACCACCAACAACGAGGACAATTTCGGCCTGTTCAACGCCAACGGCACGGCCAAGCCAGCCGCCACGGCGCTGCACAACCTGACCACCCTGCTGGCCGACACCGGCAGCACGGCGGCGACCTTCAAGCCTACCGGCCTGTCCTATCAGCTGAGCGGCACCATCAGCACCGACCATTCCATGCTGATGGAAAAGTCGGACGGAAGCTTCTGGCTGGCGGTGTGGAACGAGGCCCGCCTGTCGGGCCCGACCTCGCCGGCGGCCATCACCGTCGCCAATCACACCGTCACGCTGACCCTGGGCAGCGCCGCCCAGACCATCGAGATCTATGATCCGCTGACCGGCACCACCGCGACGCAGACAATATCCAACGCCTCGACGGTCGCCTTGTCGGTGCCGGACCATCCGATCCTGGTCGAGATCATCCCCGGCACGGGCTCGACCACCACCACCTCGACCGGCAGCAGCGGCGGCACCACGGCGACGCCGACCGCGTCGGATCTCGCGGTGATCGTTCCGGCCACCTCCGACATCGCCTATACCTCGCAGGTCACCCAGCTGTCCGGCGTGTCGATCAGCGACGCCTGGGGCGCCAACCACAGCGGCAGCATGGCGCTGAACCTGACGGCGGGCCATAACGCCCTCCAGATCAGCAACGGCAGCAGCACGGTGACGGTCGCCGCCGGCACCACCCTGCATCTCAGCGGCAGCCTGGCCCAGCTCAATGCCGACCTGACCACCCTGTCCTATGTCGGCGGCAGCACCGCCGGGTCGGACACCATCATCGTCGATGTGTGGAATCAGGGCGGCGTGGAATCGACCAAGACCCTGGCCGTCAATCTGGTGGCCGGAACGGGCACCTCGACCGCGGCCATCGCGGGAACCGCCCAGGACCTCGCCATCCTGGTCCCGGCCACCTCGCCGACGGTCACCAGCTCGGCCTACGGCGCCGTCTCCGGCGTGTCGATCAGCGACGCCTGGGCCGCGTCTCACAGCGGCAACATGGTGCTCAATCTCACCGTTTCGCACGGGACGATGGAGATCGGCAACGGCACCAGCATGCTGCACGGCTCGGCCCTGTCGCTGACCGGCAGCCTATCGCAGCTCAACGCCGATCTGCAGACCCTGCATTACGAAGCGACCGCCGGAGTGGTCGGCGTCGATACCTTGTCGGTCAATGTGTGGAACCAGGGCGGGGTCACCCTGACCCACGCCCTGCATCTGACGATCACCGGCTGAGCCGTCAGCCGAAATAGGCCCAGAGGGCCACCGCGATCCCGCCTGCCGCCATGGCCACCGAGCCATAAAGCGGCAGGCGGCGATTGGTGAAAATCGCCATCGAACTGACGGCGATACCCACATGCACCAGCGTCGCCGCCAGGGTCAGGGTATGCAGGCGGTGAGTATGGTGCGAGCTGCGCTCCCACTGCGATTTCGATTCTTCTTCCAGCTCCTTCGCCTTGGCCTGCACGTCGTCCTCGTCCTGGGCGTAGCGCTTGGCCTTCTCGTTGAAGGGCTCCGGGTCGCGTCCGGCGCCGGCGGCCTGCTCCGCCGCGATCTGATAGCTGTTCTTCTTGATGCTCTTGGCCTGGAAGAACGCCCACTGGTCCGAGGCGCGCGCCTGCAGCAGCACGGCTTCGTTCTTCTCGCCCAAGGCATGGGTCGATTCGGTTTCCTGCAGGCTGCCGATGGTGGCGGCCACGATGGCCATCATCGTCACCGCCAGCGCCGTGTCGCGGGTCAGCTTCCTGTCGCCTTCACCGTGGATGGCGTGAGTGGCGTGCCCGATATGCTCGGCCGGGTTTTCCACATCCTGATCTGTCATCTGTTCCTTAACTCTCGGATTGACTTTTTGCCCACGCCTGCCAAAACGCAGGCAACGATTTCTAGGAAAATGTTCTGCGATGATTCGTCATATCGTCTTTTTCAGCGCCAAAAACCCCGCCGACAAGGAAGCCATCTACGAAGGCCTGTCGATCCTCGGCACCATCCCGCATTCGATTCATTTCGAGGTCGGCCGCAACATGCTGGTCGACACCATCAGCCCCGACGGCCCCGATTTCGTCGTCTATGGCGAATTTGCCGACGAAGCGCAACTGGCTGCCTACAAGGCGCATCCGACCTACTCCGAGGCGACCAGGCGCGTCCGCCCCCTGCGCGAGCTGCGCATGGCGGCGGACGTGGTCGCCAAGAGCTGACTATTTCGCGGCCGCCAGCGCCTTCCCGCCGGCAATGATGGTGCGCCGGTAGAGCTGGCGCAGCTTCTCGGCATCGACATCGATGCAGATCGACTGCGACGGGCGGCTGTCCCAGGCGCCCGGCGGAAACTTGCGGCTGTCCGGTTTCTGGATGGTCTGGCCGTTCGCCAGGCCGTCGGTGACCACGCGCACGGCGCCCGAGCGGGTCTTGAACAGCGACGGATCGGCCAGATAGGCGACCGCCGAGGCGTCGTGGCAGAAGATATTGGGCATGCCGCTCTTGCGGTAGAAATTCTCGTAGAAGCGGGTGATGTCCCAGATGAATTTGCCGACCTCGCCGGCCTCCTGGGACAGCGCGCGCAGATAATCCTGCGGCATCTCGACGCGATGGGTGACGTCGAGCCCGACGGCGGTCACGTGCCATTTGGCGCCGAACACCTCGTCGGCGGCGGTCGGATCGTCGTGGATATTGGCTTCGGACGCCGGCGTGACATTGCCCAGATTGCCGAAATAGCCGAAGGCGCCGCCCATGATGATCACGTCCTTGACCAGGCCGGCGATGTCCGGGTCGTCGCGCAGCGCCAGCGCCAGATTGGTCATGCTGCCGACGGCCAGCAGGGTGACCTCGCCGGGATGGGCGCGCACGGTGTCGATGATGAATTTGTGAGCCGGGCGCGGATCGGGCTTCGTCGCCACCTGATCGGGCACCGGCACGTCGCCCAGGCCGTTCTGGCCGTGCACATAGACCGGCGGCGGGCCGTAATCCCCCACCAGCGGAATGCCGACGCCCCGAGCCACCGGCACATCGATCTTGAAGCGCTCGACCAGATAGAGAGCATTGCGGGTGGTGACGTCGACCACATGATTGCCGAAGGTCGAGGTCACGCCGAGCAGCTCGATACCGGGAAGATAATGCAGGAACAACAGCGCCATCGCGTCGTCGATGCCGGGATCGGTATCGAAGATCACTTTACGCCCGCCGGCCATGGCCGCTTTCGGCGCGGCGGCAGCGGTGAACGGCGCCAGGCCGGCGGCGGCCAGAAGCCCCGAAAATTGGCGGCGGCTGAGCAAATCGGTCATTTTTTCTCCTCCCTATCCCGTTCTTTATGCCCTCAGTCCCCAGCTGAGGATAGCCGGAACCACTCGCTCCCATCAGTTTGCCCGCACGTGAACGAGAGGGAACCGGGGACATCATGCTTGAAAAATCTCGCGAGGTGCTCAGCCAGATCGGCGACATGCTGAGCCCGGTGACGGCGCACGCTTCGCAGGACGATGTCGGCGGGCCCGGCCAGGAAATCGAGGCGGTGATCCATCTCAACGCCGACGCCGCAGACCGCATCATGGAAGCGGCCGAGCAGATTTCCCACAGCATGGAAGTCGAGGGTGTGCCCGATGCGGTGCGGTTCGCCGTGCTTAACCAGGTCACCGCCATTTTCGAAGCCTGCGGTTTCCAGGATCTGACCGGCCAGCGTATCCAGCACGCGCTGAAGACGCTGCGCACGATCGAGGAATCGCTGCTCGGCCGCAAGGTCGCCGTCGCCAAGCCGCACGACAAGATCGACCAGGCCTATGCCGACAGCGTGATCGGCAAGGATGCCAGTCAGGCCGACATAGACAGCCTGTTCGGCTGATCAGGTTCCGCAGAAGGTCCGCAGAACCAGTTCTTCGCTGCGCGGCGGCTGTTGGTAGAGAGCGAACTCCGGATGGTCGTCCGACGGGTCCTTCAACGCCGCCAGCATCTCGCGGAACGGCGCGAAATCCTCATTATCCACCGCGGCGCGGATCACCGCCTCGATGCGGTGATTGCGCGGAATAACCGCCGGATTGGCGCGCCGCATCACCGCACGCCGCTCCTCATCCCGGTCCGGCTCCTGCGCCAGGCGGAGGCTCCAGCGCGTCAGCCAATCATCGATCACCGCCTTGTCGGCGAACAGATGGCGAAGCGTCTCGTCGCCCAGCCGGCGGAACGTGATGGTGAAATCGGCCTGTTCCGTCGCCATCAGCTTGAGGAAATCCTGCGCCAGCTCCATATCGTCCGGCTGAGCCGTCAATAATCCCAGTTTGCCGCGCAGAGCGGCGAGATAGGCTTCCTCGAACGCCGTCTTATAGCGCTCCAGCGCCAGCTCGGCTTCGGCGACGGAGTCTTCCTCGGTATCCGCCAGCAGCGGCAGCAGGCATTCGGCCAGGCGGAACAGATTCCACTGCGCCATGCGCGGCTGGTTGTTGTAGGCGTAGCGCCCGCCCTCGTCGATCGAGCTGAATACCTTGTTGGGATCGAACCCGTCCATGAAGGCGCAGGGGCCGAAATCGATGGTCTCGCCGGCGATCGAGCAATTGTCGGTGTTCATCACCCCGTGGATGAAACCGACGCGCTGCCATTGGGCGATCAGCGCCGCCTGGCGTTCGACCACCATCTGCAGGAAGGCGCGGTAAGGCTTGTCGGCTTGGGCAGCCTCGGGGTAATGACGGGCGATGGCGTAATCGGCCAACGCCTTCAGCCCCTCCTTGTCCTCACGCGCGGCGAAGAACTGGAACGAGCCGACGCGCAGATGGCTGGAGGCGACGCGAGTCAGCACCGCGCCGGGCAGCGGCATCTCGCGCAGCACCGGCTGGCCGGTGGTGACGGCGGCCAGCGCCCGGGTAGTGGGAATGCCGAAAGCGGCCATCGCCTCGCCGACCAGATATTCGCGCAGGACCGGCCCCAGCGCGGCGCGGCCGTCGCCGCGGCGGGAAAAGGCGGTCAGGCCCGATCCCTTCAGCTGGATGTCGCGGCGCAGGCCGTTGCGGTCGATCACTTCGCCCAGCAGAATGGCGCGGCCATCGCCCAGCTGCGGCACGAAATAGCCGAACTGGTGCCCGGCATAGGCCATCGCCAGCGGCTCGGCGCCGAAGGGAACCTCGTTGCCGCCCAGCATCGCCGCGGTCAAGCGATCGGCATCGATGCCCAGCTCTTCGGCCAGGGCACGATTGACCTCGATCAGCCTGGGTTCGGCCACGGGCGTCGGATCGACGCGCTGGAAGAAGTGCGGCGGCAGACGGGCGTATGAATTGTCGAAGGCGAAGGGAAGCTGTTCCATCCCCGGAATGTAGGTGCTCGGAGCGGCCAGCGCTACCCGTCGCGTCCTATTGCGCGGCATTCCGCAGCGGTTTGCCCTCTCGCAGCCGGGCGCGGCGCTCCATTTCGTCGAACAGGGTCAGCAGATCGTCGCGGCTGATATCGAGCAGTTCGGTTTGATGGTCGAGGATGTCGTCGAGATCTTCCGGATGCAGGCCGAAGCGCAATGACGGGCGTATGGCGGTCCGGTGCGGATAGCGATGGCCGGTGGCATTGTTGTAGATCAGCGCCATCACGACCAGCAGCAGGGTATTGATCCCCAGCGGCGCCAGCAGGAAACCATAGCCGAGATCGTGAATGGCCCGGCCGCCCAGCACCGTAGTCAAGGCGACGGCGCCACTCGGCGGATGCAGGCAGCGCAGCGCGAACATCGCGCCGATCGACAGGCAGACGGCGGCACCGGCCGCCGGAACCGGATCGGGGATCAGGCGCCAGCAGGTGATGCCGACCAGCGCCGACACCAGATTGCCGCCGACGATCGACCAGGGCTGGGCCAGCGGGCTGGCCGGCACCGCGAACAGCAGCACCGCGGAGGCGCCCATCGGCGCCAGCAACGACGCCATTGCCGAGGTCGTGCCCAGCGTGAGCCGCAAGACCAATCCGGTCATCACCAGGCCCAGGCACGCGCCGACACTGCCGCGCAGGCGTTCGCGCAGATCGGCGCCGACCGGTTCGGGACGGAATGATTTCAGCCAGGCGATAAAGCGGTTCATGGGCGCCCGAATTACATCGCATAGCGATATAAAACAAGCGCAGGGGCATTGCGCCTAGAGCCACCCTGCCTTGCGGAACCAGTGATACAGCCCGCCGCACAGGGACACGATCACCGCCAGTACGACGTAATAGCCATAGTGCCAATGCAACTCGGGCATGAACTCGAAATTCATGCCATAGATGCCGGCGATGGCGGTGGGAACCGCCAGGATCGCGGCCCAGGCGGCCAGCTTGCGGGTAATCTCGCCCTGGCGCTGCTGTTCGAGCAGGGTCGAGATCTCGAACACCGACGACAGGATGTCGCGCAGCGATTCGACGATCGAGGCGACGCGGATGATGTGATCGCGCACGTCGCGGAAATAAGGCTGGATTTCGAGATCGACGCAGGGCAGGTCGCGATGTTCGAGCCGCGCCACCACCTCCTCCATGAAGGTCAGCGTGCGGCGGAACCGCATCAGATCACGGCGCAGGCCGAACAAACGCGCCACATCGTCGCGGCTCAGAAAAGCGTCCAGCGCCCGGCGCTCCATCTCGACGACTTCGTCCTCGATGCTCTGCACCACCGGCAGATAACCGTCGACGATATAGTCCAGCACCGCGTGCAGCACATAATCGCTGCCGTTCTTGAGCAGCCCCGAAGCGCTTTCCAGCTTGTGGCGCAACTCGGTATGGGCGCGCGCCGATCCGTGGCGCACGGTGATGATGTGATTGCGGCCGACGAAGACGTCGGTCTCGCCATAGACCAGCGCGCCGTCTTCGAGATGAGCGGTGCGGGCGACCACGAAAAGCTGGTCGCCATACACTTCGACCTTGGGAATCTGATGCGCGGTTAGCGCGTCCTCGACCGCCAGCGGATGCAGGCCGAAACGCTCCTGCAGGACGCGCAGCTCCTTTTCGTCCGGTTCGACGATGCCGATCCAGGCGAATTCGCGCGATTTCATGTCCAGGCTATGCGGATAAGCGAGGTCTATCTCGCGCAGCCGCTGTCCATTGCCATAGATGAAAGCGGCTACGATGCTCATTCCGATCCCCCTTCAGTCCTGGGCCAAGCTTCCTACAGGCTGTCGAGGAACGCCAGCAGAGCCTCGCGATCGGTCGCCGGCAAAGCGGCGACTCCGTCGCGCGCCGCCTGCGCTTCGCCGCCATGCCACAGCACCGCCTCGATCAGACTGCGGGCGCGGCCGTCATGCAGGAAGGCGGCTTGCGGATTGAGATCGAGCGCCTGACCGATTCCCCACAGCGGCGCGGTACGCCATTCCGACGGGCCGGCACGGAAATCCGGGCGTCCGTCGGCCAGGCCCGGCCCCATATCGTGCAACAGCAGGTCGGTGTAGGGATGGATCGTCTGCCCGTCCGCCCGCCACTCCGTCTTGTGGCAGCCCGGACAGCCCAGCGCGCCGAACATCGCCTCGCCCCGCGTCACCTTCGCATCGGTCTCATTGCGCCGGGCGGGCGCTTCCATCGCCGCGACATAGGCGGTCAGATCGGCCAGACGCCTTGCGTCGAGATCAGGCTGCGGACCGCGCAGCGCGGCCAGGCAGCTGGATTGCACCGGACGGCAATTCTTGTCGGGAAAAATGACCGAGGTCAGGCCCATATCGCCGAGCGCGGCAGCGGCGATCTGCACGGCGAGGGTCGGCTGGTTGGCTTTCCAGCCGAACCGCCCGAGCGATATTTCGCCGACAACCGGATTCCACACCAGATTGGCATGGCCGCGCCCTTCGCTTTTGGCATTGGCGAGGATGTCCGCTTCGGGAATGTTTTCCAGCAGACCCGTTCCGGCCAACGGCTGGGCGATGCGCACCGAAGTCAGCACCTCGGGGCCGAGCGTTCCATACGCAAGATCGGCGAACCCCAGGCTCGGCATGCGCAGAGAAATGATGGTGCCGTCGCCGAGTTTCACCGGCATCTCGCGCCAGGAGATCACCGCCCGCCCCTCGGCGGCGGCTCCGGGAATCGCATGATCATTGAGCTGATCGCCATAGGCCGGCACCGGCAGCGGACCGCCCTGCTCGTCCCGGCCCGGCAGGCTGAGGCGCACCAGCATGCCGCGCATATGCTGATCCAGACCTTCCGGCGCCCCGCCCCGTCCGGTGCCGACATGGCAGCCGATGCAGGAGGTATCGTTAAACACCGGCCCCAGCCCGCCGAAACCACCGGCACCGTGCGGCGCGGCCGGAACCCAGACCTGGGTGAACAGCACCCGGCCGCGATCCACCGCATCGGGATCGGCCGCCGAGGCTACGCTGCCCAAAGCCAGAGCGAGCAGAAAGGCGAGCGGTCTCACGCCGCCCGTCCATAGCGGCGCGGCGGACAGCCCATCACCCGCTTGAAGGCGGTGCTGAAGGCGCTTTCCGACTCGTATCCCAGCGACAGGGCGATGGCCGAAACCGGCTCACGCGAGTTTTCCAGCCGGTCGCCGGCCAGCAGCATGCGCCAGCGCGTCAGATAATCCATCGGCGAGACCCCGACCGTCTCCTTGAAGCGCGCGGCGAAGCCCGAGCGCGACATGCCGGCGCGCAAGGCCAGTTCCTGCACCGTCCAGCGCCGCGACGGACTTTCATGCATGGCGGAAATGGCGGCGCTCATCTGCTGGTCGGCCAGCGCGAACAGCCATCCGACCCGGCCCGGTTCCCCGTCGGCGAGATGCAGGCGGAAGGCTTGGACCAGCATCATATGGATCAGATGCTCGGAGACCAGGAAACCGCCCGGCCGCGGCTCGCGCAGTTCCTGCCGGATACGTTCCACCGCCCAGCGTAGCGCCGCCCGGTCGGACTCGGAGCGCAGATGCACGACCGGCGGCAGGCCTTCGAGCAGGACGGCGGCATGCGACCCCGCCAGGGTGAAGAACCCGCCCACCGACAGGAAGTCGCCGCCGCCATTGATCACGCGCACCGCGCCATTGAGCGGACCGGTGAAGACCTGACGGTAATCGACCGGCGGCAAGGCCAGATCGGAGGTCATCAGAAACGGACGGCCGCGCGGTAGCAGGAAACAATCGCCCGCCTTGAGATGCAGCGGCTGGCCGACGCCATCGACCGTCATCCAGCATTGGCCGGAGGCGATGGCGTAGCATTTGATGGCGTGGACGTCCGCACCGGGATGGCCGGAAAACTGCACCGACCAGTCGCCGCCGCATTCGAAACCGCCGAACATATAGCTGCGCGGCTTCAGCAGAGAGAGGATCTCGGACAGGGGATCAGCGGGCATTCTGGACGATCGCGAAGAAAATATGGCGCCTAAAGCATAGATCGTATCAGCCTATTTCTCTAGCCTGTTGTGACACCCCGATCCCAACCAAGGACTTTCCCATGCGTGTCTTCGTTACCGGCGCCACCGGTTTCATCGGTTCCGCCATCGTCCAGGACCTGCTCGAAGCCGGCCACACGGTGCTCGGCCTGGCCCGCTCGGACGCTTCCGCCGAAAAGCTCGCCGCCACCGGCGCCGAAGTGCTGCGCGGCGACCTGACCGATCCCGCCAGCCTGCGCGAGGGCGCTTCGCAAACCGACGGCGTGATCCATACCGGCTTCATCCACGATTTCACCAAATTCGAAGAAAACTGCCGGATCGACCGCCGCGCCATCGAGGCCATGGCCGACGCGCTGGAGGGCTCGGACCGGCCGATGCTGATCAGCTCGGGCACCGGATTGCTGGCGCCCGGCAAGCTGGCCTTCGAGACCGACGCCAATGAGTCACCCTTCCCCCGCGTCGCCTCGGAACAGGCGGCGGAGGCGGCCGCGGCGCGCGGCGTCAAAGCCTCGATCGTCCGCCTGCCGCCCTCCGTGCATGGCGAAGGCGAGCACGGCTTCGTGCCGATGCTGATCGATCTGGCCCGCCGGAAAGGCGTCTCGGCCTATATCGGCGACGGACTCAATCACTGGCCGGGCGTGCATCGCAAGGACGCGGCCCGGCTGTTCCGCCTGGGGATAGAAAAGGGCCTCGGTGGCGTGCGCTACCACGCCACCGCCGAATCGGGCGTTCTGTTCCGCGACATCGCGGCCATCATCGGCAAGCATCTGCGACTGCCCGTGGTCAGCCGCGACGCCAGCCATTTCGAGTGGTTCGGCCATTTCGCCGCGATGAACAACCTGGCCTCCAGCCAATGGACCCGCGAAACCCTGGGCTGGGAACCCCGCCAGATCGGCCTTCTGGCCGATATCGACCAGGCCTATTACTACTCGTAACGCAGGGCGGTGGCGGGTTTGGCCCGCGCCACCCTGATCACATGCAGCAGCACGGTCAACCCCGCCACCAGCAGCACCAGCAGGCTGGCGGCGGGGAGCAGCCATAGCGGCATGTCGATGTGATAGGCGAAGCCGCGCAGCCACCAGGTCAAACCGAGATAAGCCAGCGGCCAGGCGATCAGATTGGCGGCGATGGCCGGCCACAGCAGATCGCGGCTCAGCAGCGCCGCGATCTGCGGCGTGCTGGCTCCCATCGCCTTGCGGATGCCGATTTCCTTGGTGCGCCGCTCGGCGACGAATTCCGCCAGCGAGAACAGGCCCAGCGCGGCCACGAAGACGGCCAGCAGCGAGAACCCGCCGATGGTCTCGGCGTCGTGCAGCATGTCCTCGTAGCGCCGGTTCAGATAGTAATCGAGGAAAGCGCCGTGGAAATCGCGGTGGCCGACCAGATCCGTGAAGGCCTTGCGGATCGCCGCTACGGTTCCCGGCACGTCGCGCCCGGACATCTTGATCAGGATTTCGCTATAGCTCGCGGGCGGCGTGATCTCGTAAACCAGCGGCGGCATTACCCCATAGAGGGTTTCAACCAGAAAATCCGGCGTTACGCCGATCACCGTGAAGCGGTGCGGTGTCTTGTCGCCATTCTCCAAGGTGCCGACGACATCCTGCCCGATGGCCGCCTCGGGCGAGGCAAAGCCCAGGGCGCGGGACGCGGTGAGATTGAGGACGATCGAGTCGGCGTCGGTATGATCGCGGTCGAATAGGCGGCCCGCCAAGGGCCGCACGCCGAGAATATCGAAGAAGAGCGCTCCGACCGGCACGCCGCGGATCAGCGCGTTTCCGGTGCCGACGCCGCTCGGCTGGCGATAGGTCCTGCCGTCGGGATCGCGGGTAAGGCCGGTGACCTCGGTCACCTCGGGTATCGCCGCGGCGAGATCGGCCATCCGGGCGGAGAAATCGCTGGCGACGATGCCCGGCAGGCTGTTGTCGCGGAGCGGCGGCTGCACGCTGTAGACCAGACGATCGTCGATCCCGTCTATGTCGTTGGCGGCATAGTCATATTGTCGCTCGATCACTCCTGCGGCGATGATCATCCCGATCGAGACGGCATATTGCAGCAAGACCAGAGTCTGGCGCAGGCGGCCGCCCCCCTGCCCGAGCCGCCCTGCCCGCAAGGCCTCGGCCGGTTTTCCCGACGACAAGACAAAGGCCGGATAGGCTCCCGCCAGTAGCCCGAACACCAGGGCAAGACCGGCCAGCAGCAGGAGCAAAATCGGCTGGTGGACATAGTCGAAAGTCAGGTCCGAGTACCACAGAGTGTTGAACATGGGCAGCGCCAGCTCGACCAGCGCCGCCGCCAGCACGGTGGCGACGAAGGACAGCGCCACCGACTCCGCCAGGAATTGCAGGATCAACTGACGGCGAGACGCGCCGATAGCCTTGCGCACCCCGGCCTCGACACCGCGCCGGGCCGCCATCGCGGTCGCCAGATTGACGTAATTGAGCGTCGCCACCGCCAACACCAGGAACCCGACCGCATTGACCGCCAGGAAGCGGATCAGCGGATGGGAATCCTGATCGCCATATTTCTTGCCCTGCAGCCGCCAGGAATCGAGCGGCATCAGGATGAAATAGGCCTTCATGCTGTCGACGAAATATTGGAAGTGCCGATGACCAAAATCATCGAGCCCGGCTTCGATGCGCGCCCGGACGTCGGGCGAGCGGATCAGCAGATAGCTGTCGACATAATTGGGCGGCAGCGTATTGGCCGGGTTGAGCCGGTCGATCCGGCGGATCGCGCTGTTCTCGCCGTTTCCGGATAAAATCATGCGCGGCGCCCGGCTGAGGCCGTCACGGGGCATATTGGTAAAAACGGCGGTGATCTTTACCGCCACCGGATTCTGCTCATTGAGCGTGATGGTCTTCCCCAGGCAATCCAGCGTGCCGAACAAGGTCATCGCCAGGGCTTCGCTGATGGCCACGCTGTCCGGCGCCAGAAGAGCGCTGTGCTGGTCGCCGCGCTTGAGCGGCACGCCGACGACTTCCAGAAAATTGGCATCCGCGGTCAGGGCCGGAACCTCGGCCAGGAAAGTGTCACCCCGGATGACGTCGAACAATCCGCCGGTCGAGCGCGTGGCGCCGTCGACGCCGGGAAAATCGAGGGCCAGCTGCGGCGCCAGCGACATCGGCTCGGGCGTCGTCACCGCGCGCTCGCCGAAATTCTCGCTGCCCATGCGCGCCAGATAGAGATCGGCGTGGTTTGTGAAGAAGCTGTTGTAATGCAGCTCGTCCCAGGTCAGCAGCATGGCCATGATGAAGGCCGCCAGCCCGAGCGACAGGCCCAGCAGGTTCAAAGTGCTGTGCAGCGGCGTGCGCGCCGCGTTGCGCCAGGCCGCCTTGAGATAGAAGCCCGGCATCAGGCCGCCACCCGCGTCTCGCCGATCAGTCGCCCGTCGAGCATGCGCAGGGTGCGCGCCGCCATCGCCGCATGGCCTTCGGAATGGGTGACCATCACCACCGCCGTGCCGCCCGCCACCGCGTCGAGCAGCATGCCCATCACCGCCGCGCCATTGCCGGTATCGAGATTGCCGGTCGGTTCGTCGGCCAGGATCAGCTTGGGCCGCGCCACCAGGGCACGGGCGATGGCGACGCGCTGCTGCTGGCCGCCCGACAATTGGCCGGGCCGGTGCCGGGCGCGATGGGCCATGCCGACCTGTTCCAGCGCCTCGGCGACCCGCTTCCTGCGCTCGCGCACCGGCACGCCGCGATAGATCAGGGCCACCTCGACATTGTCCGCCACCGACAGATCGTCGATCAGGTTGAAGCTTTGGAACACGAACCCGACCGACTGGCGCCGCAATTGGGTCAGGGCAGCTTCGGACAGGTTGGAGACCTCTTCGCCGAACAGCCGGTAAGAGCCGGAACTGGGCGAATCCAGCAGGCCGAGAATATTGAGCAGGGTTGATTTGCCGCAGCCGGACGGGCCCATCACCGCGACGAATTCGCCCTCGCGCACCGACAGCGACACGTCGCGCAGCGCGCCGGTCTCGATCTCGCTGGTCCGGTAGAGCTTGGAAATGACGGACAATTGCAGCATTCGGCGTCTCCTCTCACTCTTCTATATCCACCCGCTCCACGCGGTCGAGCCCGTGATAGTCGGAGGTGATGATGCTTTCGCCGGGCTGCGGGCCCGACAGGACTTCCAATTGTTCGGCGTTACGGCGCCCGACCTTCAAAGCTCGCCGCCGCGCGGTGTGCCCGTCGCGGTCGAGCACGAACACCCAGGCGTCGCCGCTGGTGGCGGCGAAGGCGCCGTTGGGCGCGATCACCGCTTCGCTGTCGCCGCCCAAGGACAGGCGCCCCTGCACGGTCTGGCCGGGCAGCAGCACGGCCGGCGGCGGCCCGTCGAAGGTCAAATCGATCTTGAAGGTGCCGTTCTTGACCTGGGGATAGAGGCGCGAGACGGTCAGCATCGCCGCATGCTCGGCGATCTCGACCCGGGCCTTCTGCCCGACCGCGAGGCGCGGCAGGTAATATTGGTCGACCTCTTGAATAAGCTTCACCCCCGTATCGGGCGTGATTTCGGCGATCCGGCTGCCCGGGGTCAGGGTCTGGCCGATCTTGAGGTCGATGGCGGTGATCCGGCCGGCCTGCGGCGCCTTGACCAGCAGGCTGTCGAGCTTGCTGCGGGTGATCTGCAGATCCTGCTGCATCATCTTCAGCTGCGCCTCGATCTGCGGCAGCTGGCGCTGGCGGATCTCTTCCTGCTTTCTGTTGCTGTCCTCCTGCAGCGGCTTGCGGCGCTGCCAATAGGCCAGCTCGTCCTCGATCTTCTCGCGCCCTTCTTCCGTCTCGAAGCCCTTGGCGGCCAATTGCTGGCGGCGCGGCACCAGACGGGCCAGACGCTGGATGTTCCAATCGATCTCGGCCAGCGCCGTGCCGTTGGCCAGCCGGCTCTGCTCCAGCTGAGTCTGATAGGTTTCCTGCAGCGTGATCGATTGGATCAGCTGCCCTTCCTTCTCCAGTACGGTGAGTTCGAGCTGAGTATTGCTGAAGGCGACAAGCGGCTGCCCCGCCTCGACCATATCGCCGGGATTGGCCAGGATGCGCTCGATGCGCCCGCCATCGACGGAATCGACATAGACGGTATCGTGCGGCACCACCTCGGCCCGCAGCGGGATGAAATCATGCATCCGGCCGCGCTCGACCGCGCCGATGGTGATGTCGCGCCGGGCCAGATGCGCCGAGGGCACCATCATTGTCCGCTCCACCTGCCAGCCGACCCAGCCCGCCGTCAGCACAGCCAGGCCGGCCAGCGCCGGCTTACGCCAGCGCTGCCATCGGGTTTGCGTCAGGGGTCGGTCCATTGCGTCGCTCATATCCCCTGTTTCGCAAACCCCGTGCCAGCCCGAAAAGCGCAGGAATCCGTGCCCGCATGTCATGGACTGTACATTTTCGGACACTAACTGTACATTTATGGACATGAATAGCGACACCCTGTTGATCTGCGATGACGATCCCGACGTGCTGATCGCGGCGCGCCTGGCGCTGCAGCCTCTCGGCTGCGCCATCGAGATGGCGGGCTCTCCCGCCGATCTGCGCGCGCGGCTGGAGCGCGGACCGGTGACCGCGCTGCTGCTCGATCTCAACTTCACCCGCGGCGCCGCCGACGGGTCCGAGGGCCTGGCGCTGCTCGACGGCATCCGCCGCGACGATCCGACCCTGTCAGCCGTGCTGATGACCGGCTTCGGCACGGTCGGGCTGGCGGTCGAGGCGCTGAAGCGCGGAGCGGTCGATTTCGTGCTGAAGCCCTGGCAGAACGACAAGCTGATCGCGACGATGTCCTCCGCCCTCAGCCTGACCCGCGCCAAGCGCGAGGCGCGCGACCTGCAGCGGCGCAATGACGGCCTGTCCGCCGAGACGCCGGAAACCGACGGCATCATCGGCCGGGCGCCGGCGATGACCCGTATTTTCGACGTGATCCGCCGCGCCGCCCCGACCGACGCCAACATCCTGCTGCTGGGTGAAAGCGGCACCGGCAAGGAAGTGATGGCGCGCGAGATTCACCGCCAATCGCAAAGGGCTCACGGACCGCTGGTCGCCGTCGATCTCGGCGCGGTGCCGGAAACCCTGTTCGAAAGCGAGCTGTTCGGCCATCGCAAGGGCTCGTTCACCGGCGCCCATTCCGACCGGGTCGGACGGGTCGAGGCGGCCCATGGCGGGACTTTGTTCCTCGACGAGATCGGCAATCTGCCCATGCATCTGCAGGGCAAGCTGCTGACCGTGCTGGAACGCCGGGAAGTCACACCGATCGGCGCCAACCGGCCGATCCCGGTCGATATCCGCCTGATTTCGGCCACCAACCGCAGCGCCGCCGATCTGGCGCGCGAAGAGCTGTTCCGCCAGGACCTGCTGTTCCGCATCAAGACCGTGCAGCTGACCCTGCCGCCCCTGCGCGAGCGGCGCGACGACATCGGGCCGCTGCTGGAGCATTTCCTGGCGCTGTATGCCCGCAAGCATCATGTGCCGCGCCGCCGCCTGTCGCCCGAGCTGCTGGCGCTGCTGGAAGACCATGCCTGGCCCGGCAATGTGCGCGAACTGCGCCATGCGGCGGAAAGCGCCACTATCCTGGCGGCAGGCGAGAAGCTGCAGGCCGACGACTTCCCGATCACCCTGGCGGCACCAAGCGGCAGCGGCGATGCCGCAAGCTTCGACCTCGACACGGTCGAGCGCCAGACCATCCGCCGCGCTTTGCTGCACTTCGCCGGCAATGTCTCGCTGGCGGCGGCCGCGCTCGGCCTGACACGCCCGGCCCTCTATCGACGGATGGCAAAATATGGGCTCTGAGCTCTTCACCGCCGGACTGGCCCTGCGCGCCGCGCTGTTCGCCGCGCTGCTGGTGGCCGGCGCCGAACTGGCGCTGCATACGAGCCTCTATGCCTGCGTCGCGGTGATCGGGCTGGCCGCCCTTCTCGCTTTGGCGGAATTGGGCCGGCATATCCGCGCCATCGACCTCTCCCTCGGGCAGGCCCTCGACAGCTTTCAGGATGGCGAGCCGCTGAAGCCGCGCCACCGTCCGCTGCGCCGTCTTGCCGCCGCGCTAGAGCGTACCGGCGGCGCCATGGCCGCGCGCGAACTGTCCTTGCAGCGCGAAATCCACCATTGGCGGGCGCTGGCCGACACCTCGCCGGTCGCCTTGTTCGTCATCGAAGCCGGCGCCCCGCCGCGCCCGGTCAACCGCGCCGCCCACGCCTTGCCGGGCGGTCCGGCGCTGATCGAAGCCCTGCGCGACACCGCCGAAACCCTGGCCGGACGCCCGGCCGGCAGCTCGGTGCTGGTCGGCCCGCCCTCCGGGCGCCGCATGGTGGCGGTGGGCGGTCATTGGACCGACGGCACGACGAGCTGGCAACTGGTCGCCCTGCACACCGCCGATCCGACCTTCGATCTGGTCGAGGTGGCGGCCTGGCAGCGCCTGGTGCGAATCCTGGCCCACGAGATCATGAATTCGATCACCCCGATCGCCACCCTGGCCGACAGCGTCCGCCCCTCGGTCGAAGCGATGGCGGCGGACCATCCCTCGCCGCGCGCCAGCGACGTGGCGGCGGCGATCGAGGCCATCGCCCGGCGATCGCGCGGGCTGCTGGGCTTCGTCGACCGCTATCGCGCGGTGGCGGCGCTGCCGGTGCCGCATTGCCGGCCCTTCGCCCTGAATGAGCTGCTCGCCAAGGTGATCGGGCTGCTGAAGGCCACCTTGGATCAACGGCACATCACGCTAAGTCTCGACATCGAGCATCCCAGCCTGATCCCCGAGGCCGATCCCGACCTGATCGAACATGCGCTGATCAATCTCATCCTCAACGCCATCGACGCCACCGCCGAAAGCGGCGCCCCGGCGGTGAGCGTGACCGTGCGTCACGAGGATGGCTGGCTGCGGCTGTCGGTGGCCGACAATGGCCGGGGTTTCGAGGCGGAGGCCCGTGCCAACGCCTTCGTGCCCTTCTTCACCACCAAGCCGAACGGTTCCGGCATCGGCCTGACCCTGGTCCAGCAGATCATGCTGGCCCATCACGGCACGGTCGAGATCGAAGCCGGGCGGTCCGGCGGCAGCGTGGTCTCGCTGAGCCTGCCCCTGAAGGCGGTTGGCTAAAGCTGGGCCAAGACCCAGCGGCCAGCCAGCAGCCACAGGCCGGTGAGCCCGACCACGACGCCGAACCAGGCGCGCAGCTGGCGCTCCGGCAGTCGGTGCGCAAGCTCGACGCCGGCCGCCACCGTCGCCACGCCGCCGACGGCGAGGCAGAGCCCCAGCGTCCAATCGACCCTCCCATGGCCGGCATAAGTACCCAGCGCGATAACCGAGCTGGGCGCCACCAGGGCAAGCGAGAGAGCCTGCGCGACACGCTGATCGAGGCCGAACAAGCGCGAGAGGAAAGGAATGGCGACCAATCCGCCGCCAATGCCGAGCAGACCCATGCTGGCGCCGCCGACGGTACCGACCAGCGGCACCAGGCGGCGGTTCAACGGGGCTTCGCGGGCGACCTCGCCATCCTTCTTCATCATGCGATAGGCGACGAACAGCAGAAACACCGCGAACAGCGACCGCAGCGAGGCCTGATCCAGCCGGTCGGCCAGATGGGCGGTAGCCCAGGTGGTCACCGTGCCGGCGACCGCCACGCCGATCGCCTCGCTCCACGGCACCGGATTATGGCGGGCGAAGCGCCACCAGGCGACCAGCAGGTTGGGCACCATCATCACCAGCGCGGTGCCCTGGGCGGTCGCCTGATCCATGCCGAATCCCAGCGTCAGGATGGGAATCGCGACGATGCCGCCGCCGATGCCGAACATTCCCCCGGTAAAGCCCAGCCCGGCACCCAAAGCCAGCAGGCCGACAACATGCTCCAAACCGGGGAAGCTCATCAGCGATAGGTCAGCTTGATCTTCGCGGCGGCGGCGCGCGCGGCGGCGCGGGCTTCGTCGACGGTGCCGTTCCTGGCCAGGGCCAGCGCGACGCCCATGCGGCGATAGGGACGCGTGGTCGGCTTGTTGAAGATACGCACATCGATGTCGATGCCCGCCGTCTCCGGCACCAAAGCTTCGGCGATGCCTTCGACGGCGAAATCGGAGGATTCGCGATCGGCCAGGACCACCGCCGAGGCGCTGGCGCCCTGCAGGGTGATCGAGGGGATCGGCAGGCCGAGGATGGCCCGGGCATGCAAATCGAACTCGGTCAGGTTCTGTGAGATCAGCGTCACCATGCCGGTGTCGTGCGGACGCGGGGACAATTCCGAGAAGATCACCTCGTCGCCTTTGACGAAGAATTCGACGCCGAACAGACCATAGCCGCCCAGATCGTTCACCACCGCCTCGGCCATGCGCTTGGCCTCGGCCACCGCGCCGGACGACATCGGGGTCGGCTGCCAGCTTTCCTGGTAATCGCCGCGCTCCTGGCGATGGCCGATCGGCTCGCAGAACACCACGCCCTGGCGGGTGCGGATGGTCAGCAGGGTGATCTCGTAATCGAAGGCGATGAAGGCCTCGATGATGACGCGCTTACGGTCGCCGCGCATTCCCGCCACCGCGTAATCCCAGGCGGCGTCGACATCGCCGGCGCTCTTCACCGTGCTCTGGCCCTTGCCCGACGAGGACATGACCGGCTTCACCACGCACGGGAGACCGACCTTGGCGACCGCGTCGCGCATCTCTTCCAGCGATTCGGCGTAGAGATAGGTCGAGGTCTTGAGGCCCAGCTCGGAAGCCGCCACTTCGCGGATGCGGTCGCGGTTCATCGTCATGATGGTGGCGCGGGCCGAGGGAACCACGTTCTGGCCGCGATCCTCGTATTCCTTCAGCACCTCGGTGCGGATCGCCTCGACCTCGGGGACGATGAAATCCGGCTTGTGCTTGTCGATGGCGGCGCCGAGCGCCGCACCGTCCAGCATCGAGAACACCTCAGCCTCGTCGGCGACCTGCATGGCCGGCGCGCCTTCATAGGAGTCGCAGGCCACCACATGCGCGCCCAGCCGCTTGGCGGAAATCACGAATTCGCGGCCCAGTTCGCCGGAACCGAGCAGCAGGATCTTGGCAATGGCGGTCAAGGAGTCTCTCCGGAACGGGGGGATAAAATCGGCCGGACCTTACCCCCTCATTGCCGGATCGTCCACCGTCTCCACGCCGATATCGTTGCATCCTGCGGCAATCGCACTATCCTGAACGGGCAGCGAGCAGGTGGGAGGGGACTTCACACATGCGCGACGTCATGACGGGCTGGCCCGATTACGAGCAATCCCGGCTGGAAGAGCTGGGCCGCTACGCGATGACCTTCGACGAGGCGGAGCCGGCTTTCGATAGTGTGGTCGAATTGCTCTGCCATCTCTGTGCGGTACCCTTCGGCGGCATCAGCATCGTCGACAAGGATACCGTCTGGCTGAAGGCCCGGCAGGGCGTCGCGCTGTGCAGCGTCGCCCGGTCGGTGTCCTTCTGCACCATCGCCATCGAGTCCGGCCGCGACCTGTTCCTGATTCCCGACACCGCCGCCGATCCCCGCTTCCAGACCCATCCCCTGGTCAAGGATGCCCCCCATGTGCGCTACTACGCCGCGACGCCGCTGGTCAGCCAGGCCGGCTTCGCCATCGGCACATTGTGGGTGATGGACACCCGGCCGGACGCCCTCGACCAGAAGCAACTGGATCTGCTGCGCATGATCGGGGCGCATGCCGAAAGCCTGCTCGACGCCCGCTATCTGAGCGGCGGCCTGAGGCTTTACAACCGGTCGGGCTTCCTGCGGCAGGTGCGCGACCGCCTGAACGGTCCCGCGCACGAGCGGCTGGCGATCGGCTGCGTCAATATCCGCGGCCTGCGCTATCTCAACGACGTCTATGGTTATGCGGCGGGGGATCTCGCCATCGAGGAGGTCGCCCGGCACCTCCGCTTGTGGTGGGACGAGGCTGCCGAAACGCAATCCTGCGGACCGGTGGCGGCCCATCTCGAAGGGGGTAATTTCGCCCTCCTGGTGGCGGGTGCCGCCGCCCGCAACAGCGTCTCCGAGCTGGTCGATTCGCTGCGGCGCTGTTCCGTCCGGCTGGACGAGCAGCCCATGCAGGTGATCACCACCGTCAGTCTGATCGATTGCCCGGAAGACGGCCCGGTCGCCCCGGCTCTGCTCGACCGCGCCGTGCTGATCGCCCGCGAGGCGCCCAACAGCGGCATTTGCGTGCTGCACGACGGCGCCACAAGTTCGGCCGGCGACGATGAAGGCCTGGCCGCCGATCTGCGCGCCGCGCTTCAGGGCAAATTCGAGGGCGGATTGCTGGAGGTCAATTTCCAGCCGGTTTTCGACCTCGCGATGGCCGAGCTGACCGGCTTCGAGACGTTGCTGCGCTGGGACCACCCCTCGCTCGGCCCGCTGCCGCCGGAGCGGTTCGTCCAGCTGGCCGAACGGATCGGCGCCGCCTATCAGCTGGATCTCTACGCCTTCACCTCGATGTGCCAGTCGGTCGCCTATTGGACCGAATCCGGCCTCAACCCGCCCTTGATGTCGGTCAACATCGCCCGCGCCACGCTGCTGGCCGACAGCCTGCCCAGCGCCCTGCTGTCCATCGCCGCGGAATATGGCATCGGCCCCGACACCATCGAACTGGAGATTTCGGCGGCCGGACTGATCGAGTCGCGCGCCATGATCGACCGGGTCGAAGCGCTGCGGACAGCCGGATTCTCGATCGCCATCGACGATTTCGGCACCGGCATGTCCAATCTCGATGCGCTGAACCGCCTGCCCTTCGACACGGTGAAGATCGACCGCCAGTTCGTCGACGGGGTGGCCTTCAACTCCAAGACCGCCGAATTGTGCCGGCTGATGGTCGACGCCGCCATGGCGCTGGGCGTCCGGCTGGTCTGCATTGGCGCCCAGGCGGGAGAAGACGCCCATTGGCTGGCGGATAACGGCGTGCGCCTGATCCAGGGCTGGCATTTCTCCGAAGCCCTGCGCGACGACGAGGCCGAAGGCCTGATCCGTCAGGCCGCGCCGCCGCCGGCTCCCTCCGCCAACAACAACGTCATCGTCCTGCATCGCTGGATTCGCGAGCACCGCCCCCACCTCTGAGAGTGGCCGTCATCGAAACGCAATATTCCTTCGATCTGATATTGCGAATGATTTGCAGTTGCGATAGTGTCCGCCGCATCTCCGAGCCCGGACAACAACAAGAGACATTTCATGAAATCCCGCCGCCTTTCCCTGCTCGCCGCCGCGTCCGGCCTGGTCCTCTCCGCCTCCGCTCATGGCCAGACCGCCTCCACCGACGCGCAGGAAATCATCGTTTCCGCCCAGAAGACCAACCAGACCCAGGTTAGCCAGGGCGGCCAGGTGGGTGTTCTCGGCGACAAGGACGGGCTGGATGTTCCCTTCAATATCCGCAGCTATTCCTCGGCGCTGATCCTCAACCAGCAGTCCGAGACCCTCGGCCAGGTGCTGCAGAACGATCCCTCGGTGCGCACCACGCTGGGTTATGGCAATTCCTCGGAACAATTCATCATCCGCGGCTATCCGCTTTATGGCGACGACGTCTCGATCGACGGCCTCTATGGCGTCACCCCGCGCCAGCTGGTGTCGCCGGAACTCTATGACAGCGTGCAGATCCTCAATGGCGCCAGCGCTTTCCTGAACGGCGCGGCACCCGGCGGGTCCGGCATCGGCGGCGGCGTCAATCTGGAGTTCAAGCGCGCCACCGACACGCCGCTGACCCGCCTGACCGTCGGTTTCACGCAGAGCAGCATCTTCCAGGGCAGCGCCGATGTCGGCCGCCGCTTCGGCGACAACAACGAATTCGGCGTGCGCCTCAATGCGATGGAGCGCGAAGGCGATTCCGCCGTCGATGGCGAGCATCACCAGACCAATCTGATCGGCGGCAGCTTCGACTGGCGCGGCGACCGCATCCGCGCGACCCTGGATGTCGGCTATCAGCGCGACATCGTCGACCGCGAGCGTCCGGAAGTCTTCGCCACGGGGGCCATTCCCAAGGCGCCCTCGGCCGGCAGCAATTACGGCCAGGACTGGACCTTCACCGATCTGCGCGATTATTTCGGCGTGGCCGGGATCGAATACGACATCGCCGACCATGTGACCGCCTATGCCAAGGCCGGCCTGCGCGACGGCACCGAGCGCGGTAACTACTCCTCGGTCACCCTGACCGACGCCGCCACCGGCGACGGCACCGCCTATGGCTTCTATGTGCCGCGCCATGACGACAATGAAAGCGTCGAGGGCGGCATCCGTGCGCAGTTCGCCACCGGCTTCGTGAAGAACGAGATCAATGTCGGCGGCAGCAGCATCTGGGAACTCGGCCGCTACGCCTATTCCTTCAGCTATCCGACCTACGACACCAATATCTACAACACGCCGCAGGTGCCCCTGCCGGTCAACACCTTCAAGGGCGGCAACCTGACCGACCTGTTCCCGATCAACCGCACCAGCATGCAGAGCGTGTTCTTCTCGGACACGATGTCGGCCTTCGACGACCGCTTCCAGGTGATCGCCGGCGCGCGCCAGCAATATATCAAGGTGATCGGCTATTCCTACGCCGACGGGCTGGAGGACAGCCGCTACGACAAATCGGCGCTCAGCCCGGTGGTCGGCCTGGTCTTCAAGCCGACGGCGGAGACCTCGGTCTATTTCAACCGCATCGAAGGCCTGGCCCAGGGACCGGTCGCGCCCAGCACCGCCAGCAACGCCAACCAGATCTTCTCGCCCTATCGCTCGGTGCAGTACGAAACCGGCGGCAAGTACGAGACCAACGGCATTTCGGCAACCCTGGCCTTCTATCAGATCGAGCAGCCGAGCGCTTATACCAACGCCGCCAACCTGTTCGTGGTCAATGGCAGCCAGCGCAACCGCGGCATTGAGCTGAATGTCAGCGGCGAGCCCCTGCCCGGCCTGCGCCTGATCGGCGGCGGCACCTACATCACCACGGCGCAGCTCGACACTTTGGGCGGCTCGATGGATGGCAAGCAGGCGATCGGCGTGCCCGACTATACCCTCAACGCCAATGTCGAATATGATCTGCCCTTCGTGGAAGGGGCGACGGTCACCGGCCGCGTGACCTATACCGGCTCGCAATATGCCGACGCCGCCAATACCCTGAAGGTCTCGGACTGGACCACGCTGGATCTCGGCGCCCGCTATGTCTTCCTGGCGGCGCGCAATCCGGTAACCCTGCGCTTCGGCGTCGACAATGTGACCGACGATGCCTATTGGGCCTCGGCCTTCGGCGGCTATCTGGTGCAGGGCGCCCCGCGCACCTTCCGCCTGTCGGCCTCGGTCGATCTATAAGCTTTAGAGCGGTTTGCGATCCCTTAGAATCGCATACTGCTCACGGCGCCGACTGGCGCCGCGCCGGTCGTCCGGCGAATACGCTGAGCCGGAGGCGATGCGTCATATAG